>JAJDAR010000464.1 GCA_029261775.1 Deltaproteobacteria bacterium | reverse complement strand
TGCAGCCGAGCGGCCCGGCGACGTGGCGGTCGAAGGCCTCGACCACGCCCTCGCGGCGCAGCTGGAGGCTGCCCCCGGCAAAGCCGGGCTCGTCCGACAGCAGGCCGAGCAGGAGATTGGCGTCGGTCACGGTCGGCGTCTTCCCGCCGCGGCCGTAGCAGACGGGCCCGGGATCGGCGCCCGCACTCTCCGGGCCGACCTCGAGCCGGCCCGCGCGGACCTGGCACAGCGAGCCGCCCCCGGCGCCAAGGGTCTCGACGCTGACCATCGGCAGACCGATCACGTAGCGGTGATGCCAGTTCCAGCCCGGCTCGGCGGGCGCGATTCCGCCGCGAACCACCGAGACGTCGTAGCTGGTCCCGCCCATGTCCACACAGAGCAGGTCGGGCAAGCCCTTGGCGACACCGACCCGCGCGCCGCCGATCACGCCCCCAGCGGGACCGGAGGCGAGCACGCGCACCGGTGTCCTGGCGAGGTACTCGCAGGTCATGACGCCGCCGCTCGACTGCATCACGAGCAGCTCGCGGCGGTAGCCGGCCGCACGCAGCCTCGCCATCAGGCGCTCCAGGTAGGCCGTGACCCGCGGCCCGATGTAGGCATTGACGACGGTCGTGCTCGTGCGCTCGAACTCGGGGGCCTTCGGCATGACCTCGTGGGAGAGCGAGACCGGGACTCCCGGCAGCCGCTCGGCCACCAGCTCGCCGAGGCGCCGCTCGTGCACGGGGTTCACGAACGAGAACAGGGTCGAGACGGCGATGGACTCCACCCCCTGTCGCGCCAGCCGGTCGATGGCCTCACGGGCGGCGTCCTCGTCGAGAGGGCGGTGCACGCTGCCGTCGAAGCGGATCCGCTCGGGCACGGTCAGCCGCCTGCGCCGAGGCACGATCTGGGGCGGCGGCTCGAGACGCACGTCCCAGATGTCCTCCTTGTAGCCGCGACGAAGCTCGAGCTCGTCGCGGAAGCCCTCCGTCGTCAGCAGCCCTGTCCGCGCGCCGTTCATCTCGATCAGCGTGTTGTCGGCGATCGTCGTGCCGTGGACGATCGCCTCGAGGCGCTCGAGGAAGTCCGACAGCTCGAGTCCCTCTCGCGCCGCCAGTCCCTCCAGACCGAGGAGGACGGCTTCGGACCGGTCCTCGGGCGTGGAGAGGACCTTGTCGAGCTCGAGGGCGTCGTCCTTCTGCAGTGCGAAATCCGTGAACGTGCCCCCGATGTCGATGCCGAGGCGCCAGCTCACGCACTGGCCTCGCGCGCGGCGCGGCGCCGAGCGCGCAGGTCCGAGGTGGCGGCGTCGTCCACCGCGAGGTCGAGGGCCTGCGCGGAGCCCCGCAGCACCACCCCGTACCGCGCTTCGGCCTGCTCGCGGCTCACGTAGCCGTCGAGCACGTCCTCGCACACGGCAACGGGATCGCGGAGCAGAGGGTCTTCGAAGCCCCCACCCCCGCCGTACTGGTACGCGATGACCGCGCCGGCGGGCAGCTGGATCTGGACCGAGCCCTCGACCGCGAACTCCTCCGGGGTCCCGACCAGCAGGTGGTTCGAGTACGGCGACGCGTCGTCGCCGCCGCGCAGGCCGCGCAGCGGGTGGCGCTGGGAGACCATCCACGAGGCCGTGCTCACGGGCTCGAGCACCTGCTTGACGTTGCGCGTGCCGAGCTGCCCGCGCCAGCGTCCCGGTCCGCCCGTGTCCGTCACCAGCTCGCGGGAGAGGTTCAGCACGGGGAAGCGGCTCTCCCCCTCCTCGGCGGTGGCGAGGATCAGGTTGCCGAGGCCGCTGCACATGGCGCCCCAGCCATCAATCCCTTCGGTGGCCGAGGCGTCGGAGGCGCGGACGTCGACGCCCTGGTCCATCCACATCTGGCCCTGCGCGTCGAAGCCGACCACCGCCGGGGGCATGCCGAGCTTGTAGACCTGGGGCGAGGAGCGATGAGGCAGGATCTGCGAGAGCGCCACGCAGATCGCCTCGCCCACCTCGACGGCGGGATGGAAGGCGCCCAGGGCGACCGGCTTGCCCGGCGGCGGCTGCAGGATCGAGCCCTCGGGAATGATCATCTCGACGGCGTGGAACAGGCCCTCGTTCTTGGGGATCGTGGGATCCACCATCGAGGCGAGCTGGGCCATCGCGTAGCCGCGGGTGTTCGAGAACGTGTTCCAGACGCAGACGAGTTCGGGCCGTTCGTCGCTGCCGGTCATGTCCACCGTCAGCTGATCGCCTTCGACCCGGCATGCGACGTGGACCCGCACGTCGCGGTGGCCGGCCGTGTCGTGGTCGATCCAGACGTCGGCCTCGTAGGTGCCGTCGGGCCAGGTGGCCACCTCGGCGCGGAAGCGGCGCTCGGCCTCGTCGATGTTCCAGTTGATCGCGGCGCGCAGGGTGTCGGCGCCGTAGCGCCGGCAGAGCTCGCCGATCCGCTCGGTCCCGAGCTCGACGGCCGACATCATCGCGGCGAGATCCCCGGCGAAGGACGGCATCCGGTTGTTGCGCACCAGCAGCTCGAGCATGTCGCGGCGCCGCTCGCCGCGGTGGGCGAGCTTGACGCAGGGCACGATCAGGCCCTCGGCATAGAGATCCATGGCGTCGATCGAGAACCCGCCGGGATCCTTGCCACCGGTATCGCCCTGGTGGGCTTGCAACGCCTGGATGGCGACGATCCCCCCGTCGTCGTCGAAGACGGGGGCGTAGACGTTGTAGTCCGGCAGGTGGCCGCCGCCGTGCTCCGGGTCGTTGCCCACCAGCACGTCACCTGGGCCCCAGCTGTCGGCCTCGCGATGCTCGAGGCCGTACCGCACCGACAGTGGCGAGATGAAGAGCAGCTGCGGAATGCCGACCGAGACGGCCGCGAGGCGCCCGACTCCATCGATCACGCTGGCGTTGCGCTCGTTCGACTGGTTGATGATGGCCGACGAAGCGCAACGCCCGAGGTGGGTGGCGACCTCGTAGCACGTCGTCTCGAGTGCCCCGCGCAGGATGCCGGCCGTGACCGCATCGACGGATGCCGGTGTCTCGAGGGGCGGGCGCCGCGCGACCAGCCGCCGGTTCACCTCATAGGACACCCGCATACCTCCCCGCCGGACCGGGGCACCGGCGGATCTGACGATCCGTCAAATCCTCCCGCGCGATGGATCTCGTGTCAACGAGGCGGGTGGGGCGGAATGGGCGTCGGCGCGCGGGCGATCAGCCCACGTGGGTGGCGGCCTCGTCCAGGGCGCCCTCGAGAGCCCGGACCATCTCCTCCACGTGGTCTTCTGTGATCGTGAAGGGCGGCCCGAAGCAGACGACGTCCCGGGCCGGATCCGAGCCACCCGGGTAGAAGAAGACGCCGCGGCGCAGACCCGCGGCCACGACCTTGGACGTGAACCCGGTCGAGGTCGGGTAGGGAGTGAGGTCCCGTGCGTCCTGCACTAGCTCGACGGCCTGGAGCAGGCCGCGGCCACGCGTATGTGCGACCTGGGGATGTCCCTCGAGTGCGGCCAGGCGTTTGGCGAGCTGCTCCCCGCGCAGGGCTGCCTGCGCCACGAGGTTCTCGCGCTCGACGATCTCGAGCACCTTGTCCGCGACGGCGCAGGCCATCGGGTGCGCGCTGTACGTGAAGAACATCAGCTCGTCG
>JAJDAR010000463.1 GCA_029261775.1 Deltaproteobacteria bacterium | reverse complement strand
TGCGAGAGGTGCGTACTGCGGTGCGTAGAGGTGGATCGCGACGTTCTCGACCTGGGCCGAGCGCGGCTGCGCTCCGTCGCCCGTCCAGTAGCCGGGTCCCGGCTCGTCCTCCTGCTGCCAGTCCCATCCGGGCGGTATCAGCTGGCCCGGCGCGACCGGCAGATAGCCCGGGTGCTGGGTGAACACGATCGTATGCTCGCCGAGTGTCGCCTGGGAGATGTGGGTCTGGCTTCCCCGAAGGCCCTTCCGATAATCCTGGGCCGTGGAGAGCATGTAGTCGCGCGTCCGGTAGGTGTAGGTGTTGACCTCCTTCAGCAGGGACTGGTTGATGATCTTCCAGAGTCCGACGAGCAAAGGTCTGGCGGCGCGAAGCGTCGCGTCGAAGTCGCCGTCGACCCACACGAGGTCGCGCAAGGCCTTGAAGGGAGCGAACTGCGCCTGCCAGAGGTTCTCCCGCTCCCCGACCTCGAGGGTGAGGGGGATCATCATCCAGACCGGCTGGGCACCCATCGACCACCAGAGCGGCAGGTTCGCCTCGTCCTCGTAGTCGAGGCCCGGCGGCGCCTGGGGAGGCGGGGCGTTCGGGTCGGGGTCCGGCACTTCGTCCAGGGGACGGTTCATCCGCTGGCGGTCGATCATCGGCTCCTCGTGGTGCGCGATGCGTCGGATCACCTCCGGGAGCCGGTACTTCCGCGCCCTCGCGAAGAGGCTGGCATCCGCCGCCGAGGTGCTGGAGTACGGAAGCACCGTGTCGTCGAAGAAGAGCTTGCTCGAGTTGTAGTTGTCCTGCGTCGTCGCCGAGGCCTTGTCCTTGACGTAGGAGCGGCCGTGGGTCGCGCCGAAGTTTCCCCGGTGCAGGTGGAGCGCGGTGTCGAGCAGGAGGAGATCGAGCACCATCGCGGCACGCCGTGTCAGCACCTCGTCCTCGGCCCACTCCACGAGAGTGAGCAGCGGCGTGAGGTCTTTCTGGTAGTAGACGTCGGAGTGCCACTCGGTGAAGCCGAAGCGCGTCCTCTCGTCGAGCCACTCGAGGATGGCGACACGGGCGCGCTGCCGATGCTCGGCTCCGCTCAGTCCCGTGACGCTGAAGGTGCGATCGGGGTAGCGCTGGCCCGCGAGGTACTCGTTCACGCGGAAGAGCAGGATGTGGTTCTCGGTCCAGTACCACATCTGGTCGATCACCGGCGCACCGCCGAAGGTCCGTGTCGGGGTGGGATCCGTGTACCAGTACTTGAAGTCGAGGACGGCCTGCTCCGCCTTCTGCCACGCCGCGGCGGGCGCGGCCGGGTGGCCTCCGTGCGCGTAGAGCAGGTTCATGAGGTAGAGGAGATCGAAGTCGCTGGTGTCGCGAAGACGGAAGAGCTTGGTGAAGACGGCGTCCCAGGCATCGCCCGGCACGGCGCCGTCCGGGACGACGAAACCCGGGTCGCGCTCGGCCCGCTCGAGATGGTTCAACACGTTCAACAGGCTCGATGGACGCATCGGATCGGCGGTCGCGAAGGCGAGGTAGTCGTCCTGACGCCCACGCCACTCGTGCTCGGGCACGAATCCGTCCGTGCAGCCGGCGCCCACGACCAGCAGACACACCAACGCGATCGGCCAGCGCACGGGGGAACGACAGGAGCCAGGTGCAGCGCGAGACATGGAGCTTCTCCTCCGGCCCAGTTTCTCACGGATCCGAAGCCTCCCACAAGGGCGCACCTCATCTCACGTCCCTCCGCAAGCCGGCCAGGGCGCAGCAGCGCGCAGATGGCGGGCCGGGCCTGTGCACGCGACCATCGAGCCTCCGGGCGCGGATTCGAGGGCGAGGGAGGCTGGCACGGCTGCTGCAGGGGGCGGTCGCGTCGGGCTATCTTCGAGCGATGCCCTACATCGAAGGCCGACTCGTCCACGATGCCGACGCGCACATCATGGAGCCTCCCAGCTGGCTTCGGGATCACGCCGACCCGGTGATTCGCGACCGCATCAGCCCGCCCGGCTACGTCAACGAGCTGCGACAGATGGGGGACAACGACAGTCAGCTCGCGAATCTCGAGGCCGCGTTCACCCGGATCGTCGAGCGCCACCGCTCGGCGGAGTACCGGGCGGGCGAAGATGCCGAGATCATGAACCGCAAGAACTTCGCAGCCACGGGCTCCTTCCTGGCTGAGGACCGGCCGCGGGCCATCGACTGCATGGGCGTTTCGAGCCAGCTCGTGTTCAACACGTTCCACAACCGGCGTCTGCACGACTGGGAGCACTCGGGGGATCTCGACCTGGCCTACGGCGTGGCTCGCGCCCACAACCGGGGCATGCAGGCCTTCTGCGCGGTCGACCCGCGCCTGCTCCCGACGGCCTACGTTCCCCTGGCCGACTTCGAGCGCGCAGGAAAGATCGCCGGGGAGGCCCTGCAGGAGGGTGCATCAGCGCTCCTGGTGGCCTCGGGGTGCCCGGCCGGGCATTCCCCCAGTCACGTCGGGCTCGATCCGGTCTGGGCGCAGGCCGAGGAGGCCGGCATCCCGATCGTGTTCCACGTCGGTGGGACCGGGGACCTGATCGACCCCGCCTATTTCGAGAACGGTCTGCCGATCCCCCCCGATTTCCACGGCGGCGAGGAGAACTTCCGATCGGTCGACTACATGGGAATCCCAGGCCCGCCCATGCAGACGCTGGCGACGCTCATCTTCGACGGCGTCCTCGAGCGCTTTCCCGAGCTGCGCATCGGGGTCATCGAACAGGGGGGGATCTGGTTGCCGAGCTGGGTCCGCCAGATGGAGTCGGCTTTCGAGGCCTTCCGACGCCACGAGGACAGGCTCCAGAAGCTGTCCTTGAAGCCCACCGAATACGTCGAGCGCCAGATCCGGGTCACGCCGTATCCGACCGAGGATGTCGGCTGGATCACCGACCAGGTCGGCCCGGAGATCTGCATGTTCTCGACCGATTTTCCGCACGTCGAGGGGGGTCGGCGGCCCTACGAGCGCTTCGAGCGAAGCCTGGGGAGCGCGCCGGCCGAGACCAGGCAGCGCTTCTACGCGGACAACTTCGTCGATCTGATGGGCCGCGGGATGCCGGCCGACGTCGCTGTCGGAAGGCAGCCGATGGGCTCCTAGGCGGTCGGCTGCGCCAGCAGGGAGCGCAGATAGGCGACGTCCCGCGCGACCTTCTCCTCCGTCGAGATCGGTTCCCAGGAGAGGAACTCGAGCGCCAAGGGGCCGTCGTATCCCGCCCGAATCGCGGCGCCGAGGATCGCGCCGTAGTCGAGGGCGCCATCCTCGAGCGACCCACCCGGCCGCAAGGGTTGACCGTCCTCGGGCGCCACGTAGTTCTTCAGATGGAAGTACCGGGCGCGCCCGATCAGGGCCCTGCAGTCGTCCGCCTGCGCCGGGATCTGATCCTGTGGCAGCCCGTCGAGCACCTGGTAGTTGAGGGCGAGATTGGGGCGATCGACGCGCTCGAACAGGGACGCGATCCGCTCCTCGGTGTCGGCGAACGAGCCTGCGTGCCTCTCGACCACGACCGTCATGCCTTCGCTCGCCGCAGCGTCGCAGGCCTCGGTCAGCCACCGGAGCGTCGGCTCGAGATCGTCCGGATCTGCGCCCAGGGGCTCGGCCCAGACCCGCAGCAGCGACGTACCGAGGGCGGCGGCCGTCGCCACCTCGCGTCGCGCGTGGTGTGGCTCGTTCCGGTCGTAGCGTCCAAGGTAGGAGCCGTAGGCGACGATCTCGACGCCCGCGTTGCGGACGCCTTGCGCAAGGGCGCGCGCCGCCGCAGGTCCCGCCTCGGGTTCCCAGTGGGGCGGCCGGGCGGTGATCTCGAGGGCGTCCAAGCCCGCGCCGGCCGCCAGTTCGGCGGCCGCTTCGAGCGGACGGTCCAGCGCCGAGATCGAGCACAGGGCTAGCTGCATCATGCGCCAAGGCTAGCTCGCTCCAACGAGGCGATTGCAAGCGCCTCCGATCGCCGTAGAATGCTGCGCGGGGGTTTCGGGGGAATGACCGCCCGGGGGAGGACCGTGACCGAGGCACCTGCAGGCCTGGTCGTCTACGCGCCTGCCCTCAACCGGGACCTGGTCACGCCGGAGCTACGCCCGCGCCTCCTGCGGAGCTGCCGATGGCTCCTGCCGGACCCGGTCGCCGATTTCGAAGACCCTCGCGTCGCCAAGTCGCTCGACCGTGTAGAGATCCTGCTCACCGGTTGGGGCTGTCCTCGGCTCGACGCCGACATCCTGGATCGCATGCCCGGGCTTCGCGCGGTCTTCCACGCTGCGGGAACGGTCAAGAATCACGTCACGGAAGCCTGCTTCGAGCGCGGCGTGCGCGTCACCTCCGCGGCCGCAGCGAACGCGATCCCGGTCGCGGAGTTCACGGTGGCTGTGATCCTGCTCGCGAACAAGCGGGCGTTTCGTCTCCAGCGCCGCTACCGCGAGCTGCGCGGGTTTCGGCTCTGGTCGAAGGAGTTCCCCGGCCTCGGCAACCACCAGAAGACCGTGGGTCTGGTCGGCGCCTCGCGGATCGGCAAGAAGGTCGCTCGGCTGCTCTCGGCGTTCGATTTCGACGTCCTGGTCCACGATCCCTTTCTCGGTGCTCGCGAAGTCTCCGACCTGGGCGTGGAGGCCTGCTCGCTCGATGATCTTCTGCGCCGATCCGACGTCGTGAGCCTTCACGCCCCGTCGCTGCCCACGACCCATCATATGATCGATCGAAGGGCACTCTCGCTGCTTCGCGACGGCGCCATCCTGGTCAACACGGCGCGCGGCGCGCTGGTGGACGAGGCGGCCCTGACCCAGGAGCTGGTCTCCGGGCGCCTGGATGCGGTGATCGACACCACCGAGCCCGAGCTCCTGGCCGCCGACTCACCGCTCTACGACCTGGACAACGTCTTCCTCACTCCACACATCGCCGGCAGCCAGGGCGGGGAGACGTCTCGCATGCTGGAGGTCGCCCTCGACGAGCTGGAGCGATACGTGGCGGGGCAGCCCTTGCACGAGGAAGTACGACTCGAAGATCTCGATCGGATCGCCTGAGCCTTCATGCCTCCCCGTCATCCGCGCATCGCCTCGTTCCGGACCGCCGCCGATCTGCGGGATCGGCTGGTGGAACTGGAGGCGACCCTCCCCTGCGACGACGCAATCGAAGCGGCGCCGGGCTCCCCTCTGGCTGAACCGCTTCCGCTCGGCAACGGGTCGGCAGGGCCCCTCGAGGCCCACAACCGCTTCGTCATCCAACCCATGGAGGGCTGGGACGGAACGGAGGAGGGCGGACCGAGCGAGCTGACCCGTCGGCGGTGGCAGGCCTTCGGGCGCTCGGGTGCCGGCTGGGTCTGGGGAGGAGAGGCGGTCGCCGTTCGACACGACGGGCGGGCGAATCCCAACCAGCTCGTGATCGACCCGACCACCGTGCAGTCCCTCGCCACGCTGCGCGAGGAGACGCTCCGCGCGGCCCGCGAGGCCGGCCACCCCGCGCCGGTGATCGGTCTGCAGCTCACACACAGCGGGCGGTGGGCGCGACCCGACGGGATGGGTCGGCCCCGCGTTGCGTACCGTCACCCACTTCTCGACCCGCGCGTGAGCAGCGAGGCAGAGCTTCAGGTCTGGTCCGATGCAGAGCTCGAGGAGCTCGTCGCGGACTTCGCCGGCGCGGCGCGACTCGCGGAGGAAGCCGGGTTCTCGTTCGTGGACGTGAAGCACTGCCACGGATACCTGCTTCACGAGTTCCTGTCGGCTCGCAGTCGACCCGGCCGGTTCGGGGGCCCTTCCCTCGAGAGGCGAAGCGCGTTGACCGAGGCGATCGTCGCCGCGGTTCGCCGGGCGGCGCCCGGGCTCCGGATCGGTGTGCGACTCTCGGTCTTCGACCAGGTGCCCCACGCGCCCGGCCCCGACGGCCGCGGAACCCCCGAGCCCCACGACCTGCCCTATGAATTCGGCTTCGGACTCGACCCCCGGGATCCCTCCCGGATCGACCTCGAGGAGCCGCTGCGCTTTGCGCGCCGCCTGTCGGAGCTCGGAGTGAGCTGGCTCAACGTCACGGCGGCCAGCCCCTACTACGCCCCGCATCTCCAACGGCCGGCGCTGTTTCCGCCGAGCGATGGCTACGCGCCTCCCGAGGACCCGCTGCTCGGGGTACATCGCCTGCTGACCGCGGCTCGAGATCTCAAACGCGCCCTGCCGGATCTCCAGGTGGTCTCGAGCGGCTGGAGCTATCTCCAGGAGTATCTGCCCCACGTCGCGCAGGCCTGCGTTCGCGACGGATGGTTCGATGCGGTCGGCCTGGGCCGCGTCGTGCTCAGCTACCCGGAGCTTCCCACAGACGTACTCTCGGGCCGGCCACTCGCCCGCAAGCGGATCTGTCGCACGTTCAGCGACTGCACGACCGCACCGCGCAACGGAATGGTCTCGGGCTGCTATCCGCTCGATCCCTTCTATCGGGAGCGACCGGAACGGGAGAGGCTGGAATCGATCAAGAAGGAGCTCCTGTGACCGGCACCCTCAGCGCCGCCTTCGAGCGGCTCTCCCCTCGCCGCGTACACGGGATCGCGGCCGTCCTGCTGCCCTACCTCCCGACGGGCGGAATCGACTGGGAGGGCTTCGAGCGCGGCATCGTCCGCACCCGGGACGCCGGCCTCGACTGCGCGGTCAACATGGATACCGGGTTCGGAGATCTTCTGACGCCGGCTGAGCGGCGGACGGTCCTCGATCACACCCGTAGGGCGTTGGGCTCGGGCCCGACCTTCTACGCCGGTGCGTTCGCGGATGCGGGGGGATCTCCGGAGCTCGGCTACGAGAGGTCGGTGGCCGAAATCGACGGTCTCGGCGCGATTCCGGTCATCGTGCAGTGCCTGGCGATGCACGACATGTCCGCGGCGGAAAAGGTCGGGGTCTACCGTCGCGCCGCCGGCGCGGCATCGGCGGGTGCCCTGGCCTTCGAGCTTTCGCCGCGCTTCGCCGCGCACGGAGAGATCTGGGACGAGGAGACCTTTTCGCGCCTGCTGGAGGTGACGGCGCTGCGGGGGGCGAAGCACTCGTCCCTCGACCGCACTCTCGAGCTCTCGCGTCTGGCCGCTCGGGATCGCGCCCGTCCCGACTTCCGTGTCTACACGGGCAACGACCTCGCGATCGACATGGTGGCATTTGGCAGCGACTACCTGCTCGGCCTGGCTGGGTTCGCTCCCGACCGGTTCGCGCGGCGCGACCGGTTGCTGGAGGAGGGGGATGCCGGGTTCCTCACGCTGAACGACGCTCTCCAGCACCTGGGCGCCACGGGCTTTCGCTCTCCGATCCCGGCCTACAAGCATTCGGCTGCCCAGTTCCTGCACCTGTGCGATCGCCTGGGCCAGGACGACATCCATCCCAGGGCGCCCCGCCGTCCCGGCTCCGAACGCATCCTCCTGCTGGACTGTGCGGTTCGGCTCGGTCTGGTTTCGGATCCGGAGAAGGTGTGGCAGGAAAGGGTGCGGCCTCATCTGGCCGAGGCCGGCGGGTGATCGACAGGCTTCGCCATCTCCGAGATCGACGAGATCGGTGATGCGCGGGTTGCAGAGCAGGCCCTGAAGCTGCTCTCATGGTCGCATGACGAGCTTCCCCGTCGATGCTTCGGGACGGACGACACTCGAACCGGCGCAGGCAGTCGAGGTCGGGATGGGGCTCGCCATCCACGCCCGCAACGCGCCGGAACGGATGGCCATCGTCTCGCCCAGCGGCTCGCGAAGCTGGGGGCAGCTCAACACCCGGTCCAATCAGCTGGCCCGCGCGCTTCGCGCACGAGAGCTCGCACCCGGGGATGCCGTCGCCCTCGTC
Source organism: Deltaproteobacteria bacterium (assembly GCA_029261775.1). Taxonomy (GTDB): domain Bacteria; phylum Myxococcota_A; class UBA9160; order UBA9160; family UBA6930. The sequence continues at coordinate 15,925 of JAJDAR010000463.1, read as the reverse complement.
TGCTCCAACCGGCCCGAGTTCATCGAGGTCTACGCCGCCGCCCTGCGCGCCGGCTTGCGCCTGACGCCGATCAACTGGCACCTCACCGGCGCGGAGATCGGCTACATCGTCGACGACTGCGAGGCGAAGGTCCTGTTCGCCGATGCCCGTTTCGCCGACAGTTGCGTGGATGCGGCGTCCCGCGCGCATGGCGCGATCCACCGGCTGTCGATCGGCGGCGCGATCCCGGGCTTCGAGTCCTACGACGCCCTTCTCGAGTGCGAGGACGGCGCCGACCTCGAGGACCCCGTGCTCGGCGGCAGCATGCTGTACACCTCGGGCACGACGGGGCACCCGAAGGGTGTCTATCGACGGCAGGCACCGCGCAGCGGCTCGCTCAACGCCCCGCTGGTGGCGAGCGCCGCCTTCGACCCGTCTCGAGACGTGGCACTCGTGACCGGCCCGCTCTACCACGCGGCGCCACTCGCCATCAACCTGGCCTTTCCGATGGGTTTCGGGGTCGGATGCGTGCTGATGGAAGGATGGGATGCGGAAGAAACGCTTCGTCTCATCGAGACCCACGGCGTGACGCATACGCACGTGGTGCCGACCATGTTCCACCGCATGCTGCAGCTCGCCCCCGAGATGCGGGAGCGTCACGACCTGAGATCGCTGCGCTGGGTGGTACACGGCGCAGCCCCGTGCCCGGTGCACGTCAAGCGGGCAATCATCGACTGGCTCGGGCCCGTGGTCTACGAGTACTACGCGGCGACCGAGGGAGGTGGCTTCTGGATCGACTCCGAGGAGTGGTTGCGCAAGCCCGGGAGTGTCGGTCGGCTCGCCGAAGAGCGCATGACGGTGCGTCTCGTCGGCGACGACGGAGAGGACGTGCCGGTCGGGCAGGTTGGGACGGTCTACTTCAAGGCGCCGGAGGTCGGGCGCTTCGAGTACTTCAAGGCGCCTGGGAAGACGGCCTCGGCGTACCGGGGTGACTTCTTCACGATGGGGGACCTCGGCCGGCTCGACGAGGACGGCTACCTCTTCCTGACCGGGCGCAGCGCGGAGCTGATCATCTCGGGCGGGGTGAACATCTACCCGGCCGAAGTGGATGCGATCCTTCTCCAGCACCCCGCGGTCGGCGATGTGGCGACCGTCGGTGTTCCGAATGACGAGTGGGGCGAAGAAGTGCTCGCGGTGGTGGAGCCCTCATCGGGACACGAGCCGACCGAGGCGCTCGCGGACGAGCTGATCGAGTTCTGTCGGAAGCATCTCGCTCGCTACAAGTGCCCGCGTCGGATCAGCTTCGACGCAGCGCTTCCGCGCCTCGACAGCGGCAAGATCCAGCGCGCCAAGGTCCGGGACCGTCACCTGGAGAGCTGACACCGGGCGCCCGAGGTCGTCGACCCCGGGCGCACGGAATCCCGCTACGGGCCGACGTCGATCGTCGCGCAGACCTCCACGCTGCCACCGCCGGCGAGGATCGGACAGCCGCGTGCCTTGGCCGCCGCGTCCTCGATCGAGTCGGCGTCGATCAGGCTGTAGCCGGACGCGGGGTTGGCGCCTCCGCCCGGCTGGGCCTTGCCATCGCTGGAGACCGTGACGCTCTCTCCCGTGGGGTTGCCGCCGTCGACCACCGAGGCGCCGAGGGTGCCGAACCACTTGCCCCACGCCTCCATCGTCGCGGCCTGCTCTTCCTCGGACTCCGCCATCGATCCGCCGTGATAGACCAGAAGATACTTCGCCATCGTCGTGTGTTTCCTTCTCGCGGAGCGCAGTTCAGGGAGGGTGTGCGGCCGCGCTCCGAGGCCGGCCCTCAGAGACTACGACGGCCCAGGAGGGCCGGGGCGGACGCTCCCTCCGCCAGGACGGTCCCTGGTAGGGGGCGCTAGACAGGGTGCATCCGGCCCACCGCTTCGGGCGGATCGCTGACCTTTCCCCCAGGGGAGTCCGGTCTTGACCCGATCGGTGCTTGACGCTCGTTCAGGTTCGGCTCAGCATCCGGGGTGAGGTTGCCACGGCTCGCTGCGCTGCCCGGGAGCGCGGTGGCGGAGGACTCGAGGGGGACGAGGAGTCCCATGCTGCTGCGCGCTGCTCTCGTCGGCGTCATGGCCTTTGCGGCCCTGGCGGTTGGTGGCTCAGCTCGCGCCCAGCCCGTCCTGAACGGCTGCATCCAGGACACCTACGACGCCTACGACGGCGGCGGCAGCTTGAACTGCACCGCCAATGACGTGGCCATCGTCGACATCCTCAGCCTCACCGTCGACCCGTCGGACGACGGCTGTGCCTTCGTGGGCGATACGGTCACGTTCGACGCGCAGTTCCTGGTCCAGGTGAACGCGCAGCAGCGCCAGGACGTCGGGTTCTACATCGCGACGGATGGCGGCGACGCGCTCATGGGGACCTGCTACGCGGATACGCTGAGTCTCGGCGATCCCGGTGTCGTCGATCTCGACGGGACGGGCGACGACACGTCGAACAACAACACGTTCGGCTACTGCTCCCCCGACGCGGGCGTCAGCCTGTCGAGTCCCACCCAGCCCTGCAACGAGAACAGCGACTGCGCGCTCGTGACCGAGACCTGCGAGGAGTTCGGGCCCGGCATCCAGGACATCTGCGGCGACATGGATCAGGCGAACGCCGGGACCTGCTCGCTGACACGCAGTGGCTGCGCCATCGATCCCGATTGTCCCGGTGGAGAGACCTGCGAGCTCGGAACCGCCGTGACCAGCGTCGACGACATCACGGTGCTCTGTGTGGACGACGATGGCGACGGGATGGCGGATCTCAAGTACTCGGCGAGCTGGCGTATCCAGGGGAACAACGAGCTCTGCCTTTCGCCGCTCGCGGCCTTCCCCGGCAACGCCTCCAAGTGCAAGGCCGGAGTGCCCAACTCCAGCATCGCGATCGCGAGCCAGACCGTGAGCGTGACCAAGGAGTTGGTGCCCGCCTCCGACCCCGGGCTCTTCGATCTCGCGATCGATGCGGTCGTCGAGCAGGCCGACGCGTCAGATGGTGACGGCACGGGGCCGGTCGCCGTGCTCCCCGGTGTGAGGACCGTAAGCGAGGCCGGCGGGACGGGAACTGCCCTCGGCGACTACGCCAGCGACATCAGCTGCATCGAGACCGTGGGTCGCTGCACCCTGAATCCGAGCATCGCCTGCCTGTCCGACCCGGTCTGCGACGACGCCAGCGCCGGCGACACCTGCGACCTCACACCGACCGCGGTGGCAAGCTGTACGAGTTGCACCTCGCTCGCCGTACCGGTGCCCTCGGTCCAGTCTGCCATCGCCTGTACGGTCACCAACACGAACAACTGCGCTGGGGTCGACTGCTCCGGGCTGGACGACGCCTGCAATGCGGGACAGTGCAATCCCTCGACGGGTCTCTGCGAGGCGATCCCGGTCTCCGACGGCACCGCCTGCGACGACGCGACGGTCTGCAACGGTGCCGAGACCTGCCAGGCCGGCACCTGCCAGGCGGGCCCGCCGCCTGCCTGCGATGACAACGACGCCTGCAACGGGGTCGAGACCTGTGACGCGGTGCTGGGTTGCCAGGCCGGGGCACCGTTGGTCTGCGACAACGCAGACGTCTGTGATGGTACGGAGACCTGCGACTCGGTGCTGGGCTGCCAGGCAGGCACCCCGCTGGTCTGCGACAACGCGGACGTGTGTGACGGCACGGAGACCTGCGACTCGGTGCTGGGCTGCCAGGCGGGCACCCCGCTGGTGTGCGACAACGCGGATGTCTGCGACGGCACCGAGACCTGTGACTCGGTCCTGGGCTGCCAGGCGGGGACGCCGCTGGCCTGCGATAACGCGGACGTCTGTGATGGTACGGAGACCTGCGACACGGTCCTAGGCTGCCAGGCCGGCACCCCGCTGGTGTGCGACAACGCGGATGTCTGCGACGGCACCGAGACCTGCGATTCGGTGCTGGGCTGCCAGGCGGGGACGCCGCTGGCCTGCGACAACGCGGACGTGTGCGACGGCACGGAGACCTGCGACACGGTCCTGGGCTGCCAGGCCGGCACCCCGTTGGTCTGCGACAACGCGGACGCGTGCGACGGCGCGGAGACCTGTGACTCGGTGCTGGGTTGCCAGGCTGGGAGCCCGCTGGTTTGCGACAACGCGAACGTGTGTGACGGCGCGGAGACCTGCGACACCGTATTGGGTTGCCAGGCCGGGACCCCGCTGATCTGCAGCAACGGGGACGTGTGCGACGGCACGGAGACCTGTGACGCGGTGCTGGGCTGCCAGGCCGGGACCCCGCTGGTCTGCGACAACGCGGACGTGTGCGACGGCGCGGAGACCTGCGACGCGGTGCTGGGCTGCCAGGCCGGCACCCCGCTGGCCTGTGACAACGGGGACTTCTGCGACGGGGCCGAGGGGTGCGATGCCATCGCCGGGTGCCAGCCCGGGACGCCTCCGAGCTGCGACGACGCAGTGGCCTGCACGTCGGACCTCTGCGACGAGCTGAACGACGTCTGCACCAACACACCGGATGACCTGCTCTGCGACGATGCGGTCGCCTGCACGGTCGACACCTGCGCAGCGATCATCGGCTGTCAGAACGCCGCGGACGACGCCTTCTGTGACGATGGAGAGTTCTGTGATGGTGCCGAGGTGTGCAACCCTGCCACCGGCTGCCAGCCCGGCTTTGCCATCGTGTGTCCGGACGACGGCGTCAGCTGCACAGAAGAGTTCTGCGATGAGATCGCGGATCAGTGTGAGGTGGACAATCTCTGCCAATGCGGGAACGGTTCGCTCGAGCCGGGGGAGCAGTGCGATCCGCCCTCCGGTCTGGAGGACTGCAACAACTTCCTCGACGACGACGGCGATGGTGACATCGACTGCGCCGATCTGGACTGCGCCGATCCCGGAAACCCGAACGTCGGCATCGATACCTGCGGCAACGACTGCGCGGTGGATCTGGCCTGCCAGAAGATCCTTCGGGACCCGGCGAAGCTGATCTTCGGTCGCAACGGGCGACTGGATCGCTTCAAGATCCACGGGAGGATCCTGCAGCAGGCATCGATCGACCTGTCTACCGCGGGTCTCACCATCATGCTGTCGAACGCCAACGGCGTGATCCTCCAGGAGCAGCTGAGTCCGGGCCAGATGGTGTCGCGGGGCAGCTGGTATCGATTCAGGGATCGGGACGCGCGATTCAACGGCGGCTTCTTCATCGCCAAGGTCAAGCCTCGCACGATCAAGGGCATCGACTACCTGCACTTCTCGGTGATGATGTTCGGGGACCACGCCGCTGCGACGCTGCCTACGATGACCACCCAGATCGCGATCGGCGGGCATACGGCGACCCTCACACGGGACTGGACCGCGACGTCTCGCGGCTGGAAGCTGTCCGACAACGACTTCTAGGGCCCTCCGACTCGGGCCGGCCCGTCAGGCCGGCGGTGCGCTCGCCCCCCCGACGATCGATTCGACGTGATCGCGGAGACGGTTGCGCAACCGCGTGCGATTCCTGCGGTCCGAGGTTCCGGCGGAGCGAGCGGCCACGTCCTGGCAGGCGGCGAGCAGCCCGTCCCCGAAGCTCGGGTCCGTGCATCCCGCGTGGCCCAGCTCCGCGCAGAAGACCCTGGCGTCGGGGATCTGGAGGGCCTGCTTCACCTGCTCCTCGGGTGCGATCGCCCAATCCCGCTCGGTGATCAGCACGGAGGTCGGGACGTCGACTTCCCGCAGCCAGGGCTCGGCATCGAAGCGTCCCAGCTCTCCACCTGCCTCCCACAGCATGCGCAAGTCGTGCCGGGCCACCTCGGCGGCCGCCCAGCCGGCGTTGGGAGCCAAGGGGTCTCCGAGCAGCACATCGAGCAGCTCCCGCCCCAGAGCGCGGGGCAGGCGGGTCACGAGCTGGGTCAGCCGGGTGGTGCCGGCGGCCGCCGCCATCGTGGTGTTGAAGAGCCCGCGGTTGGGGATCGGCTGATGGGACGTCGCGGCCAGGACCAGCCCGGCGACCCGTTTGGGATGTCGGCGCCACAAGAGCTGGGCCACGGCGCCTCCCATCGAGTAGCCGACCGCGATCGCAGATCCGATGCCGACGGCATCGAGGATTGCCGCAGCGTCGTCGGCGCAGTCCTCCAGGCGGAAGGGATCCCGGCTGCGGATTCCCCGGCCATGCCCGCGCTGGTCGGGCGCCAGGATGCGGAAGTGCTCGCCCAGCGGGCCGAAGGCCTGGTGCCAGTTCAGGCCGGCGCTCGCGAACCAGCCGTGGAGCAGGAGCAGGACAGGAGCCCCGGGCGGACCCGGGCTCTCGCGCAAGAGCAGCTCGCCCCGATCGGGCAACAACAGGGTCCGTCCCGGAACCAGCTCGGGCGCCCTGGGTGCGGGGCCCGGGGGCTGGGCAGGCGGCTCGGCCGGCTCGAGGCTCCGCTTGCGCTTCGCGCTGGCCGGCTGGCGCACCTGGGGCTTGTGCCTCGCTCGCTTTCTCGCGGCCATCTCCCTCCCCCCGGGCGCGGAGAGTGCGAGAAACCCTCGACGGAGGCAACCCTCCGCGCGCCGACCCGCCGCGGCCCCGCCAACGGCAGGGACGGGTGAACGGCCGACGGTGGGGCAGCCCCCGAGATCGCCACCCGTCTCGAGGTGAAGCGAGTGCCCGTCAGTCCAGAACGAGTCGCGGGCTTCGCCGGCGCGGGGGGACCACCGGGTCCGCCTTCGCCACGCAATCCCAGTAGTGATCCCGATCGATGATCGAGGGCCGATGCCGGGCGCCGGGTCGGTAGGCGGTGTCCAGGCAGCTCGGGTGGGCTTCGGCCACCGCAGCCTGGCATGCCGCCGAGGCGTGAACGGAATCGGTCACCTGCCGGCAGCGGAGCTCGGCCCAGGAGCGGGTGGAGGCGGATTGCTCGGCATCCGGTCCGTCCAGCCAGAGCACCAGGCCGAGGCCAAGCAGTGCGACGACGACCCACCCTTTCATGGGCGGCATGTCGACCTCCGAAGGAGCCGGCTTGAGCGCCTCGACCCGCGGGCAGGCCGATCGCGTCCCTGGCGCCGAGCCCGGTTCGTGAGGTAGAAAGACCACGGCGAAACGCCGATGGCTGGGCGCGCGCGTTCGTCTCTGGGAGCCGGCTCGATCGTGACCCGCCGAAGGCAACTCGTCTCCCGCCTGCTGATCGCCTGGGCGGTTGCGGCCCTCGGGGTCGTTCCGGCCCGGGGCCTCGACATCGAAGGCCAGCAGGCGTGCCTCGGCGGTTCCTGCAGCTTCGCCGTCTTCGTCATGCCCGACACGCAGGGCTACGCATCGGATCAGCAGGCTTCGAAGGGAGGTGGAGAGCACCTGAAGCTCTTCACCGAGTACGTCTGTCGGAACCGGACGGCGTGGACCGAGCCGGGCACGGGAAAAGTCATGCCGATCCTCGCTGTGCTCGCCCTGGGCGACATGGTGACGGACGGCTCCCGCGCCTCGGAGTGGAACCGCGTCGATGCCGCCTTCGATCGGCTGGACGCCGAGGACTGCCGGGTCCCCTATGTCGTCGCCTTCGGTAACCACGACCGGGACGGCACTGTCCTCCCGTATCAGGGTTCGTCTCTCGGCTGGGAATCCGTCTTCGGCATCAACCGCTGGACGCACAGGCAGTACGAATGTGAGGATCCCGCCAACTGCAGTGGACGCGACGGCGACTGGTTCATCGACGAGCTCGGTCCCGCCGAGGACATCCCCGCGAACTCCAGGAACAAGCTGACCTTCCCGCCGCCGTTTCCCGGCGGCCCGGGGCCGGCGATGCGTGCGGAGCGGCGACACCGCGCCGTGGTGTTGCGCCTGCCCAACCTCCAGCGATGGCTGTTCCTGGCCCTGGAGGACGTGATGGATTTTCCGCTGCCGCCCCCGCACGACGCTCTCGGTTTCTTCGATCCGGAGCCGCCCGTGAGCCACACCGACGGCTCGCGATGGCCGATCCGGGTCCTCGACGCCTACCCGAACCTCACCACGGTTCTCGTGACCCATGGGCTGATCGACGCCACCGGCTCCTTCGCGGGAGGACGGCCAGCAGACTTCTTCCCGGACATCAGCTGTTCCGAACCACCCTGCTACGAGGGTCCCAGCTGGGGGAAGACGCTCTGGAAGCGGGTCGTCGAGAATGCGCCCGGCGGAGAACCCCACACCGGCGTGGCCCTGGCCTTCAATGGACACCACCAGGGCAACGAGGCCGAGCGGCTCGGGGAATCGATCCCGGCAGGCCCCGAGAAGCCGAGCGGTGAGGCCCAGCTCATCCTGCGGAACTACCAGCTCGAACGGCATCCGACCTGTCTCAACCAGCCGACCGGAGCCGGTTGGAACACGATCGCGGTCTTCGACACCGAAAAGGCGGAGATCCGGATCCGCAGCCATCGGATCGACTCCGCCAACTGCACGCACACGGGCACGCCGACCATCCGGGCGAGCGACTTCGGGTCGTTCCGCCAGGTCGTCCTCCGGAACCAGTTCTTTCCGGACCTCCGGCCAGGCGCTCTCGACAACTGCTTCCAGCCGCTGGACATGAAGCGCGAGTCGAGCCTCTGGCGCTTCTTCAACCCGTCGCAGAACGACACCGATTGCGACGGATTCGGGAACACCTGCGACTGCAACTTCGAGGACCTCGAAGTCGACCCCTTCGAGGGGTGCGGAATCTCCGATTTCAACCTGTTCCTTCAGGACTTCCAGACCGGCGTCGACAGCGGTCGTGGCACCGACATGAACAGCGACGGGTTCGTGAGCATCGCGGACTTCAACCTCTTCCTGCCGGGCTTCATCGCCGGATCGCCTGGAATCCGCTCGACCCACGCCCCGCCGGACCCCGACTGCACGGACGAATCCGAGGCGGACGTCACCGTCGCGGTCCCGGCATCCGCGGCCGCGCTCTCCGCACGGGAGATCCGTCCCATCGAGCCGATCCCCGAGAACCAGCCGATGCTGGATTTCCTCGAGCTGCACGTCCCCGACAGCCCGTTCCTTCCGAGCAGGTCGCGGCAGATCGCGAGTGAGGACGAGCGCGAGGGCTGAGGCCGCGGCGTGTGGCCTCTTCGGGCGCGTCGAGCACGGGCGCGAGACGCGGCACAGGAAGCCGACACGCCGCGCCCTTCGGCCCGGCGGCCTCGCTCAGAGCCCGATCATCCGATCGGGCGAGAGCGAGGAGCTCATGGAGCCACCACCGGAGAAGGCCGCTGCAGGGCCGCCGACGGCCGTGGGCCGGCGCGGACCCTCCCCGGACTGGACGCTCGGGTGGGTCCCGATCCGGCTGCGCGATGACGGCAGGACCGGGACGCGGAAGCGGGTGACGCGCGCCGGCGTGGGCTTGGGTCGCGGCGCGCGCAGGGTGCGCGGGGTGGGTGCGGGGACGCCCAGGGCAATGCCGGGGCCGACCCCCGGCTCGGCCAGGACGGGCTGGGAGGCGATCAGCAGGATCGCCGCGGTCAGGAGCTTCGCAGGGGCTCGCATGGGTTTTCTCCTCGTTCGCCCCGGGGTGGGGCGCGCTCCGTGAGTCACGAGCTGCGCATGGCCGGTTCAGCGGTGGCGGTTGCGTGGCTACAGTCCGGGCTCCGCACCCGGCGCTACAGCATCGGAGCTTTCATGGTCCATCGTGTCATCGTCTGGGGGACGGGCTTCGTCGGGAACGCCGTCCTCCGCATCCTCCTCGACCACCCGGCGTACGAGGTCGCCGGGGTCATCGTCCACGACCCGGCGAAGGAAGGCCGGGACGTCGGAGAGCTCGTCGGCGGCCCGCCCGTCGGGCTGCGAGCGAGCCGCGACGCGGTCCGCGTGCTCGCCGGACCGGCGGACGCCGTGGCCTACTTCGGGCCGAGCGCGCTGCACGCGGCGACCAATCTCGAGAACCTGGCGGCTGCCCTCCGTGCCGGCAAGAACGTAGTCGAGACGACGATGGGTGCGTTCCAGAATCCGAAGCGCGCGCCCGAGGCGCTGCGCCGTCCGATCGAAGAGGCCTGCGCCGAGGGCGGCGTCTCCCTCTTCAGCGGCGGCATCGACCCCGGCTTCGGGAACGACCTGTTGCCGCTCACGGTGCTCGGGGTCTGCGGCCGCGTCGATTCCATCCGGACGACCGAGTTCCTGGACGCGGGGACCTACCCCGACCAGGCCAGCCTCCAGTCGCTGGGCCTCCAGACGCCGCTCGATGAAGCCGCGCTCCTCGACTCGCCCGGGCTCATGACGGGCGTCTGGGGCGGCCCGCTCTACATGATCGCCGAAGCGCTGGGCGTGGACGTCGAGGAGACGCGCGAGCTCTACCGCCGCTGGCCCGCCCCCGAGCCGATCGAGTTTCCGCTCGGGCGGGTCGAGAAGGGCTGCGCCGCCGCGCAGCGCATCGAGCTCCAGGGCATCGTCCGCGGAGAGCCGCGCATCGTCATCGACCACGTGCACCGGCTCGTGCCGGAGGCGGCGCCCGACTGGCCCCGGCCGGCCTCGCACCCGGCCCACGCCAACCGCGTCGAGGTCCGGGGCAGCCCGAATCTCGTCCAGGAGACCGTCATCGCCGACGAGCACACCGCGGACGGCAACGCAGGCGGCTGTCTCGCGACCGGAATGCGCGCAGTGAACGCCATCCCCTTCGTCTGCGACGCGCAGCCGGGCATCGTGTCGACGCTCGACCTGCCGCTGATCGCCGGACGAGGCGGAATGGGTTGAGGCTCGGCCCCGCCCACCCCACCCCGGCTTGCGAGGCCTCCCGTGTCTCGGGCCCGAATGGAGCGGTTTCGTGGGTTGCCGGGCCGGCCGACTCGGAATAGGATTCAAACGAACGTTTGAATGAGGTCACCGGTGTCCGATCCGGCCATTCCGAGTCCCGCAGCCGAGTCGTCCAGCTCCGACACGGCGACGCGCATCCTCGACGCTGCCGAAGCGCTCTTCGTCGAGCACGGCTTCGCGGCCACATCGGTCAGAGCGATCGCCGCCCGCGCCGAGGTCAACCTCGGTGCGACCCACTATCACTTCGGGTCCAAGGAGGGTCTGCTGGGCGCGGTGATCCACCGGAGGGTCGCGCCCATCAACGTGGCCCGTCTCGAACTGCTCGCCGGCCTCGAGGCCACGGAGCCGGCGCCCGGGGCTCGGGCGGTGCTGGGCGCGTTCTTCGCCCCGTTGCGGGGCTCCGGCACTCCGGCGGTGGTGCCGCGGCTGATGGGTCGTCTCTTCGGCGAGCCCGAGCGCATCTCCCGACCGCTCATCGAGCGCCAGTTCGGCGAGACCTTCGAACGCTTCACCGCAGCCCTCGCTCGCGCGATGCCGGGCGTCGGCTCGCAGGAGATCCGCTGGCGCTTCCACTTCGCGATCGGCGCGATGATCCACCAGCTCAGGACCGGCGCCCCGCCGGCGACCCCGTCCGATCCCGACGCGATCGGGCAGCTGATCGAGTTCGCCGTCGCAGGCATCGAAAGAGACCCTCGAGCGCCTCAGCAGGAGCCGACACCATGAATCGCCGAGCCCTCGCCCCGTTGGCCATCGTCGCGGCGGGCTTCGCCTGCGCGGGCCTGCTGCTCGTCACGGGGCCCCGGGTCGAGCCACGCGCACCGGAGCAGGTGGCCCCGCTCGTGCGGGTGATCGAGGTCGCGCCGCGCAGCGTGACCCTCCGGGTTTCCGCCCACGGCACCGTGGAGCCGCGCACCGAGAGTGAGCTGGTCCCGGAGGTCTCGGGAAGCGTCGTGTGGGTCTCGCCGGCTCTCGTCTCCGGTGGTTTCTTCAGCGCGGGCGAGCCGCTCTTGCGCATTGACCCCGTCGACTACGAGGTGGCCCTCGAGCAGGCGCGTGCCGGCCTGGCCCGGGCCGAGAGTGAGCGAGCCGACGCGCGCACCGACCACCAGCGGCAGCTGGATCTGGCCACCAGGAACGTGGCCAGCGACGCGCAGCGCGACGATGCCGCCAACCGGATGCGGGTCGGGGAGGCGACGCTGCGAGAGGCCCGCGCGGCGCTCATCCGCGCCGAGCGGGATCTCGGCCGCACCGAGATCGTGGCCCCCTATGAGGGCCGGGTGCGCACCAAGCGCGTGGACGTGGGGCAGTTCGTCAACCGGGGCGCCACCGTGGCCACCATCTACGCGGTCGACTTCGCCGAGGTGCGTCTCCCGGTGCAGGACGAGGAGCTGGCGTTCCTGGACCTGCCCCTCTCGCGCGACGGAACTCTCGACGGCCGCAGCGCACGCGTCACCTTGCGGGCGCGCTTCGCAGGCACGGCCCACGAGTGGCACGGGGAGGTCGTGCGGACGGAGGGCGAGATCGACCCCCAGACCCGCATGGTCAACGTCGTCGCGCGAGTCCCCGACCCCTACGCGACCGGCTCCTCGCCCCCGCTCTCCGTGGGTCTCTTCGTCGAGGCCGAGATCGAAGGCTCGACCGTGGACGGCGTCATCGTGCTGCCGCGCTCCGCCCTGCGCGGCGGTCCGCAGGTCCTGGTCGTCGACCCGGACGACAAGCTCCGGATCCGCCCGGTGGAGCTGCTGAGGATCGCGGCCGACGAGGTGATCGTCCGCGCAGGGCTCGTCGCCGGCGAGCGGGTCTGCGTGTCCCCCCTCGAGGCAGCGACCGAAGGGATGCTCGTCCGCGTTCGCAGCGAAGCGGACGCCGACCTCGCCGCTTCCGCCGAGGAAGGGGCCGCATCGTGAGCGGCCCGATCGCCTGGTTCGCCCAGAATCACGTCGCGGCGAACCTGTTGATGGGCGTGATCGTGGTGGGCGGGCTCGTCGCCCTCCCTCAGCTGCCCCAGAAGTCGTTCCCGGACATCGACGTGCCCGTGATCACCATCTCCGTCGAGTACCTCGGGGCCGCGCCCGAGGAGGTCGAGGAGGGCGTCTGCATCCGTATCGAGGAAGAGATCGAGGGGATCGAGGGCGTGGAGCGGATCCGCTCGACGGCCAACGAGGGCCTCTGCTCGGTGCGCGTGGAGCTGTTCGAGGACGCCGACGAGAGCCGCGCCCTCGACGACGTGAAGAGCCGCGTCGACGCGATCGCCACCCTTCCGGGAGAGACCGAGAAGCCCGTGATCGCCCTCGTGTCTCCGGTGCGAACCGTGATGGAGATCGCCATCACCGGCCCCGAGAACGAGCGGGACCTCAAGGTGCTGGGCCAGCGGGTCCGCGACGAGATCGCTGCGTTGTCGGGCATCACGCAGGTCGAGCTCTCGAACACGCGCCCGTACGAGATCTCGATCGAGGTCTCCGAGGCGTCCCTACGGCGCCACGGACTCACCTTCGACGAGGTCGCCAGCTCGATCCGGCGCGCATCCCTCGACCTGCCCGGGGGCTCGATCAAGACCGAGGGCGGCGAGGTGCTGCTGCGCACCAAGGGCCAGGCGTACTGGGGCCCGCAGTTCGAGGAGCTCGTCATCCTGACACGCGCGGACGGCTCCCGCGTCCGGGTTGGCGACGTGGGTGCCGTGGTGGACGGATTCCGGGATACCGACCAGCTCGTGCGTTTCGACGGCAAGGCCGCCGCAACCGTCCGGGTCTCCCGTGTCGGCGACCAGGACATCCTCACGATGACCGAGACACTGCGCGTCTATCTGGAGGATGCGCGGACGCGGCTTCCGGCGGGCGTCGAGCTCACCGTCTGGAGCGACGACTCCAAGCTGCTCTCCGACCGCCTCGACACGCTGCTGAAGAGCGCGCGCCAGGGTTTCCTGATGGTCCTCTTGTTGCTGGCGCTCTTCCTCCGGCCCAGGCTCTCCTTCTGGGTGAGTGTGGGCATTCCCGTCTCGTTCCTGGGCGCGCTGTGTCTCTTCACGGTCCTCGGCCTGTCGATCGACGGCATCTCGTTGTTCGGCTTCATCCTGGTCCTGGGCATCCTCGTGGACGACGCGATCGTGGTGGGTGAGAACGTCCATTCCCACCAACGCGCGCGGAGCGATGGCGATTGGATGCAGGCCTCGATCGCCGGAACCCGCCAGGTGTCGGTCCCCGTGATCTTCGGCGTGCTGACCACCGTGGCCGCCTTCTTGCCTTTCCTGCTGGGCCCCGGCACGATCGGGCAGATCCAGCAGGTGATTGCGACGGTGGTGATGTGCTGCCTCGTCTTCTCGCTGGTCGAGTCGCAGCTCGTGCTGCCTGCGCACCTGGGCCATCGACACGCCGAGACACCGGCCGCCGAGGTGGGCCTGATGCTGGTTCCCGTGCTGGGCATCGTCCTGCTGGGTTTCGCCTGGAGCGCGCGCAGCTTCCTGGCGATGTCGATCGCGACGGCATCGGTCCTCTATGCCTGGCACGTGAGCGGTGGCTTCGATCGCGCGGCCGAGCGCCTGATCGAGCTCCAGGGGCGGTTCTCCGAGCGGATGGAGAGGTTCGTCGATCTGCGCTTCCGGAGTGCCGTGGCCACCACGCTGCATTGGCGGTACGCGGCGGCTGCGGTCGCCTTCGCGGTACTCGTTGCGACCTTCGGCGTCCTCGGTAGCGGGCGACTCCCGTTCTCCTTCTTCCCGCCGCTCGAATCGGACCGCGTCATCGCGCGGCTCACGATGCCGCTCGGCACGCCCGCGCGGGTGACCGAGCACGCCGTGCTTCACCTCGAGCGAACGGCCCAGGAGGTCTCCACCGGGCTCGGGGCCGAGTTCCCGGATGCCCCGCCCGTGGAGCACATCCTGTCGGCGGTGGGCGGGCACCCCGTGTCGTCGACGGGAGGGGGGCCGCCCGGCGGGGACAGCGGGGGCGCGAGCGGCGCCCATCTCGGTGAGGTCACGATGCAGCTCTCGCCGAGCGAGGCGCGGAAGCTCGAGACCCGAGAGGTCGCGAACCTGTGGCGCGACGTGGCCGGCCATGTCCAGGACGCGGTCGAGCTCAGCTTCGAGACCTCGCTGTTCAGCGTCGGAGAGGCCATCAACATCCAGCTCGAAGGCAACCAGGTCGAAGAGCTGCGCGCCGTGGCCGCGAAGATCCGCGCGAAGCTCGGCGAGTACCCGGGCGTGATCGACATCAGCGATTCCTTCCGCGCTGGCAAGGCCGAGCTCAAGCTCGACATCCGGCCCTCGGGCGAGGCGCTCGGGCTCGGGCTGGGAGATCTCGCGCGCCAGGTCCGCCAGGCCTTCTACGGGGAGGAGGTCCAACGGGTGCAGCGCGGCCGTGACGAGGTGCGCGTGATGGTGCGCTACACGGAGCAGGAACGGAGGTCCCTGGGCGCGCTGGACGACATGCGCATTCGCGCACCGGACGGCTCGGAGGTGCCTTTCGCGACCGTCGCCGACGCGCAGCTCGGGCGCGGCTTCTCGACGATCCGCCGCGCGGACCGGCGACGCGTCGTGAACGTGACGGCCGATGTCGACCGCACCCGGATCACGGCGAACGAGGTGCTCGCCGACCTCCGCGGGGGACCGATGACGGCGATCATGAGGGACCACCCCCGGGTGTCGTTCAGCCTGGAGGGCAGTCAGCGCGAGCAGAGCGAAGCCATGTCCAGCATGGTCCCGCTCTTCGGCGTCGCGCTGTTCATCATCTACGCGCTGCTCGCAGTTCCCCTGCGCTCCTACACCCAGCCCATGATCATCATGGGTGTGATCCCCTTCGCGTTCGTGGGTGCGATCCAGGGTCACTTGTTGATGAAGAGCTTCGGGCTGGTCAGCGGGCTCGCGATGATGTCGATCATGGGCATCATCGCCGCCTCGGGCGTGGTGGTGAACTCGAGCCTGGTGCTCGTGCACTACGTGAACGGCCGCAGGGCCGAAGGGGCCAGCGTGCAGGATGCGGCCATCGATGCCGCGGTCGCGCGTTTCCGCCCGATCCTGCTGACCTCGCTCACCACCTTCGTCGGGTTGCTGCCGCTGATGCTGAACCGCAGCGTCCAGGCGCAGTTCCTCGTCCCGATGGCCATCTCCCTGGCCTTCGGCGTGGCCTTCGCAACCGTCGTCACCCTGCTGGTGGTGCCGTCCGGCTACGTCATCTTCGACGACCTGCGGCAGCTGCGGAGCGCACCGCGAGGTGCCGCGAAGGCGGTCGAGGCTGCGCCCATGGGAGAGTCGAGGGCGTTCTGA
>JAJDAR010000462.1 GCA_029261775.1 Deltaproteobacteria bacterium | reverse complement strand
GAGCAGAGGCGCGCGACGTCGTCGGCGCCCTCGTCGATCGCCTGCAGGGCGGCATCGACACAGGAGCGGGCCATCTCCATCTCGGTGTAGAGACCGGCGGCGCGGTGACCGAGGGCCTGGAAGGAGCCGATCACCTGGCCGAACTGCACGCGGTTCTTCAGGTAGTCGAGGGTCATGTCGAAGGCCTGCCCGGCCGTGCCGAGCATCTCGGCGGCCAGCCCTGCGCGGGCGCGATCGAGCGTGGCATCCAGGATGTCCGAGCCGAGATCGAGGCCTCCGACCAGGGCGTCGGCATCGATCTCGACGTCGGCCAGGCTCAGGCTCGCGTAGCCGCGGCTGTCGGCGGTCTGCAGCCGCTCCCGGGACAGGCCCGGGGCATCGGCTTCGACCAGGAGGAGGCTGATGCCGGCGCGGTCTCCGGGCGAGCCGCTGGTCCGCGCGGCGACGAGGAAGGTGTCGGCCGCCATGCCCTCGAGGACGTGCGTCTTCTTTCCGTTCAGGCGGAATCCCGCAGCGGTCTTGTCTGCGGTGAGCGCGACGTGATCCGGCGCGTGACGCGGCCCCTCGTCGACGGCCAGGGTGAGGATCGAGGTGCCGTCCGCGATCTTCGGCAGGCGGGCTGCCTTCTGCGTCTCCGTGCCGCCGAGCACGAGCGCCGTCGCGCCGGCCAGGCCGGAGGCCAGCAGCGGCGAGGCCGTCAGCTGGCGGCCCAGCTCTTCGAGCACGACGCCGAAGGTCAGGTAGCCCATCTCGACACCGCCGAAGGCTTCCGGGACGACGATCCCGGCCCAACCCATCTCGCAGATACTGGACCAGGTCGACTTGTCGAAGCCGTACTCGTTGCCGCTGTCCCGCATCTCGCGGAACTTCGCGACGGGGGCTTCTTCGCTGGCCCAGGTCCGGGCCTGGGCCTTCAACAGGGTCTGCTCTTCGGTCAGGGCTGCCATGGTCTCTTCCTGCGGGCTCAGCCGCGCTGCGTGTTCTCGGGAAGCCCGAGAATGTTCTTCGCGATGATGTTGTTCTGGATCTCGAAGGAGCCGCCGTAGATCGACATGGCCTTTCCGCCGAGCCACTCACGCACTGCGCCCAGCTCTGCGGCGGAGAAGGCATCCCCTTCCCAGCCGAGGCCCTTGTGGCCCAGGATCTCGAGGGCCAGCTCGGCCCGGTTCTGCGCCACGCGCGAGGCCGCGTTCTTCAGGATCGATGCCGCGGCGCTGACCTTGGCGTTGCCCCGGGCCTCCGCGGCGACTCGTGCCAGCGTCAGCCCGTGGGCCTTCGCCTCCATCATCTGGGCCGTCAGCCGGCTGCGCAGGTCGGCGTCCGAGAGCCGGCCCCGGTCGTCCACTCCCACGTACTCCTTGGCGAGGTCGGCCAGGGACGTTCTCGCCCCGCCCCCCATGCCGGAGACCGCGCCGGTCTGGCTCGCCCGCTCGTGCTGCAGCAGACGCTTGCCGACGGTCCAGCCGGCGTTGAGCTCGCCGAGCATCTCGTCCTTCTCGGCCCGCGCGTCGTTGAAGAAGGTCTCGCAGAAGGGCGAGGCTCCTCCGATCAGCTGGATGGGGCGGGTCTCGATCCCGGGCTGGTGCATGTCGATCATCAGGAAGCTGATGCCGTCGCGCTTGGGGGCGTCGGGATCCGTCCGCACCAGCACGCCACACCAGTCCGAGACGTCCGCCCCGGACGTCCAGGTCTTCTGGCCGTTGACGACCCAGTGATCGCCGGCGTCGACCGCCTTCGTGCTGAGCGAGGCGAGGTCCGAGCCCGCGTTGGGCTCCGAGTAGCCGAGGGACCAGAAGACCTCGCCGCGGCAGATCTTCGGGATGTGGCGCTGCTTCTGCGCCTCGGTGCCGTACTCGAGGATCGTCGGGCCGACCATCGTGATGCCCATGCCGGTCGTGCGGATCAGCGGATTGAACGCGCCGATCCGGTCGATCTCCTGGTTCACCACCTGGGCCTGCAGCTGGCTGAGGCCGCCTCCTCCGTACTCCGCGGGCCAGGTCGGGGTCGCCCAGCCCTTCTCGCCGAGACGTCGACCCCAGGCGAGCGCATCGCTCTCTGCCGCCTCGATCGTCTCGCTTGCCATCACGTCGCCGGCCCGGCCCCGCAAAGAGGCAGGAAAGCTCTCCTCGAGCCAGCCGCGCACCTCGGCGCGAAAGGTCTCCAACGATTCGGTCGTCTCTGTCATGTCCTGTGCCCTTCCAGGGGGTTCGTGGGTCCTGCACGTACGGCGACGTGGTGGTCCGTGGGGCTAGCCCATCGGGTAGAGGAGGTCCTTCGTGACCCGATCGATCGCGGCCATCACGGAATCGTCCAGGACCAGCTCGCTCGCGTTCAGGATCTCGGGAAGCTGGTCCTCGTGGCTGACCCCGACGATCGTCGACGCCACGAACTTGTGCTGCTTCGACCAGGCGGTCGCGAGCGTGACGACCGACATCTCGGCCTCGGCGGCGATCGCCATGAACCGCTCGGTCGAGGCCAGCGATCGCTCGTTGACGAAGCGCGTCGCCATGCTCGCCTGCCGCCCTCCGAGCTCGAGGTAGCGGGAGAAACGGGCGCCCGCCGGAGTGGCGCCGCCGTTGTACTTCCCCGACAGCACCCCACCGGCGAGCGGCGAGTACGGGATCAGGCTGACGTCCTCGCGTCGGCAGACCTGCGCGAGCTCGTCTTCGAAGCGGCGGTTGTTGAGGCTGAAGTTGTTCTGGATCGTCTGGTGCCGGACCTTGCCGAGTCGGCGCGAGGCCTCGAGGCTCTTCATCAGGCCCCAGCTGGTCTCGTTGCTGCACCCGATGATCCGGATCTTCCCGGCCCGGACCAGCTCGTCCAGGGTCTCGATCGTCTCGTCGTAGTCCGTTCCGTGGTCGGGCCAATGCGTCTGGTAGAGGTCTACGTAGTCCGTGCCCAGGCGTTTGAGGCTGGCTTCGAGGGCGCGGACGATGTTGTGGCGATCGAGGGCTGTCATCCCGGCGCGTTGCGACGCCTTCAGCCAGCCGTGGCTGGGGCCACAGACCTTGGTCGCGAGGATCACCGAATCGCGGTCCTTGGTCTTGAGCCAGCGGCCGACAATCTCTTCCGTCAGCCCGGCCCACTTCGGATCCGGGGGCACGGGGTAGTTCTCCGCCGTGTCGAAGAAGTTGATACCGGCGTCGAATGAGTGATCGAGCACCCGCAGGGCCATCTTCTCGTCGGCCTGGGAGCCGAAGGTCATCGTGCCCATGCAGATGTCCGAGACGTAGATGGCGCTGCGACCGAGCCTTCGCGTGTGCAAGTCGGGTTCTCCTCGGCAGACGTTTGCGCCCGGAGCAGCGGTGGGTCGCGGGCGACGAGCGCGTGGAGCCGAAGGCTCCGGACCGGCAGCGATTCCGGCCGATTCCAGCCCGGGCCGAATCCGGGCCTGAGCGCGATCCCCATTGCGGGGTCGACGGATTCTACCGCAACCCTCCGGGAGCACCCTGGGCTCGGCCCGGCCAGGCCCCCTGGGGCTATCCTCGGGCGCCCATTGGAGGCCCGCATGACTTTGCTCCACCCCCTGGTCGTGGCCCTCAGCGTGGTCCTCTGCGCGGCTGCGCACGGGGAGACCGCGATCCGGATCGACCCTGGGAGCCCCGGCGCGCGCCTCGACAAGAACCTCCAGGGCCAGTTCGCGGAGCACCTCGGTCGCGGCATCTACGGGGGCCTGTGGGTCGGGCCCGATGCGGAGATCCCGAACACCCGAGGCTGGCGCAACGACGTCGTGGCCGCGCTGAAGGAGCTGCGGGTACCCGTGGTCCGTTGGCCGGGGGGCTGCTTTGCCGACACCTACCACTGGCGCGATGGCATCGGCCCCCGAGAGCGAAGGCCGGTTCGCGTGAACACCCTGTGGGGTGGCGCGAAGGAGACCAACGCCGTCGGCACCCACGAGTTCTTCGACCTCGCCGAGCAGCTCGGTGCGGAGGCGTACGTGAACGGAAACCTCGGCACGGGCACGCCGCAGGAGATGGCGGAGTGGCTCGAGTATCTGACCGCGGACGGCGACTCGGAGCTGGTCCGGCTGCGTCGCGCGAACGGTCGCGACGAGCCCTTCCCCTTGCACCACTTCGGCATCGGCAACGAGGCGTGGGGCTGTGGCGGCCACATGTCTCCCGAGTACTACACGAACCTCTACAAGCACTGGGGCAGCTTCCTCCGACCGCCCTGGGACTCGACCCTCCGCTTCGTCGCCAGCGGGGGGCACGGCGAGGGCACGAAGGATCGGACCCGCTGGTCCGCGTACCTGACGGAGCACATCGAACCCGACTTCCTTCTCCGCTTCGACGCCGTCAGCCTCCACTACTACACGCACCCGAAGGGAAACGTGTGGAGCCCGAAGGGTGCCGCGACGGGCTTTCCCGAGGCCGAGTGGATGTCGACCCTCGTCGCGGCCCTCGAGATGCGGGAGCTGATCGCCGACAACAAGGCGGTGATGGACGAGCATGATCCGGAGAAGAAGATCGCGCTGTACGTGGACGAGTGGGGCACGTGGTACGACCCTGAGGAAGGGACGAACCCCGGCTTCCTGGTCCAGCAGAACAGTCTTCGGGATGCGGTCGTCGCGGCCCTGACGCTCCACGTCTTCCACGAGCACGCCGACCGGGTGCGGATGGCGAACATCGCGCAGATGGTCGACGTGTTGCAGGCGATGGTGATCACCCAAGCTGAGGCCATGGTCCGGACCCCTACCTACTTCGCCTTCCGGATGTATCGGCCCTTCCAGGGCGCCACGTCGCTGCCCGTCCAGCAGAGCGGCGGCAGGCGCTACACGCTCGGTGACGAGTCCCTCCCCGCGATCAGCGCAACGGCAGCCCTGGGCAAGGACGGGAAGATCCTTCTCGCGCTCGTCAACGTGGATCCGCATCTCGCCGAGACCGTGACGGTCAGCCTCGCTTCCGGGGATCCGACGGTCGCGACCGGCGAAGTGCTGACGGCCGACCGCATGGACGCCCACAACACCTTCGCCGAGCCTCGTCGCGTCGCGCGCGAGAGCTACTCGGCCGTGGCGGCGAAGGGCCAGCTCGTGCTGGAGATCCCACCCAAGGCGGTCGTGGTCGTCACGATCGAATGAGCCCGCCTCGCCCGCAGTCGCTGGCGAGGGCCTCGGTCGCGGGCCCACCCTGACTCGCGTACCCTTCAATGGTCGCCCGAGGAGGCCCGATGACGACGGATCCCGTGGCCGCGGCCCGCGAGCTCCAGCCGCTGGTGCGCGCTGCCGCCGACGAGGCCGAGCGCGAGCGGCGCCTTCCGGCGCACGTCGCCGAGGCGATGGCGAAGGCCGGCCTGTACCGGGTCGCCGCCCCCCACGCGTTCGGCGGTGGTCAGCACGACCCGATGACCCAGATCCGGACCATCGAGGCGATCTCGCAGGCCGACGGCTCGGCCGGCTGGAACCTGATGATCGGCATCGAGAACTTCGGGCTGCTGGCGATGGCCTTCGACGCCGGTCCGGAGCTGTTCGCGGATCCGCTCACCATCGTGGCGGGCTCCACCGCGGCGTTCGGCCGCGCCGTCCCGGTCGATGGAGGCTACCGCGTGAGCGGCGACTGGCAGTTCGTGAGCGGCGTCCACAACTGCCACTTCTTTGCCGGGCTCTCGCTCGTCCACGAGAACGGAGCCCCCCGCCCCGGCGATCCGCCCCGGATGATGGTGATGCCTCGGTCCGAGATCGAGATCGTCGACAGCTGGAACGTCGGAGGGCTCCGCGGCTCCGGCTCCCACGACGTACGCGTGCCGGAGGCGTTCGTTCCTGCGGCCCACAGCGTCAACTTCATGGGGATCGGCGACCTGCCTGCCGGCGAAGCCCCGATCATCCGCTTTCCGCGCGGCTCGCGGCTCTCCTACAACAAGGTAGGAGTCGCGCTCGGGATCGCGCGCGCCGCCATCGACGACTTCGTCGAGATCGCCACCGGCAAGGTGCCGCGCTTCTCGGGCTCGAAGCTGCGCGAGCGACCCTTCGCCCAGCGCGCCGTGGCCGGCGCCGAGGCGAGGCTGCGAGGGGCCCGGGCCTTCGTGATGGAGGCCGTCGGCGATGTCTGGCGGACGATCCTGGACGAGCAGAAGCCCAGCGATCGGCAGCGCGCGCTGCTCCAGGTGGCGTGCTCGGACGCGGTGCGGGCCAGCGCCGAGGCCGTCGATCTCGTCGCCGAAGCTGCGGGCACGACCGCCAACTTCCTCGACTCTCCGCTCGAGAGGCGGGCGCGCGACGTGCGGGTCATCCGCCAGCACGTCACCGTGGCTCCGCAGCACCTCGAGGATGCAGGCCGCGTGCTGCTCGGCCTGCCGCCCGAGGGCATCATGCTCAACATGGTGTGACGCCGCGCCTCTCTGGACGGCACGCGTCCGGATCGAGGTGCAGCGCACGCCGCTCGCGGGTGCCCGCACCCGCTTCGAGGAGAACCATGGCCATCTCGTCCGACGATCCCGCGAGCTGGGAGCAGATCCGCTACGAAGAGCCTGCCGAGGGCGTGGCGCGGATCGTGCTGGCGCGTGCCGATGCACGCAACGCGCAGGGCAAACGCATGACGTACGAGCTGAACGCCGCCTTCGACCGGGCGGCCCAGGACGACACCGTGCGCTGCATCGTCCTGGCGGCCGACGGCCCCCACTTCTCGTCCGGTCACGATCTGCGGGATCGGGATCCGATGGAGGGCTTCGAGCCGGTGGGCTCCTGGGGAGGCTTCAGCCTGCCCGGCGCCGAGGGCCACATGGCCGTGGAGCACGAGATCTACCTCGGGATGTGCTGGCGCTGGAGGAATCTCCCCAAGCCGACGGTCGCGCAGGTGCAGGGCAAGGTGATCGCCGGCGGCCTGATGCTCATGTGGGTGTGCGATCTGGTCGTGGCCAGCGAGGATGCCGAGTTCTCCGATCCCGTGGTCGCCTTCGGCGTCAATGGTGTCGAGTACTTCGCGCATCCGTGGGAGGTCGGCGTGCGCAAGGCCAAGGAGATGCTGTTCACCGGGGACGCGATTTCCGCCGCGGACGGGCTGCGCCTCGGCATGTTGAACCACGTCGTCCCGTTGCCCGAGCTCGCGGACTTCACGCTCGGTCTGGCGAGCCGCATCGCGAGCCGACCGTCCATGGGTCTCAAGCTGGCCAAGCAGTCGGTGAACCAGGCCCAGGATGCGCAGGGCCTCTGGCAGGCACTCCAGGCCGCCATGTCCCTCCAACAGCTCGGTCACAGCCACAACGTGCAGGTCCACGGCATCCCCGTGGATCCCGCGGGCGCGAAGATCATCCGGGCCCAGGCGAAGGGATCCTGAGCGACCGCGCGGCCACCTGCGCGCACCTCGGCGCTCGAGGGTGATATGCTGCCGGCCGGCGTCTCGACCCTGGCCGGGGCCCCGTTTCCGTTCCCGAGGAGGCCCCATGCGCTGCGCTCGTCTGCACCTGCTGATCCTGCTGGCTCTCATCCCGCTCCCGGCGCTCGCGCTCGGTCCCTTCGTCGCCTTCGAGAGCGGCCACGTGCGTCCCCTCGCCGTCTCTCCCGACGGGTCCCGTCTGTTCGCGGTGAACACCCCGGACAACCGGCTCGAGGTCTTCCAGATCGACGGCAGCGGGCTGACCCCGCTGGCCTCGGTTCCCGTCGGCATGGAGCCGGTCGCGGTCGCGGCGCGCAGCAACGACGAGGTGTGGGTGGTGAACCACCTCTCGGACAGCGTCTCGATCGTGGACGTCAGCGCGACGCCCCCGGTCGTGGTGCGCACGCTCCTGGTCGGCGACGAGCCCAATGACATCGTCTTCGCAGGCCCGGGTGGCAACCGGGCCTTCATCAGCACGGCCCATCGCGGCCAGAACAGCCCGCACGCCTACGACAACTACGAGGACGAGGGCATCGATCGCGCCGACGTCTGGGCCTTCGATGCCAACGCGCCTGGAGCCGGTCTGGGCGGCACGCCCCTCTCGGTCTCGACGGTCTTCGGCGACAAGCCGCGGGGCCTGGTGGCCAGCAACGACGGAAGCCAGGTCTTCGTCGGCATCCTGAGCTCGGGCAACCGCACGGGTGTGGTGGGGGAAGCCACCGTTTGCGACGGAGGCGTCGGGGCCAGTAGTTGTGCCGGGGACGGCACCACCATGCCGGGTGGCCTTGCGGGCGGGCTGATGCCCGGCGGTCTGCCGGATCCCAACAGCAATCATCAGAGCCTCGCCGGACCCGAGGTGGGCCTGGTCGTGAAGTTCGATCCGAGCGCCGGAGCCTCGGGAGAGTGGCGGGACGAGCTGGATCGCAACTGGAACAACGCGGTCCGCTTCTCCCTTCCCGACAAGGACGTCTTCACCATCGACGCGAACGCATCGCCGCCGGCCGCGGTCACGACCGGGCCGAACCCGGAGGACGATCGGGCCTGCACGGGCGTCGGGACGATCCTCTTCAACATGATCGCGAAGCCCGGCTCGAACCTGATCTACGTGACCAACACCGAGGCGCGCAACGAGATCCGCTTCGAGGGCCCGGGAGGCTTCGTCAAGTCGTCGGGAGACCCGCCGAGCGTACGGGGCCGGCTCCACGAGGCGCGCATCACGGTCCTCGACCCGTCGCAGCCCACCTGCAGCGTGACGCCGCGCCACCTGAACAAGCACATCGACTACTCCATCTCGCCGGTTCCGGCCGGGGTCGAGGACGACAGCCTGGCGACGCCCCTCGGCATGGCGATCTCCTCGGACGGCAACACGCTCTACGTCGCGGCCTTCGGGTCGGCCAAGGTGGGCGTGTTCTCCACGGCGGCTCTCGAGAACGACAGCTTCGTTCCGGATTCGGCCGACCACATCGACGTGCCCGGGGGTGGCCCGACCGGCTTGATCCTGGATGAGACGAACAACCGGCTCTACGTGCTGACCCGGTTCGACAATGCCGTCGCCACGATCGACCTCGGGTCCAACACGGAGATCGACAACGACGCCCTCTTCAATCCGGAGCCGGCGAGCGTCGTGGCGGGTCGTCCCTTCCTGTATGACGCGCGGGTCACCGGAAGCAACGGCGAGGCCTCCTGCTCCGCCTGTCACATCTTCGGCAACATGGACGACCTGTCCTGGGATCTCGGCGATCCCGACGGCGACAACGTGGCCCAGAACTTCAATCCCAACGGCCCGATCGGGGGAGACCAGTCGATCCATCCGATGAAGGGACCGATGACGACGCAGTCCCTCCGCGGTCTCGCGGATCACGGACCGATGCACTGGCGCGGGGACCGCACCGGCGCGACCTTCGAAGGCGACCCGAACGCGCTCGACGAGTCCCAGGCCTTCAACGCCTTCAACGTCGCGTTTCCGGGCCTGATCGGTCGGGACGAGGGCCAGCTCGCTCCCGCGGACATGCAGGCCTTCACGGACTTCATCCTGCAGGTCACCTATCCGCCGAACCCCATCCGCCAGCTCTCCAACGCATTGCGGGCCGATGAGGGGGCCGGCCGTAGCATCTACTTCAACACGCCCGCGACCGATGGCGTCGCCACCTGCAACGGCTGCCATACGCTGGACCCCGCGAACGGGTTCTTCGGGTCGGACGGCCGCACCACCTTCGAGAACGAGACCCAGGAGATGAAGGTGGCCCACCTGCGCAACGCCTATCAGAAGGTGGGCATGTTCGGGATGCCGGACAACCCCTTCATCACGAGTGGAAACAACGGAGACCAGGGTCCGCAGGTGCGCTCGGTGGGCTTCCTCCACGACGGCGTCATCGATACGGTCTTCCGTTTCCTCAACGCAGGCGTGTTCTTCCTGAACACCACCCAGCAGCGCCAGCTCGAGGCCTTCACGATGGCTTTCGACACCACCTTGGCGCCCATCGTGGGCCAGCAGGTGACCCTGACCGCGACCAACGCAGCGCAGGTGGGCCCGCGCATCGACCTGATGATCCAGCGGGCCGGGGCGAGCTTCGACCTGGTGAACCACCCTGGCGCGAACGAGTGCGATCTGATCGCGAAGATGAGCATCGCCGGTGCCCCGAGAGGGGCGGTCTACGATCCGGTCTCCAGCCGCTTCACGATGGACAGCGTTTCCAGCGCCTCGCAGACCGATGCGCAGATCCGCGCCCTGGCCGCCACGCCGGGTCAAGAGGTGACCTACACCTGCGCACCCCCCGGCTCGGGGACCCGCATGGGCATCGACCGCGACCTCGACGGGATCCTCGATGCCGATGAGGGGGGCGTCGGAGGCAACCACGTGCTCATCAGCGGCAAGCGGCTGGTGGTGGTGGACAAGGATGGCGACCCCTCGAGACGTCGGATCACCCTGGTCTCGAAGGACGCGAGCGTCGTCGTCGGACCGGGGGGAGATCCGACGATCGCGGGCGCGATCCTGGCCATCGTGAACCCCTCGACCGGCGAGAGCGCCTCGTTCACGCTTCCGGCGGGCAACTGGAGCGGGTTCGGCAACCCGCCGGGTTCGAAGGGCTATCGCTACCGGGACAACACCTTCGCAGACGGGCCCTGCAACGTGGGTCGCGTCCGGCAGGCCAACGGGCTGCGCTTCGTCTGCAAACGATCGGGGGTTCCCTTCAGCCTGGACGAAGCGAGCCAGGGCTTCCTGACGGCCACTTTCCAGGCAGGAGCCGAGGCTCCCTACTGCATGGGTTTCGGCGGCACCGTGATCGAGAAGCAGGCCACGGCCGGCAAGACCGGTCGCTTCCTC
>JAJDAR010000461.1 GCA_029261775.1 Deltaproteobacteria bacterium | reverse complement strand
GTCAGGTGGGTGGGTCGATCGGGAGTTTGCGGACCGGGTAGACGGCCGAGATTCCGCCGTCGACCGTCAGCACGGTGCCGGTGACGAAGGACGATGCCGGGCTGGCCAGGAACAGCGCGGCCCCTTTGATGTCGTCGGCGCTGCCTGGACGACCGAGCGGCACCTGGCGGTCGTGGCGGGCGAGGGCTTCCGGATCCGCCTTGATGTGATCGAGCATGTCGGTGTCGAAGGGACCGGGTGCGATCGCGTTCACGCGAATCCCGTCGGGAGCGAGCTTCACCGCGAGGTCCCGCGTCAACGCCTCGACGGCCCCCTTGCTCGCCATGTACGCGACGACGGGCTGCTCCTCGTCGCTCGCGCCGAAGCGGGCCGAGAGCGAGCTGATCTGCACGATCGAGCCTCCCCCGGCGTCGCGCATGTGCCGCGCAGCCTGCTGCGAGAGGACGAACATGGCGCGCACGTTCAGCGCGAAGACGCGGTCCCATCCCTCGAGCGGGTAGTCGAGCAAGGGTGCGGCCCACGCGAGCGCTGCGTTGTTCACGAGGATGTCCAGCCGTCCTTCGCTCGCCGCCACCCGATCGACGAGCGCGCGGGCCTGGTCGGGGTCGGCGACGTCCGCCTGCAGGGGCGTCGCCCGTCCCCCCGCGGCGCGGATCGCCTCGGCGGCCGCCTCGCAGCGCGCCAGCTTCCGCGACGCGACGAACACGTGGGCGCCGGCCTCGGCCAGGCCCTCCGCGATGAAGCGACCGAGGCCGCGGCCGCCCCCGGTCACGAGGGCCACGCGATCGCGCAACGCGAATAGCTCCGGGCTTCGCATGGATCCTCCGACGGCGGCCGGGCAAGGTATCACGCTGCCCGCGCGGGCAGCTGCTAGATTTGACGAAGTGTCAGAAACGGATGCCCCGTCGATCGAACGCGCGGCCACCCAGGATGGCGGAAGGCTCGCCATCCGCCGCAAGACGCCCGTGGCCCAGAGTGGCCGGGCCCTCGGTCCGCGCGCCCTCCAGACTCGCGAGAAGATCCTGCGGGCCACGGCGCATCGGCTCCAGGAGCGCGGCGTGCTCGACCTCACCGTGGTCGAGATCGCCCGCGCCACCGACAGCTCGCCCGCGACCTTCTA
This sequence comes from Deltaproteobacteria bacterium, assembly GCA_029261775.1. Taxonomy (GTDB): domain Bacteria; phylum Myxococcota_A; class UBA9160; order UBA9160; family UBA6930. Next base: position 8,648 of record JAJDAR010000461.1, on the reverse strand, counting down.
CCACTACTTCAAGGATGTGGAGGAAGTGGTTCTCGAGCTTGCGGAACGGGCCGCCGAGGAGATGCCCGAGGTCTTCGCCCTGATCGAGGGCTCGTGGCGCGGCCGGGTGGGCCTCGCGCGGGCGCGCGAGATCGTCGACTGGTTCGTCGGCCACTGGGAGCGGCATCGCGCGGTGCTGCTGCTGCGCAACCTCGAGTCGGATCGCGGGAACCAGGCCTTCCACCGCGTCCGCCGAGCGGCGCTGGGTCCGCTTCTGGACGGCTTCGCCGATGCGCTGACGGCGGCCCAACGCGAGGGCCGGGTCGCTCCCGAGATCCACCCCTTCGTCGCCGCCGCGGCCATCGGGTCGCAGCTCGAGCTCGTCGCCGCGCACCAGGCTACGTTGCTCTCCGGGGGCGCCACCCGCGACGACCTGGTCGAGACCTGCGCGCGGATCATCTTCCAGATCGTGACGGGGCGCGCGCCGCGTTAGGCGTGCGGGGAGAGGCGCGTTGGGCGACGAGCCGAGCCTGGAGTTCGATGCGGACCGCGCCGCCGTCCGGGATGCGGTTGCGACCTTCTGCGCGGACCGCTGCCGCGCGGAATACGTGCGCAAGAACGGCGGGCGCTTCGATCCGACTCGCTGGCGCGAGCTGGCAGAGCTCGGCGTCCTGGGGCTCGGCTCGCCGGAAGGCGAGGGCGGGGCCCGCGAGCTCGCCGCCGCCTGCGAGGCGTTGGGAGCGGCGGTCTTTCCCGGGCCGGTGGTCGAGAGCTTCACGGCCGCGGCTCTCCTTCCGTCGCCGCAGCTCGAGCGCCTCGTGGCCGGGGATGCGATCGCGGGGATCGGCGCACCGCCCCTCTTCAGCTTCGCGCCCGACGCCACCTGGCTCCTCGCGCTGGGTCCGGACGGCATCCGTCCGGCCGAGCGCGTCGGCCCGGTCGAGGCCGTGACCACGCTGGCCGGCGAGGTATGGGGGCGCGTCGAGGTCGATCTGTCGGAGCCGCATCGCGACTCGACGCTCGCCCTGGCGAACGGTCGCTGCGCGGGCGCCAGCTACCTCGTCGGCGCCGCGAGCGCGCTCACGCTCGCCGCCGTCGAGCACGCCCGCACGCGCCGCCAGTTCGGGCGCCCGGTCGGCGAGTTCCAGGGCGTGGCCCACCCCTTGGTCACGGCGTGGACGAACCTTGAAGCGGCTGGCCTGCTGGTGCGGGAGGCGGCCGCCGAGCTCGATGCCCCGGGCGGGGACGGCCCCGTCCTCGCCGGCGCGGCCTGGCTCTCGGCGCGGAGCGCCGCGCTCGCCGCGGCGGCTCAGGCCCACCAGACCTTCGGTGCGATCGGCATCACCCTCGAGGGCCCGGCCTTCGCCGCGACGCGCCGGATCCGCCAGCTCTGCTCGCTGCCTCTGGCGCAGCGGGCGCTCGGCGACCTCGAGGGGCACACCCGCCAGCGTGGCGCAGGCCTGCGGCGGACCCCCCGTTGAGCGCGCTCGATCAGCCCGAGGTCCAGGCCTTTCGCCGCGAGGTGCAGTCCTTCCTGCTGGATTGGGAGGATCTGGACGCCTACCTGCGCCACGGGCCGCGCTGGGAGCGGGTCACGGATTTCTTCGCCGCGCTCGGCCGCCGCGGCTGGCTCGCGCTCTCCTGGCCCGAGGCCGAGGGGGGCCGAGCCGCGCGTGCGCTGCTCGAGTACGTGCTCTGGGACGAGATCGCCTACGCGCGCGCTGCGCGCAATCCACTCTGCACGATCGTCGCCCGGACGATCCTGCGCGCGGGCAGCGATGCGCAACGGAGCGAGTGGTTACCGGCCATTCGCGCGGGCCGGATCCACTTCGCGCTCGGCTACAGCGAACCCGAAGCGGGCTCCGACCTCGCGAGCCTGCGCACCATGGCCCGCCGGGAGGGCGCCTTCTACCGGGTCGACGGCCAGAAGTGCTGGCAGTCCTACGCCGGGCACGTCGACCACCTGTGGCTGCTCGCCCGCACCGGCGAGCCCGGCAGCCGGGGGACCGGCCTGAGCCTGTTGATCGTCGACACCGATGCCCCGGGCCTCACGATCCGTCCGCTGCCGACCCTGGACGGCGACGCGCTGTACGAGTGTCACTTCGAGGGTGTGCAGGTGCCGGTCACCCGTCGCGTGGGGCCGGAGCACGGCGCCTGGCAGCTGATGGCGGAGGCGCTTGCCGACGAGCGCCACATCCAGTTCCCCGCCGGCCGGCTGCGCCGCGACCTCGACGAGGTGCAGGCCTTCGTGCGCAGCATCGGCCTCGAGGGACGGGACGCCGTGACGGAGCGCCTGGGAGAGCTCGCCGTGCGCGTGCTCGAGGCCGAGCTGCTCGCGCTGCGGGTGGTCGAGCAGATGGAGACCGGGCGCGACACCACCGTCGCCGCGGCCGCGAACAAGGTGTTCCACACCGAGCTCAGCCAGGAGATCGCCCGCCAGGCCTTCGAGTGGGGCGGGGCGGACGTACTGGTCGATGGCGCGCGCGTCCAGGATCTCTGGCGGCAGAGCCTCTGGGAGACGATCGGCGGCGGCACCTCGGAGGTGATGCGCAGCGTGATCGCCCGGCACGGGCTCGGGCTCGGCGGAGCCCGGTGATCGGGCAGGCCCGCTGCGCGAAGGTCCGAGGCGCGATCGGCCGATGGACCCCTCCTGGCCCAAGGCTCTGGCCCCGGACGGGCCCGGGCCGGGAGAGCTGGCCGCACGGGAAGGGCCCATGAACGACACCATCCGCGCGATGTCCTTCGGCGAGATCCTGGACGTGGGCTTCCGCATCGTTCGCGACCGCTTCGCGGTCCTCTTCGGGCTGACCGCCATCGGCTACATCCCGATCGGCCTGCTGATGGCCGGCTTCAACGCCGAGGCGGGCCAGGTGCCCGACCCGGCGGAGCTCTTCGTCTCCCTCGGCCTGATCTTCCTCTACTCGCTGCTCATGCTCCCCGTGGTGATGGCGGCCACGACGCATGTCGTCGGCGAATGGCTGCTCGGCCGGTCGGTCGCGTTGACCCCGTCGCTGCGCTTCGGGCTCTCGATCTACCTGCCGATGGTGGGGACGTTCTTCCTCTGGTACCTGGCGCTGATGGGCCTCGCCCTGGTGCTGGCCGGGGCCTTCGCCAGCTTTGCCGTGGTGGGACCCTTCGGCATCGTGGTCGCACTGGCCGCCCTTCTCGGGACGGGATGGGCCTTCCTCGGGCTGCTCCTCGTGCCGCAGATCATGGTGTTGGAGAAGGTCTTCGGCATGCTGCCGCTGCGGCGCAGCTGGGATCTGCTGGCGGGTCACCGCGGCCGGGCCTTCGGCATCGTCGTCGTCCTGGGTGTGCTCACCCTGGTCCTGCAGGGCGCCTTCGTCCTGCCGACCCTGCCGTTTCCCTCGGTTTCGCCGATCGCCCAGTACCTCGGGCAGGGTCTCGCCCAGGCCCTTTCTACCGCCGCCTCGTGCGCGCTGTACGTCGATCTGCGCTGCCGGCGCGAGGCCTTCGACCTGGAGCATCTGGCGCGACAGGTCGACGGAGGCGAGGCTTCGGGCGGCGCCCCGGACGTGAGCGGCCCGGGCGCCGGACTCGAAAGCGGCGACCGGCTGCGCGGATAGGGGGACGTGGCGGAGGGAGCGGGGAGCATCGGTCCGGGCGACGAGGCCGTGCGGGCGCTCGCGGCGGAGATCCTCGGCCGCGAGGAGTACGCCGCCTACCGCGGCGACCTGGCCGCATGGCAGGCCTTCTTCGACTGGCTCGCCAACTTCTCCGACTGGATCGAAGCGCTGCGCGCGAGCTCGCCGGCCCTGTTCTGGCTGCTGATGGGCGCGATGCTGCTCGTGGCCGGTCTGCTCCTCGCCCATGTCGTCTTCACGCTGCGGGCCGCCCTGCAGGCTCCGGGGCCGCCCGAGGACCTGGGCGGCGGTGGCCGGAGAGGGGCCGATTGGCTCGGCCAGGCCCGCGCCCGCGCCGCTGCGGGGCACTACGTCGACGCCGCGCGGCTGGTCCAGCTGGCGACTCTCGATCGGCTGCTCGAGTCCGGAATCATCGACCTCGCCCGCCACGAGCCGAACCAGATCCTGCGCCGCCGCCTGGCCGAGGCCCGCCTGCCCGCGTCGGAACGAGCGGACCTTCTGGAGGCGCTGGACCGGCTCGAGGCGGCGCTGTTCCGCGAGCGTCGCGAGGAGGCGGCGCTGTACGAGAGCTGGCTCTCCCTGCACGGCCGGCTGGCCCGGCTGCCCGTCCGGGTCCGCGCGTGAAGCCCGCTGTCCGCTCGGGGCTGACCGCCTTCTTCCTGCTGTCGTTCGTGGGTCTGCTCTGGCCGCGTCCGGAGCCGGACATCCATCCCGACAGCTACGGCCGGACCGGCCACGGGCAGCGGGCCCTGTTCGATCTGCTGACGGAGCTCGGGGTCCCGGTCCTCCGCTGGCGCGCGCTGCCGGAACCCGCGCCTGGCCCGGTCTGGTGGATGCAGCCCTTCGCCTGGTGCGATGCGCCCGTCGAGCCCGGAGAGGAAGAGCTGGCACGCGAGACCCCCGCGCTGCGTCCGCAGCCGGGCCCGTCGCGAGCCTGGCTCGAGGCCGGCGGCACCGCGCTGGTCGCGCTGCCCGTCTACGTGCCCTCCGAGGCGATGCCGTGGGTCGTCGACGACGACCGCGAAGTGCCGATCTGCGAGCAGCTCGCAGGCATCGTGCTGCCCGGTCGCTCGGTCCGGCAACCCGCGCCGACCGCAGCTCCGGACACGGACGAGCAGACGGAGAGCGAGCCGACCGCCCCGGAGGCCGAGCCGACCTCGGTCGTGCCCTGGGCAGCGGATTGGCTGGCGGGCGAGCTCGATCGCGAGCGGCTGACCGACGTGCACCCCGTCCAGGTGGTGAGCGGCGCGCTGGTTCCGAGGGCGAGGGAGCTGCCGGTCCGGCCGCTGATGCACTTCGATGCGTCCGAGGACCTGCTCCGCTCGATGGGCTTCGAAGTCGTTGCGCGGTTGGACGGCGAGCCCTTCGCGCTGGAGCGTCCCGTCGGCGCGGGAAGGCTCGTCGTGCTGGCCGACGGCGGCTTCCTGCTGAACCGCTGGCTCGACCTCGGCGATGCGGCTCCACTGGCCGTCGACCTGGTCGCCGCCTACGGCACTCCGCGCTTCGACGAGACGCTCCACGGCTACAGCGATACTCCGGGCACCCTGGCCTATCTGGCGGGCTCACCCGCGGCCCCGGTGTTCCTCGGCCTCGGCCTGCTCGGCGGCTGGGTCTGGCTCTACGGCGCGATCCTCCCGCGGCGGCGCGTGCGGGAGCACGATCCCGCAGCCCCGGCACTCGAGCCCTTCGTCGACTCGCTGGCCGCTCTCTACGCGAGCACCGGCGATCACCTCCAGGTGGCAGAGCGCTATCGCGCGGTGTCGCTCGCGCGGCTTCGGCGGCATCATGGGCTCCCCGCGGACGTTCCGGCGGCCCGCGTCCTGGAGCGGATCGGTCGCGGTCGAGGCCGTTCGGGTGAGGACCTGGCCCTGCTGGCGGAGCCCTCTCCGCGCGTCACGCGCGCGGCCGAGCTGCGCCGGACGCTGCAACGCATGGACGATCTGGTCGAGGAGATGTGCCGTTGAACGACGAACCGAGCTCAACCGCGAACCCCGTGCGCGACGCCCCGGGCGGGCCCGCCGCGCCCTCACCCGTGCTCGACGTCGGGCACGTCGCCGAGCGCCACGAGGCCCTGCAACGGGAGCTCGGTCAGGTGCTGATCGGGCAGTCCGAGACCGTGCGCCTGGCCTTCCTCACGCTGGCCTGCTCGGGCCACGCCCTGCTCGAAGGCGCCCCGGGTCTCGGGAAGACCCTGCTCGTGCGGACGCTGGCGGCGACGCTCGGCACACGCTTCGGTCGGGTCCAGTTCACCCCCGACCTGATGCCGAGCGACGTGATCGGCACGACGATTCTCGATCGGTCCACGCAGGACGTGCGCTTCCGGGCCGGGCCCTTGTTCACCGACCTGCTGCTCGCCGACGAGATCAACCGCGCGCCGGCCAAGACGCAGGCGGCGTTGCTCGAGGCGATGCAGGAGCGCTCGGCGACGGTCGACGGCACCTCGCACCCGCTGGGTCGTTACTTCACGGTCTTCGCGACCCAGAACCCGATCGAGCAGGAGGGCACCTACCCGCTGCCGGAGGCCGAGCTCGACCGGTTCCTGTTCAAGATCATCGTCGGCTATCCCTCGGAGCAGGAAGAGCGCAGCCTGCTCGCGCTGCACCATGCCCGGCGCGAGGGAACGACCGTCGCACGCGTGCTCGACCCGGAGGGCCTCGATCGGATTCGTGAGCTCGTTGCGCAGGTGATCGTCGGCGACGAGATCCTGGCCTACACGACCGCCCTGGTGCGGGCGACCCGGGACGACATCCACTTCTCGCTCGGCGCCTCGCCGAGGGCCGGGCTGATGCTCCTCCAGGCCGCCAAGGGGCAGGCGGCCCTGAGCAGGCGCGACTTCGTGCTCCCGGAGGACATCCAGGAGCTGTTCCGGCCCGCGCTGCGGCATCGCATCCTGCTCGATCCGGCTTCCGAGGTGGAGGGCCTCACGCCCGACGAAGCGCTCGAGCGGGTGATGCGCGGCGTGGCCGTTCCCCGGTGAGCCTCGCCGCGCCGGCGGCCGTGGCTGCAAGCGCGCCGGGCCGCATCGGGCCGACCCGCCGCGGTGTTCTGTGGCTGGGAGCCTGGGTCGTGGCGGCCGCAGGAGCGGCGGTCTGGCCCCCGCTGCGACCGGCCGTGGGGGTTGCTGGCGCGCTATGGGCCGTGCTGCAGCTGCTCGAGCTCCGGGCCCTGCTCCTGCGCCCCCTGCCGACCCTGGCCCGGAAGCTCCCGCCCCGACTCTGGCAGGGGCGCGAGGGCAGCTTCGAGTTGATCCTCCACAATCCATCCCATGAGCCTGTCACCGCAGAGGTTTTCGAGGAACTTCCGTCCGATCTCGGCGATCCAGAGCCGCGCGCGCGGCAGGTCGTGGCAGGTGGGGGCTCCGAGTCGATCGCGGTCCGGGTGTGCCCCCGCGTGCGCGGAAACCGGCCGCTCGGACGCGCCGTGGCGGTGGTGCCGGGCCCGTGGGGCCTGCTCCAACGAACCGTGATCGGCGGCACGGGAGACACACTCCGGGTCCATCCGGACACCCGCGGTCATCTGGGCCGCGATGCCCTGGATCCGCGGCGACTGCGCGCCGAGCTCGGCATCCGCCCAGCCCGCAAGCGCGGAGATGGCTCCGAGTTCGACTCGCTGCGCGAGTACGTACCGGGAGACGATCCGCGTCGGCTCGATTGGGCGGCGTCCGCGCGACGGGGCCGGGCCGTCGTGCGCCAGTATCGCCACGAGCGCAACCACACGGTGCTGATCGCCGTCGATGCATCGCGCCTGATGGCCGGTCGCGACGAGCACGGCGAGGGTCGGACGAAGCTCGATCATGCCGTCGAGGCGGCGCTGGCCCTGAGCCACGCCGCCGTGCTCAGCGGCGACCGAGTCGGCATGGCGGTCTTCGATCGCGACATGCGCGCCTACCTGCCCCCGCGTCGCGCCCGGCGCGACCTGGGCGAGTTCGTGGAGCTGCTGACCGACGTGCAGCCGCGCATCGTCGAAGGTGACTTCGCCGCGCTGACCCGCGCGCTGGCCGTCCGCCAGCGGGCGCGGGCACTGATCGTGATCCTCAGCGATTTCGCGGAGACCGAGACCGCGAGCTTCGTCGGTCCGTTGGCCGTGCTCGGGCGGCGCCATCGGGTCCTGCTCGTCGCGCTGCGCGACCGCGTGTTCGGCGAGCTGGAGGCCCGGCCCGCAGGGGCGGGCCGCGAGTCGGATCCGCGCGCGCCGTACCGGCGGATCGTGGTCGACGATCTCCTGTCCGAGCGTGAGACCGCGCTCCTCGGGCTGCGTCGTCGCGGTCTGCAGACCCTCGACCTGCCGCCCTCCCAGGTCACGGGCGCCGTGTTGAACCGCTACCTGGCGATGCGGGAGTCGCGCTGACCGGCACCGACCGGGCGCTGTCCGTTCGTCGGCGATCCGCTGGCCTCGAGCAGCCAGGAGCGATCGGGTCCGCGCACCCGCGCTGCGGCGCGGCCGGCCACGAGCAGCAGGAGGGCCACGAGCAGCGCCATGGCCGCAGCCACGGCGAGCCGCGGCGCGGTCGCCAGGGCCGACTCCCGGACGAAGCTCTCGATTCCGGCCGCGAGCAGGAAGAAGGGCAGCGAGCCCGCCACGAGCAGGACCGCCGGATCCATCGCCCGGCGGAGGGAGTCTCCCCGGCTCCTCCGGCCCGGCATCACGACCGCGCCTCCGAGCACCAGGCCCGCACTGGCGCACAGGCAGATCGCGGTGAACTCGGGCACGCCGTGGGGCAGGATCCAAGCCAGGAACTCGATCGGCCACGGGTCCTGGAAGAAGACCCAGCCGAGGCCGCCGACGACCAGCCCGTTGTAGACCTGGAGCAGGACTGTCGGCACCCCCGCAAGCACACCCGTGGCGAAGGCCAGCAGCCCGACCCGCGTGTTGTTCGCGAACAGCATCGAGCCGAACAGCAGGTTCTGCGAGACGGGCGTCTCGGTGCGCTCGAAGAAGGCCTGCCGCGCCTCTTGCGAGGAGACCAGGAGATCAAGACGCTCCTCGGAGTAGCCGAGACCGGAGGGCATGAGCGAGTGCACGGCCCGCGGATCCTGCGCGGCGAGGCCCGCGCCCAGGAAGACG
>JAJDAR010000460.1 GCA_029261775.1 Deltaproteobacteria bacterium | reverse complement strand
GGCGACGCCCGAGTCCCAGCGCACGGCGGGCTCGGCCGCCGGCTCGAAGGCCAGCAACCGGCCCGTCTCGGGCAGGAAGTCGTTGGCCGGATCTTCGGCGTAGAGCCTCGCCTCGATCGCGGCACCGGTCAGGGAGATCGCCTCCTGCCCGTAGCCCAACGGTTCGCCCGCGGCGATGCGCAGCTGCTCCCGCACCAGGTCGATGCCGGTGACCTCCTCGGTGACCGGGTGCTCGACCTGCAGGCGCGTGTTCACCTCGAGGAAGAAGAACTCGCCGCTCGCATCGTCGACGAGGAACTCGACGGTGCCCGCCGATCGGTAGCCGAGCGCACGGGCCAGGCGCAGGGCCGCCTCGCCCATCTGCTCGCGCAAGGCCGGGTCGACGCGCGGGGAGGGCGACTCCTCCAGGATCTTCTGGTGGCGGCGCTGGATCGAGCACTCGCGCTCACCCAGGTGGACGAGGTGGCCGTGGTCGTCGCCCAGGATCTGGATCTCGATGTGGCGGGCGCGTCCGACGTAGCGCTCCAGGAAGACGCGATCGTCTCCGAAGCCGCTCTTCGCCTCCCGCCGGGCGGAGGCGAGCGCCTCGTCCAGGCCCTCGGGTGCGAGGACGATGCGCATGCCCTTCCCGCCCCCGCCGGCGGCGGCCTTCACGAGCAGCGGGTAGCCGACCTCGGCCGCCCGGGCGGGATCCTCGCAGCCCGGCAGGGTCGGCACGCCAGCTTCTTCGGCCAGCGCCTTGGCTGCGATCTTGTCGCCCATCCGCTCGATCGCTTCGGGTCGGGGCCCGACCCAGGCCAGACCGGCGGCGAGGACGTCCGCCGCAAAGCCCGCATTCTCGGCCAGGAAGCCGTAGCCGGGATGGATCGCACCCGCGCCCGTCGCGCGTGCCGCATCGAGGATGGCCTTGCCGTCAAGGTAGGAGCCGTCGAGCCGCACCGCTTCGTCGGCCTCGCCCACAAAGGGGGCCGCCGCATCCGCATCGGTGTAGACGGCGACGCAGCGCAGGCCCATGGCCTGGGCACCCCGGAAGATGCGGCGGGCGATCTCGCCCCGATTGGCCACGAGCAGGGTCGTGAAACTCACAGGCAAAGCACCACTCCGGGTCGTGAGACTCACAGCCGGAACACCCCGTATCCGTCGGCGCCCTCGACGGCCGCGTTGCGCACCACCGAGAGGCACAGCGCCAGGACGGTCCGCGTGTCGCGGGGATCGATGATGCCGTCGTCGCTGATCGCACCGCTCGCCTCGAGCGCGATGGAGCCCCGGTCCTGCATCTCTTCGACGGCCTCGACCAGCTTGGCGTCGGCCTCCTCGTCGAAGGGGAGCCCCTTCCGGGCCGCCTGCCCTCGGCGCACGATCGACATGACGCCCGCGATCTGCTTGCCGCCCATCACGGCGATCTTGGCGCTCGGCCACAGGAAGGTGAAGCGGTTCTCGAAGGCGCGGCCGCTCATCGCGTAGGTGCCGGCGCCGTAGGAGTTGCCGAGGATCACGGTCAGATGAGGCACCGTCGAGTTGGTGACCGCGTTCAGCATCTGCGAGCCCTTCTTGATGATCCCCGCGTGCTCGACGTCGCGGCCGACGACGAAGCCCGTGAGGTTCTGCAGGAAGAGCAGCGGGACGTCGATCTGGTTGTTCAGCTGGATGAAGTGCCCGGCCTTCTCCGCCGACTCCGGGTCGAGTACGCCGTTGTTCCCGAGCACGCCGATCGGATAGCCGTGGATCGAGGCCCAGCCGCAGACCAGCGTCGAGCCGTAGCGGGGCTTGAACTCCTCGAAGCGCGATCCATCGACGACCCGGGCCAGCACGTCGCGCACGTCCACGGGCCGGCGAAGATCGGGGCTCATCAGCCCGAGCAGCTGCTCGGGGTCGTGGTTGGGAGGGTCGGGGCGCAGACTCGGACCGGGACCCGGTTTGCGCCAGTTGAGGTGGGAGACGACCTCGCGGCACAGACGCAGGGCATCGCGCTCGTCCTCGGCCAGGTATTCGCCGAGGCCGGAGATGTCCGCGTGCATCTGGGCGCCGCCGAGGGTCTCGTCGTCGGACTCCTCCCCGGTGGCCATCTTCACCAGCGGCGGACCCGCCAGGAAGATCTTCGACTGCTGCTTGATGAGGATGTTGTAGTCGGAGAGCCCGGGCTGGTAGGCGCCGCCCGCGGTCGACGATCCGAACACGACACACACCGTCGGGATCTCGAGCTTCGAGAGCTCGATCATCTCGTAGAAGAAGCGCCCCGACTCGGCGAAGTGATCGACGCGCGCGGTCCCGGCCGCCGAGCTGGCCTTGTTGCGGTCGTCGTCGGGGTTCATCCGCAGATCGGCGCCGGCCGATTCGACGAAGCTCACGTAGGGGATGCGGTTGTCCCGCGCGATCTGCAGCGCGCGCATCCACTTCTTGGAGACGTAGGGCGTGAGGGCGCCACCGAGCACGGTCGGATCGTTGGCGAAGATCACGCACTCGGTGCCGGCGATCACGCCGATCCCCATGACGGCGCCACCGCCGATGGTGTATGCGGAGTTGTACGCAGCCAGCGGGCTGATCTCGAGGAAGGGGCTGTCGGGATCCAGGGCCAGCGCGATGCGCTCGCGCACCGGCAGCTTGCCCCGCTTGCGGAGCCGCTCGTGGTGGGCCGGCCCGCCGCCAGCCTCGGCCTCGTCGAGCAGCCGGTCGATCACCTCGAGCTTCTCGAGCATGGCGACCCGGTTCTCCTCGAACTCCGGGGTCCGCGGGTCGAGGTCGGAGCGCAGGGGCGGGGCGAGAAGAGGCAGCAGCATGGCGTTCGCGTCCCTTTCATGGCACGCCGGGCGCGATCGGGGCCGCCCGCGTTGACATGGGGGTAACACGTGAGGTAATCAAGAGCAATCCCAATTATCCACCCAGCGCCCCGGGCGCTCGGCGGACGAGCGGGAAGGAGGCCCCATGAGCGTCGTCCGGGTCGAGACCCAAGGCGGAGTGATGACCGTGACGCTCGCCGACGTCGAGAACCGCAATGCCCTCGGCGCGGCCCTGGTGCAGGGGATCCACGACGCCCTGGCGCGGGCGAATGCGGACGACACGGTCCGAGCGGTCGTCCTCACCAACGAGGGCAACACCTTCTGCGCCGGCGCCAACCTGAAGGAGCGCTCCGGCGCCACGGAGACCCAGCAGACGACCGTCTCCTTCGAGGCGCTGCTCCAGGCCATCCAGACCTCGCCGACCCCGGTCGTCGGTCGCATCGCCGGCCACGTCGTCGGGGGCGGCAACGGCCTGGCGGCGTCGCTCGACATCTCGGTCGCCGCAGACGACGTCAAGTTCGGCTTCACCGAGGTCCGCCTGGGCGTCGCCCCGGCGATCATCTCCGTCGTGTGCCTGCCCAAGATGCGGCGCGGCGAGGCACTCGAAGCGTTCCTGCGCGGCAACCGCTTCCCCGCCGCGCGCGCGGCCGAGCTGGGGCTGATCAACCGGGCCGTGCCCCGCGAGGACCTCGACGCCGCGGTCGAGGAGGTGCTGGCCGACCTGCGCAAGGGCGGACCGTCGGCGTTGGGCTTCGCCAAGCGCCTGGTCTACGAGGTCCCGAAGATGGAGCCCGAGGACGCCTTCCAATGGACCTCGGGCCACTCGGCCGAGCTCTTCGCCGGCGAGGA
>JAJDAR010000459.1 GCA_029261775.1 Deltaproteobacteria bacterium | reverse complement strand
GGCCTGGCGGGAGTCGCGCTCAGGGTTCATCGCGATGCTCGCGCGCGACGGACGCGTCGTGCACGCCAGCGCGACTGGCTGGGCGGACATCGCCAACGGCGTGCCCATGCGCATCGACACCCCGGTCCGCATGGCCTCGATGACGAAGCCGATCACGGCGGTGGCCGCCCACATCCTGATCGAAGAAGGGCGCCTGGCGCTCGACCACCCAGTGGCGCGCTACGTCCCTGCCTTCGCGGCGACGCGCGTAGCGGCGACGACCGACGCCGACGATGACGGTATGCTGCCGACCGTCGAGCCGTCAGCGCCGCTCACCGTGCGCCATCTGCTGCAGTTCACCGCAGGTCTCGGCGGGAACGGTGGCGACGAGGTGGAGAACGATCTCGACCGGTTGTGGGCGGAGGGATCCGTCTACGCCGGGACCGGTTCCTTGGCCGAGCGGATCGAACGCCTCGCAAGCCTTCCCCTGTACGAGCAGCCTGGTACGAGCTGGCGCTACGGCGCCAGCGCCGATGTGCTGGCGAGGGTCGTCGAGGTCGCAGCCGGCGAGCCCTTCGACGCCTTTCTCTCGAGCCGCATCTTCGAGCCCCTCGGAATGGAGCAGACCCACTTCCTCGGGGCCATGGACGATCCGAGCCGCATGGCGCGCGTCTACACCCAGGACGAGGGCGGCGACCTCGTGCTGGTGGACGCCGCCGACACCGACGAGCTCGCGTGGACGCCTGGTGGGAGCGGCCTCGTCTCCACGGCCGCCGACTACATGCGCTTCGCGTTGATGCTCTGGAACGAAGGCAGCTACGACGGGACGCGGATCCTCGCGGCCGAGACGGTCCGGAACCTGCGTCAGCCTCACGTGGCTTCCGGCGTGTTGACCGAGGCGGACCTCGACGGGATCGGCTGGGGTCTCGGCATGGCGGTGATCGTCGACGCCGACGCCACGCCGATCCCCGACCGGAACGGCGACTTCTGGTGGGCGGGCTACTACGGGACGACCTTCTTCGTGAGCCCGGAGACCGGCCTCGTCGGCGTGATCCTCTCGCAGAACGAGCCCAGCGAGTACAGCGGGCTGCCGGTGGACCTCTACGTCGCGCAGGGTCTCGCGTTTGCGGGCCTCTGAGTCGGCAGGAACGGCAGCGTGAGCAGCCACGACTTCCTGGTCATCGGTGGGGGCATCGCCGGCGCGTCCGTCGCCTACGAGCTCCAACGGCACGGCTCGGTGGCCTTGCTCGAGCGCGAGTCCCTGCCCGGACACCACACCACGGGCCGCTCGGCAGCCTTCCTCGTGGACAGCTATGGCGGCCCGACCGTCGGCCGGCTGACCCGCGCCTCCCGGAGCTTCCTGGAGGAACCGCCCGGCGGATTCGCCGAATACCCGCTGGTGACGCCGACCCCGGTTCTCTGGATCGCCCGTGACGACCAGCGGGAAGGTCTGGCCTCGGTGCTTGCATCCGGTCGGGAGGCGGGCGCGCAGCTCGTGGAGCTGGACGCCTCCGACGCGCTGGCGTTGTGCCCGGCGTTGCGGGGCGACTACGTCGCGGCTGCGGTCGTCGAGCCGACCGCCAGGCACATCGACGTCGCCGGTCTGCTCGATGCCTTTCTGCGCGGGCTGCGCCGCGGCGGCGGAGAGGTCGAGACGAAGGCCGAGGTCACGACGATCGAGAGGGACGGCGACGGCTGGGCGGTCGAGGCCGGCGGGCGAACGTGGCGCGCGCAAGCGGTGGTGAACGCAGCGGGTGCGTGGTGCGACGTGATCGGGGGTCTCGCGGGTGCGCGACCCATCGGCCTGCGGCCGCTGCGGCGCACCGCGATCACATTCGACCCTCCCGCGGGCCAGGACGTGCGCTCCTGGCCGTGCGTGATCGATGCGGACGAGGAGTTCTACCTCAAGCCCGAGGGCGGCCAACTCCTGGCCTCGCCGTGCGATGAGACTCCCTCACCGCCCTGCGACATCGGCGAAGAGGACTACGACGTGGCGCTCGCAGCCGAGCGCGTGCAACGCGCCACGACCGTCGAGATCCGCCACATCCGTCGCCGCTGGGCTGGCCTGCGCAGCTTCGTGGCCGACCGGGGGCCGGTCATCGGGATGGATCCGGAGCTGCCGGGATTCTTCTGGCTCGCCGGGCAGGGCGGCTTCGGCATCATGACGTCGCCCGCCGCTGCGCGGGCTGCGGCCGGACTGCTCACCGAGGGCGAGCTCCCGGCTGACTTGCGATCTCTGGGCCTCCGCAGGGAAGAACTCGCCGTCGAGCGCCTGCACGGGCCGCAGGGCTGATCGGTTCTCGCAAGCCGCCAGGGTCTGATGCACCCTCCCGGCATGTTCGATCTGAAGGGACGGGTGGCGCTGGTCACGGGCGCCGGGCAGGGCATCGGCGCCGGGATCGCGGCGCACCTCGCGGCCGGGGGAGCCCGCGTCCTCGTGAACGACGTCGTGGCGGAGAAGGCCGCTCAGGCCGCGCACGCGATCGTCGAGGCTGGGCACAGCGCCGAGCCCTTGCCCTTCGACGTCACCGATCTCGCCGGCGTGCTCGCAGCGCTCTCGGGACGCGCGATCGACATCGTGGTGAACAACGCCGGCAACGCCGGGGCGCAGCCGATGCAGCCCCGGCCCTTTCGGGAGATGGATCCCGCCCTGTGGAAGGGGCCCATCGACGTGAACCTAAACGGCGTGATGCACACGACGCACGCCGTCCTCGCCGGCATGTGCGAGCGCCGCTTCGGTCGGCTGATCACGATCGCGTCGGGTGCCGGGGTCGTCGGTCTCCCGATCGGCGTCGCCCCGTACGGGGCCGCGAAGGCGGCGGGAATCTCCTTCATGCGCCACATGGCGATCGAGAACGCGGCCTTCGGCGTGACGGCCAACTCGCTCGCCCTCGGCTTGATGGAGATGGCGGACGTGCAGGACGAAGCGCTGGTCGCGCGGATGGCCCGGTCGATCCCCTGCGGTCGCCTGGGCACCGGGGCCGACATCGGCCCCGCCTGTGTCTGGCTCGCCTCCGACGAAGCGGAGTGGGTGACCGGCCAGACCATCCACGTGAACGGCGGCTCGCTCACGTCCTGAGGCGCGGCGGCCCCTGCGAGCAGCGTTTGCAGCTGCGACGACCCCGGGACCCTGGTCCGCCCCTGCATCGGCAACGACAACTTCGGCGGTGTCGTGACGGCCACCTGCGTCGGCCCCTCGCAGAGCATGACGATCATCGTGGACTGACCACGGGCGCGGGGCGCAGGATCCGGGCGCCTGGGGCGCACCCGATTGCGGGTGCGCCCGGGCTGCCGGTGCTACGGGGCAGGCGGAGCGTCGACCTCGTCGACCAGCCCGTCGCAGTCGTCGTCGATCAGGTTCGCCGGGTCCTCGACGGCGCCGGGGAACACGGCGGGCTGCGTGTCGTCGCAGTCGCCCTGGTTCTCGGAGAAGCCGTCCAGGTCGTCGTCGATGGCCAGGTCTTCGACCTCGTCGAGACGCATCTCGAGTTCGGCGATGCGCTCCTCGAGCGCCAGCACCGTGGCGTCGAGGTCGCCGATGCGGCCGAGCAGCATGTCCCGCAGCGCCGGCACGCCGCCGGCACCGATGCCGTGCTGGGTGCCCGCGACGCGGGCCTTCTTCTTCTTCTTCTTGGCCATGGCGGCGCCGGGTGCGACGAGCGCGAGGCACACGAGCAGGACGGTCAGGATGCGAACGGGCTTCATGACGATGTCTCCCTGGACTGCCCGGGGGACCCGGGAGTCGAGAGAGCCTCATCGGTGCCGGAGCGGCTGGCGGCCTGTGACCGGGGTCACGCAACTGCAGGGGCGCCCCCAGGGCTCGGCTAGGAGCGGATCGCCTCGACTCGCAGCGGCAGCCCATCGGTCGGTTTCGAGATCGGGGCCTGCTGGACGGGCATGCTGTAGCCGGCGGGGACGCTCCAGCGGTAGCGCTGCACGAGCTGGAACAGCACCGCCTTGATCTGCATCTCGGCGAAGCGCAGCCCCAGGCACATGTGGTTGCCGCCGCCGAAGGGGATGTAGGAGTGGCTGTGGCGTTCGTGCTCCGCGCGCCCCGGAAGGAAGCGCTCGGGGTCGAAGCGGAAGGGGTCGCTCCACCACTCGCTCATGTGGTGGGTGTGGATCGGGTAGATGACCACCATGACGTCAGCCGGGATCTGGCAGCCCGCGAACTCGAAGGGCGCCGTGCTGACGCGGGGGATCGTCGAGAGCGGCGGGTAGCGGCGCAACGTCTCCTGGATCACCGCCGCGGTGTCCGGCAGCTTGAGCAGGTCCTCGAAGCCGATCGCAGGCTTTCCGAAGCCTCGGACCTCCTCGCGAACGCGCTCCTGCCACTCGGGCTGGGCGGCAAGCTCGTACAGCAGCGAGGTGAGTGTGCTCGTGGTGGTGTCGTGCGCCGCCATCATCAGGAAGATCAGGTGGTCGATGATCTCCTGGTCCTCGAGCGGGCGGCCGTCGTCGCCCACGGCGTGGCAGAAACGGCTGAAGAAGTCCTCGCCGCGCTGGCGTCGACGCTCCGGGATCCACTGCTCGAACTGTTCGATCATGAAGCGTCGGCCACGCAGTCCCCGATCGAACTCGAGACCGGGGATCGGCAGTCGCAGCACCGACATCGAGGCTGCCACCGTCGCCTCGAAGGCCTCGTTCAGGCGTCGGGTGTCCTCGCCCAGCTCCATGCCCAGGAAGACCCGACAGGCGATGTCGAGGGTCAGCGCCTTGAGGCGCGGGAAGGCGAGGAACGCGTCGTCGCCGTCCCAGCCCCGGAGCATGTCGTCGAGCATCGGGTTCATGCGTTCGAGATAGGACTCGAGCGCCGGTGTGCGGAAGGCCTCGCGCAGCAGGCGTCGGTGCATGCGGTGGTCGTCGCCGTCCCGCAGCAGCAGCCCGCCCGTGAAGATGCGGCCCATGATCAGATCCCAGGAGCGCTTTGCCGAGAAGATGCCCTCCCGGTCGAGCAGCAGCATGCGCGCCGCATCCGGCCCCGCGAGATTCACCATCCGCATCGGGCCCGCGCCCTGGCGGACCACCGGGCCGTGGCGCTCGAAGCGCGAGCCCACCACCCCGAGCATGTCGCGGCGCATGTGGCGGGCCGCACCCAGCGACTCGTGCAAGGGGACACGCGGCACATCCCTCCACGAGAGGGTCGCCGGGTGCGTGGCGGCGGAGGTCATCGCGGTCTCCTGGGTCGCGGGCGAGCCGAGTGTCGGGAAACGGCTGGACGGCGTCAAACCCACGGGAAGGATGGCGCTACACTCGCCTCGATCCTTTCGACGGAAGGAACCCATGACCGAGCATGCAGATGGCTGGACGCGCAAGGCGTCGTTCGCCTACGTCTTCGGGGTCTACGTCGCGGCCGTGGCCCTGGCTTGGCTGGTCTTCGAGCTCGCGCCGTGGGAACCGCACTGGGCGGTGGTCGCAGGCTTCGTCGCCTCGGTCGCGGTGACCTTTGCCGCCGGGCTGCACACCGGCAACGGCTCGGTGTTCGACGCGTGGTGGAGCGTCCTGCCGCCGATCGCCGCGCTCTGGCTCACCGGTTTTTCGGAGTACGCCGAGCTCACGGCGCGGCAGCTCGCCGTCCACGTCGTCGTCTGGTTCTGGGCCGTGCGGCTCACGGCGAACTGGGCCCGAGGCTGGAGCGGCCTCGGCCACGAGGACTGGCGCTACGTCGACATGGTCGAGACGTGGCCAGCGCCCGCCTGGTTCGTCCGGCTGGTGCCGGTCATGCTGGTGCCCGCGATCTTCGTCGGCGCCGGCTGCCTTCCGCTCTACCCCGCACTTGCGCTCGGGGATGCCGGGTTCGGCGCTCTCGACGTCGTGGCCCTGGCCGTCGGCCTCGCAGCGACCAGCCTCGAGCTCGTCGCCGACGAGCAGATGCGCGTCTTCAGCGCGCGCAAGGCGCCCGGCGACGTGATGCAGGAGGGCCTCTGGGCCTGGTCGCGCCATCCCAACTACCTGGGCGAGATCCTCTTCTGGGTCTCGCTCTGGCTCTTCGCGCTCGCCGCAGCTCCCGCCTGGTGGTGGACCGGTGTCGGAGCGCTCGGCATCGTCGCGCTGTTCCTGTTCGCAAGCATTCCGATGCTCGACGAACGCAGCCGCGCCCGGCGACCGGCCTTCGCCGACTATGCCGCCCGAACTCCGGTGCTGATTCCCCGGAGGCCCCGATGAGCGAGACGGATTCGAGGCGCGAGCGTGTGGACGCCTGAACAGCAGGAAGGGTGGGAGCGCGACGGGTTCTTCCGCGTGCCGGGCTTTGCCTCCCGGCACCAGGTCGAGGCGATGGAGGCCCGCGTCGTCGAGATGGCGCGCGCCCAGGCAGGGGGTGAGCCGATCGGCGACGCCTACGTCCTGCCCGAGGAGGCGCTGGAAGCGGGGGCGACGCAGCCCGAGGAGAAACTCTCCAAGCTCTTCCGCGTGCATCGTCAGGAACCGATCTTCCGACGGTTCGCGTGCGATCCCGCGGTGCTCGACCGGGTCCGGCCGATCCTCGGGCCCGATCTCGACTGCTTCCTCTCGCAGTTCATCTTCAAGCTGCCCGGCGCGCTCGGTCAGCCCTGGCACCAGGACGCCTTCTACTTCCCCTTCGACCGCGGTCCCCAAGTCGGAGTCTGGCTGGCCGTGACCGAGGCGCGCATGGACAACGGGCCGCTCTGGGTGCTGCCCGGCTCCCATCGCCAACCGGTGCACGGAGTGGTTCGCGATCGCCGCGAGCACGCGCACTTCTCCTACGTGGAGATCGTCGATCACGACATGTCGGGGGCCGTCCCCGTCCTGCTCGAGCCCGGCGATGCGCTCTTCTTCCACAGCCACCTGATGCACAAGTCCACCGACAACGGGTCGGACACGAGGCGTGCGGCGATGGTCTATCACTACGCCGAGGGCGGCACGGTCGATCAGAGCCAGGAGAAGTGGGGTTTCACGCCACCCAACGTCGATTGGATGCCCGTCCGGCGCAGGATCGAGACGAGCATCGAGATCTCGGCCCCCGTCGAGCGCGTGCGGGCCGTCCTGCTGGACGGTCCCCGCTACGCGGACTGGAATCCCTACCTGGTGCGGATCGAGGGAGCCATCGAGTCGGGTGCCGGGATCCTGGCCCACGGCCGCACCGAGGATGGAGACGTCCTCGAGATGCCCGTCCAGGTCGTCTCGGTCGGGCCCGGCGGCATGCACTGGGAGGGCGGACTCCCCGACCGGGACCAGTTCCGCGGTGACCACCGCTTCGCATGGGAGGCCGATGGCCCCGGGCGCAGCGTGCTGCACCACACCGAGGATTTCACGGGCGCCCTGGTGGGAGAGATCATCGCGCCCCGCCTGGACGACGTTCGTGCGAACTTCGAGCGGATGAACGAGGGGCTTCGGAGGCACTGCGAGACCGCCTGATCTGCCATCCGGGCTCGCGCCTGCGGCTCGCGACGTGCCAGAATCCCGCCATGTCCTTCCGAGCTCGCATCGTGGTGGCGCTGTCGATCCTGGCCCTGGTCCATCCGGTCTCCGAGGGTGCGTCATCCTTCGAGACCACGGAGAAGCGCGAAGCCTGCGCCGAGCGCGACCCCCTGCGGCGTCCGATGTTCGGGGACCTCCACGTCCACACGAGCCTTTCGTTCGACTCCTACATCTCGAGCCAGCGCAACGACCCGGCGGCGGCCTATCGCTACGCCCAGGGAGATCCGATCCAGATCCCCGACGAGGACGGCGAGCCTTTGGTGACCGCGCAGATCCAGCGGCCGCTCGACTTCGTATCAGTCACCGATCACTCCGAGTTCCTCGGGCCCATCGACGTCTGCACCACCGATCCGACCCGGCTGGGCTACTGGTGGCCCCACTGCATCATGACCCGCTCGAGCCACTTCTGGACGCAGCTGGTCGCCGCGGGCTGGTGGGTCTCGCTCGGTGTCACGAGCGGCGACGTGTCGACCTCCTTCGCCTGCACGCTGTCCGATTGCGATACGGCGGGCCTCGAGGCCTGGAAGCTGCTGCAGGACGCCGCGGAGGCCGCCTATGACCGCTCCTCGGAGTGCCGTTTCACGTCGTTCGTCGGCTACGAGTACACGGATGCCCCGGACGCCTTCAACATGCACCGCAACGTGATCTTCCGGAACGAGCACGTCACCCCGATGCCGATCTCGACCTACGAGACCGGCTCGTACAACTTCCCGGAGCTCTGGAAGCAGCTGCGCGCACAGTGCACCGACGCGGGAACCGGCTGCGACGTCCTCGCGATTCCGCACAATCCCAACCTGGCCGGCGGCCTGATGTTCCGGGATCCCGAGACCCCCCAGGAAGCGACCGACCGGATCTTCTTCGAGCCCGTCGTCGAGCTCACCCAGCACAAGGCGAGCTCCGAGTGCCGCTTCGACCGGCGGGTCGGGCAGGGGGTCGACACCGCCGACGAGCTCTGTGACTTCGAGCAGGTGGTGGCGGACAATCTCGGCATGCTCGGATCCGTCCACGGCGAGGTGAGGACCGAGCAGGCGGCGCCCGTTCCGATCGAGGCCTTCGCCCGGCGCAACATGGTGCGCAACGTGTTGAAGGATGGTCTCGCCCTCGAGCGGGCGTCGGGCGTCAATCCCTTCGTGATGGGATTCATCGGCAGCACCGACACGCACACGGCGACGCCGGGTGCGGCCGAGGAGGACAACTACACCGGACATCTCGGTCGCCGTGACGCCGGCTACCGCAACGTGCAGGACCACTTCTTCTCGAACCCGGGCGGCCACGCCGTGGTCTGGGCCGAGGAGAACTCGCGCGATGCGATCTTCGAAGGGATCCGCCGGAAGGAGACCTACGCGACCAGCGGCACCCGTCCCACAGTGCGCTTCTTCGGGGGGGTGGCCCTCGACGACGACCTGTGTGCCGCGCCGGACGGCATCGAGCGCGCCTACCGGCAGGGCGTCCCGATGGGCGGACGTTTCGCCTCGTCCACGCCGCCCCGCTTCCTGGTCAGCGCCCTCAAGGACCCCGGCATCGAGGGCCATCCCGGCACCGACCTCGAGCGGGTGCAGATCGTGAAGGGATGGCTCGACGACGAGGGCCGGACCCACGAGCGGGTCATCGACGTCGTGGCCGAGCCGGCGACGGGGGCTACGGTCGATCCCGAGACCTGCGCGCCGATCGGGTCGGGAGCAGGCGACCTGTGCACGGTCTGGCAGGATCCGGACCACGATCCCGCCCAGCCGGCCTTCTACTACGCGCGCGTGCTCGAGCGACCCACGTGTCGCTGGAGCACGCTCCAGTGCAAGGCGGCCGGCGTGAACCCGTTCTCGTCCGACTGCGCGAGCCAGGCCGCCGAGGAGACCGCGCGTGCCCACGAGCGCGGTGCGGAGGGCGACGTGTACGGAAAGTGCTGCCTCGATCCGAACGAGCAGCCCTTCTACACCCCCATCTTGCAGGAGCGCGCCTGGACCTCGCCGATCTGGGTCGATCCAGCCGGCTCTTGACGGGAGACGGGCCTCGTCGCTGCTGCGTCCGTGGTCGGTACACCGACTCCGGCGGAAGCGAGCTCAGCGCTCTCCCTTGAAGGGCAGGTTCGGGGCCAGCTCCCGCAGCCGGGCCTGCTCGGTCTGCGAGCCGTCCGACGCGACGATCAGGAGGTCGGGCCCGCCCAGCTCGAGGGCGACCTGCAGGCAGGCCCCGCAAGGCCAGGTCAGCTCGCCGCCCGTGCGCGGCGCGACGATGGCCAACACCTCGGGCTTGCCCGCGTCGGTCGAGACGGTGCCGAACAGCGCAGCCCGCTCAGCGCACATCGCGAGGCCGAGCGAGACGTTCTCGATGAGGGAGCCGGGCACGACCGCATTGCGATCGGTCACGACTGCGGCGCCCATCTTGAAGTGCGAGTACGGGGCATACGCCCGCTCTCTCGCCTGCTCCGCGTCCTTCAACGCCTCTTCGGCACGGGGATCTTCGAGCTTCACGGAACCTCCTACAGCATGTGATGCTACCGCAGGAGGAGCCGGTTCCGACGCCCGCGATGCCACTCAGTCCTGGTGGAAGACCTCGTCCAGGTCCGACCACCAGCTGCCCACCGGCCGCTCGGAATCGGGGATCTGCATCGGCTCCATCAGGTCCCACCACTCGCGCATGCGCGGCGCGGCCGCCAGCCGCGCCATGCGCTCCTCATACTCGGCGTCGGGGCCGTGGTACTCGTAGTAGCCGAAGAGCTGGCCGTCGCGGTGGAAGATCGAATAGTTGCGGATGCCGGCTTCGTGGATCGCGCGTGCGATCTCGGGCCAGATGGCCGCGTGGTGTTGGCGGTACTCGGCGAGCCTCTCGGGGCGCAAGCCGAGGCACTGACCGAAACGCCTCACTCCAACGCCTCCTCGGCGAGCAGCGAGGCCAGACGCCCGACGGCGCCCTGGTCCAGCTCCTGCTGGCGCTCCGAGCGCGGCAGTCTTCCCGGACCTGCCGCGATGCCGCGCAGGCCCACGCCCATGCGGAAGCCCTCCGGGAAGTCCGCTGCGTCGAAGCAGGCATCGAAGATGCGGGAGACCCGCCTTTGCAGAACGCGAGCCTCGTCCAGCTTGCCTGCGATCGCCGCATCGTAGAGCTGCCGGGTGAGCTCGGGCGCGACGCCGCTGCTGGCGTTCGTGCCGCCGTCGCAGCCCATCGCCAGCATCGGCAGGAGGCAGGCATCCCAACCCGTGAGGAAGCTCCAGTCCGGGCGTTTCGGCCGCACGGCGTCGATCAGGTTCATCATGAAGGGCAGATCCCCCGACGAATCCTTGATGGCCACGATCCGCTCGCACTCCCCGGCGAGCCGCTCGATCGTGTCGACGTCGATCGGCGAGGCGAACAGCGGGATGTTGTAGAGCGTGACGTCGATGGGCGTGTGGCG
>JAJDAR010000458.1 GCA_029261775.1 Deltaproteobacteria bacterium | reverse complement strand
GTCGTGCTGGGCGTCCAGGAGGGCTTCGCGCAGCGAGGCCAGGACCTCGCCGTCGAACGCGTTCAATACCTCGGAGCGGTCGAGGCGAAGCACGGTGAGTCCCTCGTCGTGGTCGCGGACGACGCCCGCTAGCGGTGCGTCGGGCCGGGCGTCGACGGAGGCCGCGCTCACGACGCCACCCGGGTGCGACCGTCCCGTGAGGGTTCGCTCGGGCTCGCCCTGAATCGGGGCTGGAGGAGGCAGGCGAACGCGAGTCGTCGCGCTTGCATGGCAGGGCTCCTGGGCGCGCAGGCATCGGAGTGGAGGGCAGGGCGGATCATCGTGCGGTTCGGACATTGGTTAAATAGACTGGTCGTCATAATCTGTCAACTCGGCGGCCCCGTTGCGCGTCGTAGGACCCGCCGCCAGGGCTGCATGTCGTTCTCGGGGCGTTCTGTGCGCTCCCTGGCGTCTGGGGTCGCCCAGCGGTCGACCTCGCAGTCGGCGTCCCCGAGCACCCGGCGCTCGTCCGCTTTCGACGTCGAAGGTCATGACCATGTCGATCTTGTCGTCGCCGTTCGGTACCGCATCCGCCGCACTCCGACTGCTCGGTCTGGCGTCGGGTAGGCGACGGGGGATCAGGCCGACGTCGACGCCGCGCTCGGCCATCGGGCGGCCACGTCCGCTACCGGCGGCCCCCCCTCTTGGGTGCGACCGTGCCGAGAAGGCCCGCTCGGGTGGCCTGCCGCGGGTCTGGAGCCTTGGCGACGCGAGGAACGCGCGATACAGCCGTACATGACGGTCGTCCAGGGTCTCACGCACATGCCTGGATGCGCACACGGCGGATGAGGTTACCCTGTCGAGCGATGCTCGCCCTGCCTCGATGCCGAATGGCGCTCGCGCTGCTGTTGGCCGCGCTCGCGCAGCCCGCAGGGGCTGCGGCGGATACGGCTGTTCACCAGCACATCGCGCAGCACCATGGAGAGGCGACGCACTCCCATCATCCGGCGAGCGATGCACCGGAGAACGGCACCCAGCAGGTCGCTTCTGCTAAGGAATCCCACGGGCACGAGCACGAGCACCGGGTCGCCTTCTTCCTCCGCCCCACCCGCAGCACCGATTCGCCTTCGCTGTCCGTGCTGCCTTCCGCGACGCCTTCTTCCTACGGCGTCGCCATCCGACGGGGCCCGACCAACCGCGACGCGACGCCGTCGCCCGCAAGCCCCGAGGCGTCGGGGTCATCCGAGCCGCGAGCCCCGCCGACCGCCTAGAGCCGGTGTCTCCAGCGCGGCGCGCTTCGGCGCGCAGCATCTGAGCAGACGACGCGTGGTCACCTCTTCGCCGAGGTGAGACCGCTCGACGTACTGCGACGACTCGACATCCATCTAGGACTCGGAAGATGCAACGTACCGATCGTCGGGGTGCGGCCCTGTGCTGCACCCGAGGCGGGGCCAGAGATCTGGCGTCGCGTGCTCGCAGTCGCTCCCGTTCGTGGACGGTTCAGGCCGTCCTCGCGGTCGCGTGCGGTGCGATACTCGTGCTCGCATCGCCTTCCCAACGAGCGCGGGCCGAAGCGGCGGAAGGAGCCGGGGCGCTCGGCCTGCAGGAGGCGCTCGAGAAAGCGCTCGGCCACAACAAGGATCTCGCGGCCTTCGCGTATCGGATGGCCGAGCAGCAGGGCCGTCTCGAGCAGGCCGGTCTGCTGCCGAACCCCGAGCTCGACCTCGCGGTCGAGGATCTGGCCGGCAGCGGGATCTACGAGGGCTTCGACAGCGCACAGACGACGCTGAGCCTCGGATGGGTGCTCGAGGGGAGGGTTCGGGCGGGGCGCGTGGGCGCAGCCCAGGCCGGCGCCGACCTCGTCTCCGCCGACGCGCGGATCCTGCGCGTCGAGGTAGCCGCCGATACGGCCGAGCACTTCGTCGCGAGCCTCATGAATCAAGTTCGACTCGAGAAAGCCGAGGAGGCCATCGCGCTGGCGGAGGAGACGGTGAAAGCCGCCACGCGACGCGTCCAGGCGGGCAAGGCGCCGACGGTAGAGCTCATTCGCGCCGAAGCCGCGCTGGCGACGGACCGTCTGGCCCGCGACGACGTGACCCACGATCTCTCTACCGCCTATCACCGCCTGGCCGCACAGTGGGGAGAGACGGCGCCGCGGTTCTCGCGCGTCGACGGCGATCTGCTGTCCCTGCCTGCCGTCGAGTCCTACGGGGTGCTCACCGAAGGGCTCGCGGGGAATCCCCAGCTCGCGCGATACGCGACGGAGGAACGGCTCGCGAAGGCGAACCTGCGGCTCGCAGAGGCCCGGCGCTGGCCGTCCTGGCGGCCGTTCCTGGGCGTGCGCCGGTTCGAGTCCAGCGCCGACACGGCGCTCCTTGTCGGGGTGAGCGTTCCGATTCCCCTGCTGAACAGGAACCAGGGCGAGGTCGCGGCGTCGCGCGGCTCGGTCTCGCGCACTCGCGCCGAGGCAGACGCCGCGCGTGTGCGACTGCAGACCACGCTCTTCGAGCTCTACGAAGAGCTCGAGCACTTCGGCCATCGCGCAGAGACGCTGGGAACCGAAGTGATCCCGCGCTTGACGAAGGCCTTGGACGGGACTCGCCGGGCCTACGAGCGGGGACGCTACGGCTACTTCGAGCTTCGCGCGGTGCAGGCGGATCTCTTGCGCGCCCAGCGCGAGCTGGTCGAGGCGAGCGCCGGCGCGCATCGGCTCGTGATCGCTCTCGAGCGTCTCATCGGAGAACAGGTGGTCAAGAAGTGAGGTCGACAGTGATGACGCGGACGACAGGGACGCTGGTCGGGACGCTCGTTCTGGTGGTGCTCGCCTGCGGCGGGTCGGATCCCGGTTCTGGCGGTACGGCTGGTCACGCTGGCGGCGACCCGGTGGCGGAGGCCAAGGGCCCGCACGGGGGGCGCCTGCTCACGGCCGGGGACTTCGAGCTCGAACTCTCGATCTTCGAGCGCGGGGTGCCGCCCGAGTTCCGGGCCTGGGCTCGCAAGGGCGGGGAGCCCATCGCCCCCTCCGATGTGTCTCTCCAGGTGCAGATCGGGCGCCTCGGGGGACGGGTCGACGACATCGCGTTCGCGCCTGAAGGCGACTATCTGCGGGGCGACACGGTGGTCTACGAGCCGCACTCGTTCGAAGTGTCGATCGCGGCAGGGCACGAAGGCCGGGAGCACACGTGGCACTACGAGAACTTCGAGGGCCGCACTCGGATCGCTCCGGAGGCCGTCCGGAGTCTCGGCGTCGAGACGGCGGTCGCGGGACCTGCCGTCCTCCACGACACGGTGACCGTCTACGGGCGCATCCGGGCCAATCCGGAGCGCGTGCGGGAGGTGCGGGCCCGGTTCGAAGGGGCAGTGCGCCGCGTCCACGCCGATGTGGGAAGCACGGTCGCGAAAGGCGATCGGTTGCTCACGATCGAGAGCAACGAGAGCCTGAACGCCTACTCCATCAGTGCGCCGATCGGCGGCGTGATCACCCAGCGGGATGCGAACCCAGGCGAGCAGACGAGCGGCAGGCTGCTTCTCACCATTACCGACACCTCGTCGGTATGGGCCGATCTGTCGGTCTTCCCGGGCGACCAGCCCCGTGTTCGCAAGGGGAACCCGGTGTCCATCGCTCGCGCGGCGGGAGGCGAGCCCGCGACTGGCGTGATCTCGACCATCGAGGTCCTGGCCAAGGAGGATCAGTCCGTCACCGCGCGAGCCGTGCTTCCCAATCCGGACGGCCGGCTCGTGCCGGGGATCTTCGTCACCGCGGAGATCACGGTGGGCGAGTACGAAGTCCCGCTCGCCGTGCGCAGGGAAGGGCTCCAGTCCTTCCGCGATTTCACCGTGGTCTACACCCAGGTGGACGACGAGTACGAGGTGCGCATGCTGGACCTCGGCCGGGAGGCGGGCGAGTACGTCGAGGTGCTCGGAGGGATCGAGCCGGGCGCGCGGTACGTGACGGCGAACAGCTACGTCATCAAGGCGGACATCGAGAAGTCCGGCGCATCGCACGACCACTGAGGGAACCCCATGCTCGATGCCATCCTGAAGGGCTCCGTCAACCACCGGGGTCTGGTCCTCTCGGCCGTGGCCCTCGTCGCGGGCCTCGGCGTCTGGAACTTCACTCGCCTCCCGATCGATGCGGTCCCGGACATCACGAACGTCCAGGTGGTGGTCAACACGGGTGCCCCAGGTACGACGCCCCTCGAGGTGGAGCAGCGAGTCAGCTTTCCGGTCGAGACGGCCATGGCCGGCCTTCCCCAGCTCTCGTACACGCGCTCGCTCTCACGCTATGGGCTCTCGCAGGTGACCGTCGTCTTCGAGGAGGGGACGGACATCTACTTTGCCAGACAGCAAGTCGGCGAGCGGCTGAACGAGGCCAAGGCGAGCCTGCCGCCGGGGCTCGAGCCCACGCTCGGCCCGATCGCCACCGGCCTGGGCGAGATCTTCATGTTCACGGTGGATGCCGAGCCCGGCGCCGTGAACCCGGACGGCAGCGCGGTGACGCCGACCGATCTGCGTTCGGTCCACGACTGGATCATTCGGCCACAGCTCCTGCGCGTGCCGGGCGTCGTCGAGGTGAACCCGATCGGGGGCTACAAGAAGCAGGTGGTGGTCTCTCCCGACCCGGCGAAGCTGCTGGCGGTGGGCATGAGCCACACCGACGTGCTGAGCGCCCTGCGCGAGAACAATGAGAACCGCGGCGCGGGATTCATCGACCACAACGGAGAGCAGTGGCTGCTGAGGGTGCCGGGCCAGGCGGAGCGGCCCGAGCAGCTCGGCGAGATCGTGGTCCGCGAGCGAGGTGGTGTCCCGATCCGCGTCCGCGACGTCGCCAGCGTCGAGATCGGGCACGGGCTCCGCGCCGGAGCCGCCACGCAGAACGGCCGCGAGGTCGTAATGAGCACGGTCTTCATGCTGATCGGCGAGAACAGCCGGACCGTGGCGAAGGCCGTGGGCGAGAAGCTCGAAGCGATCGCGCCGAGCCTGCCTCCGGGTGTCACCGCGACGGCCGTCTACGACCGGACGGGCCTCGTCGACAAGACGTTGGCCACGGTCCGCACGAACCTGCTCGAGGGGGCTCTGCTGGTCGTCGTCGTGTTGCTGGTCCTGCTCGGCAATCTGCGCGCGGCGCTCCTCACCGCGGCGGTCATCCCGATCGCGATGCTGATGACGATCACGGGGATGGTCGAGGCCGGGGTCACCGCGAACCTGATGAGCCTGGGGGCTCTCGACTTCGGCCTGATCGTCGATGGCGCCGTGATCATCGTCGAGAACTGCCTGCGGCGGTTGAGCCAGGCGGGAGCGCAGGAGAGGACGCTGAATGACCGGGTCTCCATCGTGTTCGATGCGACCCGCGAGGTGATCCGCCCTGCGCTCTTCGGCGTCGCGATCATCACAGCCGTCTACATCCCGATCTTCGCCCTGACCGGGGTCGAGGGGAAGATGTTCCATCCGATGGCCATCACAGTCGTGATCGCACTCCTTTCTGCGATGGTACTCTCGGTCACGTTCGTGCCGGCGTGCGTCGTGCTGCTCTTCCGGAAACCGGTCGCGGAGAAGGAGAGTTTCATCGTGAGCGGTGTGCGGTCGTTGTACCGGCCCGTGCTGCGCGAGGTGCTGCGTTGGCGCTGGGCGGTGATTCTCGTCGGAGTGCTGTGGCTCGTAGTCAGCGGGGTGCTGGCGACGCGGCTGGGTACCGAGTTCGTCCCGAACCTCGACGAGGGCGACATCGCGATGCACGCGCTGCGCATTCCGGGCATCTCGCTCGACCAGGCGATTGCGTTCCAGGAGACTCTCGAGGCGGAGGTGCGGACGCTGCCGGAGGTCGAGCGCGTCTTCGCGAAGCTCGGCACAGCCGAGGTGGCGACGGACGCCGTTCCGCCGAGCGTGGCGGACAACTTCATCATCCTGAAACCGAGGGCGGAGTGGCCGGATCCGCGCAAACCCAAGTCGCAGGTGGTTGCAGAACTCGAGACGGTGGTGACGCCGGTGCCCGGGAACCGCTACGAGTTCCTGCAGCCGATCCAGATGCGCTTCAACGAGCTGTTGGCCGGCGTGCGCTCCGAGCTGGCCGTGAAGGTGTTCGGGGACGACTTCGAGCAGCTGATCGCGCTCGGGGACGAGATCGAGGACGCAGTCGCGCAGGTCCCAGGGGCGGTCGACGTGGTCGTCGAGCAGACGACCGGGCTTCCGGTCCTGACGATCGAGCCCCGACGGGAGATCCTGGGGCGCCTGGGCCTCTCGATCACCGGCCTTCAGGACCTGGTCTCGACGGCCATCGGTGGGACCGTCGCAGGCCAGATGTACGAAGGCGACCGCCGCTCGGACATCGTGGTGCGTCTCGCGGAGGATCTGCGGTCGGACACCGACCGCCTGGGCGTGCTGCCGGTGGCGCTGAACGGTCGGGGCTATGTGCCTCTTGGCGAGGTCGCAGACCTGAGCGTCGCCAACGGCTACAACCAGATCTACAGGGAGAACGGGAAACGCCGCGTCGTGGTGAGCGCGAACGTGCGTGGCCGCGACCTGGGCTCCTTCGTGCGGGACGTGCGGCAGGCCGTGGAGGCGCGGGTCGACGTGCCGCCCGGCTACTGGGTCGAGTACGGGGGGACCTTCGAGCAGCTCGAGTCGGCGACGAAGCGGCTGGCGATCGTGGTACCCGTGACCCTTATCCTCATCATCGGTCTGCTCATCCTGGCCCTCGGGTCGGCGAAGGATGCCGTGGCGATCTTCTCGGGGGTGCCGCTGGCGCTCACGGGCGGGGTGCTCGCGCTGCTATTGCGCGACATCCCGTTCTCGATCTCTGCGGCCGTGGGCTTCATCGCCCTGTCCGGCATCGCGGTGCTGAACGGCCTGGTGATGGTGGCCTTCATTCGCGACCTGCGCGCGCACGGCGGATCGATCGAGGAAAGCATCGTGGAGGGCGCCCTGGGCCGGGTGCGACCCGTCCTGATGACCGCGCTCGTGGCCGCGCTCGGCTTCGTGCCGATGGCGCTCAACACGGGAATCGGATCCGAGGTGCAGCGGCCGCTGGCAACGGTGGTGATCGGCGGCATCGTGTCCTCGACCCTGCTCACGCTCCTCGTGCTGCCGGCGCTCTATCGCTTGCTCCACGCGGGGGAGGTCGAGCAGGCCTGAAAAGGACGATTTGCCGGGTGCCTTTGCGCCCGAGTGCTTAGGGAACGCAAGGTGCTTGATCGATCAAGCGGATTGGCGATACTCGGAGGTGCGCAGGCGGCAAGCGAAACAGCTCGAGTCGCCCCCGCCCGTGATCGCGAGCGGGCGCAAGAAAGGCCATTCCCATGCCCTCCGATGTAGAGGAATTGTTCCAGCAGGGACAGGATCGCTTCAAGCAGATCATGCCGAAGGGGGGTTCGAGCGGAGTCATCGTCCTTGCCGCCCTCGCTCTGGCCGGCATGGCCGCATGGACGCTCTTCTACACGGTGCCGAGTGACTCGGTCGCTGTGGTCCAGCGTTTCGGTCGATATCTCGAGGACGTTCCGCCGGGACTGCAGTTCAAGCTGCCGCTCGGCATCGATACGGCCACCATCGTACCCGTCAAGCGACAGTTGAAGCAGGAGTTCGGGTTCTCGACCCCAGGCGCCCGCGATCCCTACCAGGTCTCTCGTGCTCGCGACGGGAGGCAGGAAACGCAAATGGTGACCGGTGACCTGAACGCGGCGCTGGTGGAATGGGTCGTTCAGTACCGCATCTCGGATCCCGCCAAGTTCCTCTTCGAGGTACGCGAACCGAGCGAAACCCTCCGCTACGTCTCCGAATCCGTCATGCGGGAAGTCGTGGGCGACCGGACCGTGGACGAGGTGATCACCATCGGCCGACAGGAGATCGAAACGGAAGCGCTCACGAAGATGCAGGCGCTCTCGACCAAGTACGCGATGGGGATCAGCATCGACCAGGTGCAACTGAAGAACATCAATCCGCCCGAACCGGTGCAGGAGTCGTTCAACGAGGTCAACCAGGCCCAGCAGGAGAAGGAAAAGCTGATCAACGAAGCCAGGCGCGACTACAACAAGGTGATCCCGCTGGCCGAGGGCGAGAAGGATCAGCGGATCCGCGAGGCCGATGGATACCGGCTGAAGAGGATCAATGAAGCGCAAGGCGACGTCGCCCGGTTCAGCGCCTTGTTGGCGGAGTACAGCAAGGCCCCAGAGGTCACTCTCCGCCGTATCTACATCGAGACCATGCAGGAGGTGATGCCCGGCATACGCTCGAAGGTCATCGTCGATGAGGAGACGCGCGGCATCCTGCCGTTCCTGAATCTCGACACCATCGGTACCGACGCCCAGAAGGGAGATCGGTCGTGAACAGGATCATCCAAGTCGCGACGTTGACGGTCCTGGCCATCGGAGTCATCGCCTTGATGAACTCCATCTATACCGTGAGCGAAGTCGAGCAGGTGATCGTCACGCAGTTCGGCAAGCCTGTCGGCGAGCCCGTGACCTCCGCCGGTCTGAAGCTCAAGCTGCCCTTCATCCAGGACGTCAATCCGATCGACAAGCGGGTTCTCGAGTGGGACGGCCGCCCCTCGGACATGCCGACCAAGGACAAGCTCTACATCTCGGTCGACCTCTTCGCCCGCTGGCGGATCACGGATCCCCTCCAGTACTTCCTGCGGCTGCGCGATGAGCGCAGCGCTCAGTCCCGCCTGGACGACATCCTGGGGAGCGAGACCCGCAATGCGGTCGCCAAGCATGAGCTGATCGAGATCATCCGCACCACCAAGGACCGCGTGCCGCTCCGTGACGCCCTCCTGACCGATGCGGAACGGGAGCTCGACATGGGATCCCTGGTGCCGATCCAGAAGGGGCGCAAGCTGGTCGAGCGGGAGATCTTCACTGCAGCAGCCGAGAAGGTCCGGGTGTTCGGAATCGAATTGCTCGACATCCGGTTCAAGCGGATCAACTACAACGAGAGCGTCCGCCCGAAGATCTACGACCGAATGATCAGCGAACGGCGCCAGATCGCGGAGCGCTTCCTG
>JAJDAR010000457.1 GCA_029261775.1 Deltaproteobacteria bacterium | reverse complement strand
CTGCATGGGTTTCGGCGGCACCGTGATCGAGAAGCAGGCCACGGCCGGCAAGACCGGTCGCTTCCTCGCCAAGGACGCTCCCGTCCCCGCGGCCTGCATCCTGCCGTGATCCGTGAGCCCCGTTGATCGTCTCGGTCCGGGAGCTGGCCTATCGCTACCCGGGGGCCACCGAGTCGGTGCTCCGGGATCTGGACTTCGAGATCGCGGAAGGCGAGGTGTTCGGGTTCCTCGGCCCCAACGGGTCGGGGAAGAGCACGACCCAGAAGCTGCTGACCCGCATCCTGAGGGGCCACCAGGGCCGGATCTCAGTTTTCGGTCAGGACCTCGAGACGCAGGGCGTCGCCTATCACGAGCGGATCGGTGTCTGCTTCGAGATCCCGAACCTGTACGAGAAGCTCACCGCCCGCGAGAACCTCGACTTCTACCGGCGCTTCTACGCGGGACCCTGCGATCCGCCCGAGGCCCTGCTCGCCGAGCTGGACCTGCCCGAGGCCGACCGGCGGCCGGTCGGCCACTACTCGAAGGGCATGAAGATGCGGGTCGTGCTCGCCCGGTCCCTGGTGAACCGACCGAAGCTGTGGTTCCTGGACGAGCCGACCTCGGGCCAGGATCCCGAGCACGCCGTGCGCATCCGGGATCTGGTGCGCGCGCGCGCGGATGCGGGTTCGACGGTCTTCCTGACCACCCATGACATGCACCTGGCCGACACGCTCTGCGATCGGGTGGGCTTCCTGGTGGATGGACGCATCGCCTCGGTGGGCTCGCCACGCGAGCTCAAGCTCGCTCACGCTCGGCGCACCGTGCGGGTGGAGCTTCGTCGGGGAGAGAACCTCGAGTCGCAGAGCTTCGAGCTCGACGAGCCGGCCTCGAAGGCCGCGTTCCTCGAGCTGCTCCGGAGCGAGCGCGTCGAAACGATCCACACCCAGGAGCCCTCGCTCGAGGACGTGTTCCTGGAAGTGACCGGTCGGAGGCTGCTCGGGTGATCCGCCGGGTCCTCGCGGCGACGCGACTCGTGCTGCTCGTGCAGGCTCGCGGCTACTTCCCCCACACCTTCGCGCTGTTCGTGGGAATGGTGGTGGGCGTGCTGCTCTTCGTCGTGCCCGAGGGGATCGCCCAGCTCATCCTTCCCGTCTTCCTCGTGACCGAGCCCGGGATGCTCGGGCTGATGGCGGTGGCCGCGCACCGCTATCTGGAGCTCGGCAGCGCGAGCGTGTCCGCGCTTCACGTCTCGCCGCTCCGCTCGGGCGAGTACCTGGTAGCGTTGCTCTCTGCGTCGGCGTTGCTGGGGACCGCCGCCGGCGTGGTGACCTTCGCCGCGGTCGCGGGAGTGGATGGCCGCCTCGTCGGGCTGACGCTCGTGCTCTTCGCCTTCGCCTTCCTGTCCGGACTGTTGGGCTTCGCGCTCTCGCTCCGCTACCCGGACTTCCCGCGCTTCCTCCTCGGCTCGATCCCGGCGATGGTCGTGTGGCAGCTCCCGCTGCTGGCAGCCTTCGATCTGGCGCCCGCCGCAGTGGTGGTCTGGCTGCCCTCCGCCGCGGGAATCCTCGCCCTGGCCGAGCTCTGCCGGGGTGACCTCTCGCTCCCGGCGACCGCCGGCTGGGTGCTGGCCGGGGGGGCCTGGGCCGGCGCCGCGTTCGTCCTGGTGCAGCGCCTCTACGCGCGCCGGCTCCGCTCGGGCTGGGAGCTGGCATGAGCGCGCCGACGTCGCAGCGGCTCGCGGTGCTGCTCGCGAAGGATGCGCGGGGCATCCTGCGCGATCGGCTGCTGCTCTTCCTGGTGGGCTACGGCGTGGTGATTGCCGCCGTCCTGCGTTGGGGGGTTCCGCTACTACCGGTCGAGGGCCTCCGCCTTTTCGTGGCGCCGGCGGCCCCCCTGATCGGCATCCTGCTGGTGGGCACCGTGCTGGGCTTCGCGCTGGTCGAAGAGCGCGAGTCGGGGACCTGGTTGGTCCTGCGCGTTCTGCCCCTCTCGGACGCCTCGCTCGGTGCGTACCTGTTCTCGGTTTCCGCGGGGGTGGGGCTCGTCTCGGGCCTGGCCTGTGCGGCGGTCTACGGCCAGGCGATCGAGCGTCCCGGGCTCTACGCGGCCAGCCTGCTCGCCGCGTCCCTGGGCTCTCCGCTTGTCGCGTTCTCCATGGGCGCCCTCGCTTCGAACAAGATCGAGGCGATGGCCATCGGAAAGCTCTTCAACCTTCCGATGGCCGCACCGATCCTGGCCTTCGTGCTGCCGGCGCCCTGGCACGCGCTGCTCTGGTGGAGCCCCTTCTACTGGATCTACCTGGCGCTGCTCCGCAGCATGGCGACGGAGGACGGGCTCCGGAGCGCACCCCTCGTGCTTCCCGACATGCCGGACGGGGTGCTGGTTGCGATCCCGGTCCTGCTGCTCGCCGCCGCCTGCATCCCGCTGCTGCGCCGCTTCCGGTCCGTGGCCTCCTAGACCGCTGCGGCCTGGCGTTCCGTGGGCGAGCGGGGCTCGGAGCGGGCAAGAACGATGGCGACCGCGGCTTCCGAGGAAGGCGCGCAACCGTTCGTCGAGCTCAGGCCTGCCCCGTTCGGGCGGCTGGAGCGCCGTCCTGGTTGAGCAGCGTGGGGCTCAGCACGCGCACGAGGTCCGTCTGCCGCGACACGCCGAGCTTGCGGAACACGCCCTTGAGCTGCGTACGCACGGTCTCGAGCGAGCGACCGGACCGGTCCGCGACCTGTTGCGGCGTCGAGCCAGCGGTGATGGCGACGGCGAGTCGCGCCTCGGCGTCGGTCAGCCCGTAGAGCTGTCGCAGCAGGGGGGCCGTCTGGGCCGAGGCCTGATCGGAGTCGGCCGAGAACTGCCTCTCGGGATCCATGATCGCAATCGTTCCGATCGGCTCGCCGCGGGGCAGGGTCGGGGCCTTGGGGCGTCGGGTCAGGACGAGACCGAGCGGGAGGCGCCCCGCCCGTGGGATGGGCAGCGCCTGGACCCGGCGCCGATTCTCGATCAGGTTCGTCATCGCGTGGCGCAAGGTCTGGTCGGTGTCGGAGTCCCGGGCGGCGAGCCGACCGTCGCGGACTTCGAGCCCTTCGCCCGCATGGAGGAGCCGCGACGCCATCCGGTTCATCCAGGCAAAGGATCCATCCATGTCGACATGGATCAATCCGACGGGTGCGTAGTCCATCAGCTCGTGCATGTGCTCGATCCGGTGATCGAGCACGAGCCGCTCAGCTGCGTTGAGGCACGCTTGCGCGAGGTGCGGATCCAGGCGACGACAGAATCGCACCTCCTCCGGCGTGAAATCGCGCCGGCCATAGACCACCCACCCGAAGCCCGGGCCGTCCTCACAAGGTCGGTGGTGGCTGCCCATCACCGCCAGCGGCGCGAAGCCCTGGGGCTTCATGAACTCCTCGAAGAAGCTCGTCCTCTCGATCGTCACAGCCTCGTAGTCGGCTGCGAGGTGGCAGAACTCGTTCGCATGCCGCCGGGACGCTTCGACCCAGGGAACCCGGTCCGGGAAGTGGGCCACGTAGATGTCTTCGAAGTGACGATCCTGACTCGTCGTGATGCGTCCGCCGAGCTCGAGCGGGTCTTCGTGCCAGCGTGCCATCGCGACGAAAGCCCCACCGAGCGCAGAGCTGAGGTCGTTCGCGAGATCGACGAGGGCCGGGAGGCCGGCGGGCGGTGCGTTGAGCCGGGCGATGATCTGCAGCAGGTTGTCGACGTGGAAGAAGGAAGCTGACACGAGAGCCCTCGATCTCCCATGTTACGGGGGTTCGAGAGGAACGACTCTCACCTGACTGGGGTAAGGATCCCCTGCGGACTCGGATCCGGGTTTCACTTTCCTGTGTCGGCAGACCCGGATCGGGTATGTGGCTTTCTGACACGGGCGATTCGCTCACCCGATCAGGTCATTTCTCGCCAAAGCCGCTGCCGTAGGAATCGAGGATTCCCGCGCGATGAAAACGCTCGAGATAGCTCGCCGTGAGGGCTTCGAGCTCCGGCACGCCGAGCTCTCGCGCATAGCTGAGCAGGAAGCCCTTGAGATAGGGCTCGGGCGGCAGGGAGTCGAAGAGCTCGCGCTCGATCGCGCTCAAGCCCTGGATGCACGTGCGCTCGGTCATCTCCCGGAGCGTGAGCCCGAGCTGCCTTCGACAGCGCCGCAGGTACGCACCCGGCCGGTCGAGATCGAGAGCCGGCAGCGCCGGTGCCGGCTCGCTGGCCGCAACTGCCTGCACTCGGACCGGAGCGGCGCGGGGCCGATCCGGGGACGTGGGCACGCTCGGCGGGTCGGCGCTCTCGGTGTCCTCCCGCAGCAGCCGCGCGGCGAGCGCCTCGATCTCCCTCGCGAAGGCACTCTGCGAGAAGAGCTGGGGTGCAGGCCGCCGCCGGGTCACCGCCTCGCGCACGTGTGGGTCGGTCTCCAGGCAGCCCGCGTAGTCGATCGACACTCCGAGCCGTTCCTTGCAACGGGCGGCCAGGGCGGGCCCGACCTGCCGGTCCTCCACGCTCTCCACCTGGTTGACGAGCAGCAGCGGCGCAAAGGCCTCGGCCCGCTCCGCGAGCAGCTTGGCGGCGGACGGGTCGATCGCCTTCACGCGTGCGATCAGCTCCTGGGCCGAGCCGATGCGCGGCAGGGAGCGATCCTCCTTGACCCGAAGGATGGCGGCCTTGACCTCGGGCTTGCGTGTGACCGTGCGGAGGGAGCGGTAGAAGGCCGCCCGCAAGAAGTGCTCGGTGTTCTCGATCGCCGTGGGCTCCGGCGTGACGACGACCAGCCCTCGACGGGCGATCAGGAACGAATCCAGCACGTTGAAGGCGCTGCCGGCTCCCAGGTCGAGCAGCACCTCGTCCACGTCGAGCCCGCGGACGTGACGGAACAGCTTCTCCTTCTGACAGTACTTGGGGTTCGCCATGTCCAGAAGCGCCTTGTTGGCGCTGACCAGCGAAAGGTTCGGAACCGACGTCGGCACGATCAGGTCGGCGAGCGACTTGACCTCACCGCTCAGGAAGTGCGAGAGCGTGTGGCGCGGCGGCGCGACCCCCAGCAGGGTGTGCAGGTTGGCGCCGCCGAGATCCGCGTCGATCAAGGTGCAGCGCCGTCCGGTTGCGGCGATCGCACAGGCCAGGCTCGAGGCGACGAGCGACTTGCCGACGCCACCCTTGCCACCGCCCACGGCCCAGATGCGGGGAGCCCCGGCGAGCCGCTCCGGGGCGGCCAGCCCCTCGCAGGTCCCCGTCCTGTCCCCCGGTCGTTTCATCCGTCCCCCACGGTACGCGTCGAACCCCCGCGCGAGCGCGCGCGTGAGCCTTCTCACATCCGGGGTCCGGAAGTCGCGTGAACCGGCAAACCGGGTGCAGGACCTGTGCAGCACGGGCGGCGGATCCACCCCGGGACCCCGAGGCGCGATCGTTCGCGCTAGCCCAGATAGGCCAGAAGATCCGTGTCGGTCACGATCCCGAGCAGCCTTCCCTCGTCGTTCACGACGAGCACCGAATGCAGGTGACCGTCGGCGACCAGATCGATGGCTCGCCCGACATCCTCTTCGGGCCCCATCGTGGCCAGGTCACGGCTCATGACATCGGCCACGCGGCTGCGATCCAGCAGCTCGTCGATCTCGCCCGGGGTGGAGGCGGTCGAGCCTTGGAGCAGCTTGATCAGGTCCCGGGAGCTCACGATCCCGGCCAGGCGCCCCCGGTCGAGGATCGGCACATGGTGGCAACGCTCGGCGCGCAGCAGCTCGCGAACCTCGCTGAGCGTCGCCTCGAGACCCAGCGAGTGGACCTTCGACGTCATGAGCTGGGAGATGGGCGTGGTCCGCGGCACGGGAGCCTCCTCGCACCATCAGACCACATCGGAGGCGGGCAAGGCTGTCGCCCAGGCGACAGCTCGGTCCCCCCTACGACGACGTCAGCAGGAGCCACCGGGCCGGCAGGTACCCGCCCCGGGTCAGGCCGGGTCGAGGAAGCCGCGAAGTGCCCCGAAGAGCATCTCGTCGGTGCCGTAGACCTCTTCGACCAGATCGCTCTCGATCAGGGTGTGGACGACGCGGTTCATCAGCTGCTTCGGCGAGCGGGCGTCGAGGCCAGCGGTCGTCACCTCGGTCATCAAGGCGGCGGCCTTGGCGTCCTCCACTTCGACGAGACCCTCCTTGCGAAGGAAGCCGACGGCCTCTTCCAGGGCGGCACTGAGACGCTGACCGAACTCGCTGGCGGCAGGAGCCTCCTGCGAGCGCTCTGCGCCTACGGCGGCCAGGATGGCCTCGAGATCGATTTCTTTCGCCACGGGGTCCTTTCGGTGGGCCAGGGCAGGAGGGGCGGGGTCGAGCGTTTAGCCCAGCTGACCCTGGGGGGAAAGGGCAGAAA
>JAJDAR010000456.1 GCA_029261775.1 Deltaproteobacteria bacterium | reverse complement strand
CGCCGCGAGCGTCACGGCCGTGCCGATCCGCAGTCGCTGTGTGCGCGCCGCGACGTGGGTCCCCATCACGTGGACGGAGGGACACACGCTGTAGCCCGTGAAGTGATGCTCTGCGAGCCAGACCGTGTCGTAGCCCGTCCGGTCCATGATCTCGATGCGTTCGAGTGCACGGGCATACACGTCGCGAATCGGCACGCTGCGGTCGCGCCAACCGAAGAACTGCAGCACACCGACCTGCAAGGGCGGGATCCTCTCGTGTCTCCGAAATGGCTCAGGGATCGATCAGCACGCCCGGGTTGAGCATGCTGGTCGGGTCGAGCTCGCGCTTGGCGGCGCGCAGCGCCCGCGCGAAGAGCTCCGGGCGTTGCCGATCGTAGCCGTCGCGGTGCATGCGCCCGACCGCGTGATGGTGGGTCACGGTGCCGCCGGCGCGGATCAGGGCGTCGGTGGCGACGCTCTTGATCTCCTGCCACTGCGAGATCACGCTGCCGGGCTCGGCGCGGGTCGAGAAGGTGTAGTACGGCGCCGGGCCGTCGGGGTAGACGTGGGTGAAGCGGCAGGTCAGGCTGCCGCCGCCCGCCACCTCCTGGAGGGCCCGCTCGACCGAGGCCCGCACCTCGCGGTCGAACTCGGGCCAGCGGTCCCAGGTGATGGCCGTCTCGAAGGTGTCTGCGATCAGGCCGAGCCCGGTCGTCAGGTTGAGACCCCTCCCCACTCCGATGAACGCGTTGCGCCAGGCGCCGACCGCGCCATCTCGCCCCGTGGTTGCGGCCTCGGAGTCCGAGAGCCGGATCTCCTCGTCCGCCACCTCTCCCCCGCAACCGCGCGCGATCTCGACGGCCTGCCGCATGTTGCCGTCCTGCGGAAGCTCGGCGGACTCGAAGCCCAGGATCAACAGGGCCTGCTGGCCATCGAGCCCGGCGTTGCGAGCCTCCCCGGGATCGAGCAGACGCAGGTTGGCCGGCCACAGCTTCGCCTGGGCGATCTGTCGCGCGGCATCGGCGGCCGACGGCCAATCGGCGAAGCGCACACCGGCCGTCGCGCGGAAGCGCGGGCGTCGCTGGATGCGCATCCACGCCTCGCTGATGACCCCGAGGATGCCCTCGGAGCCGATCGCCCAGCGGTCCGGGCTCGGCCCCGCGCCGCTCCCCGGCAGACGTCGGGATTCCCACCAGCCCGCGGGTGTCAGCATGCGGACCGACTCGACGAAGTCGTCGATGTGGGTGTGGTTCGTCGCGTAGTGGCCGCCCGAGCGCGTCGCGATCCAGCCGCCGAGGGTCGACCATTCGAAGCTCTGCGGGAAGTGGCGGAGGGTGTAACCGCGGGGCCGGAGCTGGTCCTCGAGTGCCGGTCCGAGCACGCCGGCCTGGATGCGCGCGGCGCGGGAGGTCTCGTCGATTTCGAGGACCTGCGACAGCTGATCGAGGTCGATGGTCACGCAGGGCGCGTCGCCTTCCGGCACCGCGACGCCGTACACGACCGAGGATCCGCCGCCCCACGGCACGGCCTTGCAGCCCTGATCCGTGCAGAAGGCGAGGACCCGCTCCAGCTCTTCGTCGTTGCGCGGGTGCGCGACGAAGTCCGGCGGTTCGGGGAACTCACCCCGGAACGCACGCAGCCGCTCGGTGAAGTGGCTGCCGTAGGTGTGGAAGGCGCGATCCCGCGGATCGGTCGCACAGAAAGGCCGCAACGCGGAGGAAGGCGCGATCCGCGGACGGCGCAGCGCGAGCCCGCTCGTGCGAGGCGCGGGCGGCACCGGCACCTCCTGGCCCCAACGCTCCGAGAGCCCTTTGGCGAAGTCCTGCCGCTCGGCCTCGGTGGGCTCGTCGGTCTCCAGGCCCCACGCCCAGATGCTGCGCTTCGACGTCGCGATCTCCACCACGGGCAGGTCCTCCGGGAGCCGAGAGTACCCCGGCCAGAGGCGGCGACTCCTTCCCCCGGGGAGCCGGAATCGGTCGCCCCAACACGGCCTGTGGCGGTCTACCCTGCGTTCATGCGTCGCATGCCCCGAACGCTTGCTATGCGCCTCGCGGGGCTGGGCCTTCTTCTGCTCGCCGCCGGCCCGAGTACTGATGCCGAAGACGCCGCTGCCCCGGATGGGGACGGTCCGCTCGCGGAGATCGTCGACTGCGTGCGCGGCAACTTCCCGGCCTCGAGCAGCGTGCAGGAGGTCGAGCTGGTCGTGACGGACCGCGCCGGGGGGAGCCGGACGCTCGGCGCGAAGGTGTGGTGGAGCCGGATCAAGAAGGACCGCTCCCGCGCCCTGATCCGGGTCCAGGCGCCCGAGGACGTGAGGGGCATGGCCGTGCTCTTGATCGAGCGCGACGGTGGATCCGACGTGTTCATGTACTCGCCCGAGATGCGCAAGGTCCGCAGGATCACGTCTCACACCCTCTCGGGCTCGCTGTTCGGAAGCCACTTCTCGTACGAGGACTTCGCCAGCCTCCAGGGTCTCGCGATGGGCTCGGCCCTGCGCCGGCTGCCGGTCAGCGACCTCGACGGTCGAGCCGTGGACGCCTTCGAGCAGGTGCCGGACGCGGAGAGTGGCTCGCAGTACGCGCGGGTCGTCAGCTACGTGACGCAGGACACCTGCCTGCCGGTGCGCAGCGACATGTACGAGCGGGGCGGGGACCTGCGCAAGGTGATGCACGCCGACCTCGACGACCTGATCGAGCAGAAGGGAGTGCGCATTCCGCGCAGTCTCGAGATGACCGACCACCTCGCGGGGGGCTCCACCCGCCTGCGCATCAAGTCGATGGAGGTCGATGCGAAGATCCCGCGCAAGATCTTCGACCTGACCACCCTCGAGAGCGGGCGCGAGTGAGCCGGGACTGGTGCGACTCGAGCAGCTGATCGAAGACCATCCCGGCTGGCTCCTCGGGATCGTCGCCCTGGTCACGCTCGCGGCGCTGGCCGCGGTGGTCGACCCGACCACCGGTCGGTCGCGCCTGCGCATCAACTCGTCGATCTGGGGCTTGCTGCCCGAGGACAGCCCCGAGGCGGCCTTCCTCCACGAGACCCAGGAACGCTTCGGCAAGGCCGAGAACCTGGTCATGGGGTTCGGGACCGACGACGTGCTGCAGCCCGACGCCCTGCGCCGCGTGCGCGCGGTGACCCGGGCCCTGGAAGCCCTGCCCGAGATCCGCAGGGTGACGTCGCTCGCCAACGCGGTGCACATCCACGGAGAAGAGGACGGGATCCGCGTCGGACCCTTCGTCGAGGACATCCCGGAGTCCCCAGAGGCCATCGCGAGGCTGCGCGACCAGGTCCTCTCGAACCCCTTCACGGCGGGAAGCCTGGTCTCGCGGGATGGCACGGCGACCGCGTTCCTGATCGAGCTCCGACCGACGGACCTGCGGGCCTACGCGCGGGCACAGGTCAGCGAGCGGATGATCGAGGCCGCCCGCGCTGAAGCC
This sequence comes from Deltaproteobacteria bacterium, assembly GCA_029261775.1. Taxonomy (GTDB): domain Bacteria; phylum Myxococcota_A; class UBA9160; order UBA9160; family UBA6930. Next base: position 1,287 of record JAJDAR010000456.1, on the reverse strand, counting down.
GGCGATGCCGACATCTGGCTGACCGGCGGCCTGCACCTGGGTCTGGTCAACGGTCGGCTCCTGATGCGCGAGACGACCCTGCTGCCGGTCCTGATCCTCGGGGCCATGTCCCTGGTGCTGCTGCTCTCTTTCCGGACGCTGCTGGGCGTGCTCGTGCCGCTGGTGACCGTGAGCTGTTCGGTGCTCTGGACCCTGGCGCTGACGGTGCTGGTCGGCCACGTGCTGAACGCTGTCACCGTGCTGGTGCCCGCGCTGTTGACCACCGTCGGCCTCGCCTACGCGGTGCACGTCGTGTCGGACTTCTACACCCACGAGGAGGGCACCCGGGCCAGGCGCGCGGCCGAGGCCGTGCGCGAGGTCCGCCTGCCGGTGCTGCTGACCGCGCTGACCACCGCGATCGGCTTCGGGAGCCTGCTGCTCGCGCCGATCCCGGCGGTGCGTCAGTTCGGCGGCCTCTCCGTGATGGGCGTCGTGTGCGCGACCCTGGCAGCGCTCACACTCGCCCCCGGCCTCCTCGCGGTCGTCCCGGCGCGCCGGCGCCCTCCCTCGCTCGCGTGGACCGAGGGCCTGGCCGGTCGGGTCGCGCGCTTTGCGGTCCGCAGACGCAGCCTGGTCTTCGGTGGCTTCGCGCTCTGCTTCGGCCTGTCGGTGCTCGGTGCTGCGAACATCCGGATCGGCTCCGAGCAGATCACCAAGTTTCCGGAGGACTCCCAGGTCCGCCGGGACTTCCAGGCGATCAACGACCGCCTCGGTGGCGCGAACCCCCTGCTGATCGTGCTCTCCTCGGACGAGCCAGGGACCTTCAAGGATCCCGAGGTGTTGGGCGAGATCGAGGCCCTGCAGGCTTGGCTGCGCAAGGATCCGGCGGTGGGGGTCACGACCTCGCTCGTCGACCACATCGAGCTGCTGAACCGCGCCTTCCACGAGGACGATCCCGAGTGGATGGTGGTTCCGGCGCGGCCGCGGATGCTGAGCCAGCTGCTGCTCTTCGGAGACAGCCCCGAGCTCCGGGATCTCGTCGACATCGGCTACCAGAACACGGTGGTCAAGGTCCGGGCGCGGGTCATCGACTCGGACGAGATCACCGCGTTGACCCGTCGCATCCAGGAGCGACTGCGCGTGCTGCCCGAGAGCATCGATGCGCGCGTCACGGGAAGCTCCGTCGTCGTCGGCAGCGCGCTGGACGAGATCGTGCGCGGCCAGGCGCTCTCGATCCTGACCGCAATCGGGATCATCTACCTCGTGCTGTCCGGGCTCTTCGTCTCGCTCCGGGTCGGCCTCGTCGCC
>JAJDAR010000455.1 GCA_029261775.1 Deltaproteobacteria bacterium | reverse complement strand
GCTTGTAGCGCTCGATCTCGTCGGCCTCGAGCACACCGGGGACGACGACGTAGCCCTCCTCCCGATAGTGCTCGATCTGTGCGTCGGTCAGCCCACCCAACGGCTTTCTCCTGGCGCGCGCTGGCGGGAGGGTAGCTCGCTCGGACGCCGTGGGCGGGCCGGCTACGAGCCCATGATCGCCTCGACCAGGCCGCTACGAGCCCGTGATCGCCTCGACCAGCCATCTCCGCTTCATCAGGCTGAGCCCGTCCGAAAGGATCCGCTCCGGGGCTCCGCGGCACCACGCCGCCTGCTCGCTCCTGGGCGCCGAGCCCAGCGTCGCGACGATCTCGTCATTCTGCAGACGCGACTGCACGGCCAGCTCCATCCGCTCGTCCTCGGAGAACCGCGATTGCAGGATCCCGGGCACCTTGTCCCAGAGGGGCTGATGCCGGCGATCCCACTCCTCACGCGCGGCCCGGACTGCATCCGCGGAGGCGGGGTGCTCGGCCTCGCACCACTTCTGCATGCGCTCGATCGCGTAGCTCTGGGAGTAGAAGATCACCGAAGCGGTCGTGGGGTCGAACTCGGCCCGAGCGCGCTCGGCGTGGACCGCGGCGCAGGTGAGGACGACCAGGAGGGCGAGGGGGCGATGCATCGGGGGTTCCTCCGCAGCCGGGGAAAGGCCCGGCCACAGGGAACATCGGCGCGCGGTCGAAACGCCTGAAGCGACCCCCGGAGACGGACGCTACGCCGGCTCCAGCCCCTTCTCCTTGCGCAGCTTGTTCATGCGCACGGCATCGCTTTCGAGGCGCTCGCCCAGCTCCTCTTCGCTGATCGTGCCCGCCATGTGCCGGTTCGCCATGCCGGCGTTGTACATGATCTTCTTGACCGGCGTGACGGCGATGATCGTGCGAAGCGGCGTGTCGAGCAGGTTGTTGAAGAACTGCTCGAAGCCCTCGTTGGTGGGGCTGACCTTCTTGGAGAGCGCGGGATAGAACCACTCCTTCGTGGCTTCGTCGTCCAGGAACTCGGCGGTGCCCTTGAAGGTGATGGCGCCCGAAGGCAGGTCGGGCTTGGCGTTCGGCCCGTAGCTCTGGCTGCTGACGTTCACCGACACGCGGTTGTCGCGCCGGATCGCCACGGTGCGGTGGCGATGCGCGGCGAAGGTGAGCCAGATCTTGCCGTCCTTCCAGAAGAACGCGTGCGTGACGCCGACAGGCCAGCCGTCCTTCGTCGTCCACATCAGGACGGCCTCTCCCGCGTTGTCCATGAGCTGGTCGGTCTCGTCGTCCGTGAAGGGATAGATCGAGACGACCTCGTGCTCTTTGGTCTGGGCCATGTCGCGCTCCTGCTCCGTTTCTCGGGTGTGAGCCGGCACGCTACCGCAGAAGGGGGCGCTTGCGGAGTTGGAGGGTCCAGATCCGGCTCAGAGCCAGACCTCGCGGTTGTCGTCGCGCCCGATCTCGCGGTGCAATCGGGCGGAGAGCACTGGCAACAGGTGGCAATCGTCGAGCACCTCCTCGACCCGGGCTCGGTCCTCGGGTGCAAGCGCGTCGAACTCGGCCTGCGCTCGGGCGAGCAGGAAGAACCGATAGGGCTGCGCCATGGCGCCGAGCTTTTCGCCCTCCACCTCGAAGCTCGCCTGCCCCACGCCGCGTTCGAGCGGGGTGCCCGTGGGCAGGTCGGCGTTCGCCTCGAGCCACTCGTTGATGCAGTCGGCCGCGGCGAGGGTCTCCGGAACGAAGTCGACCGCCAGTTGACGCAGCACGGCCACGAGCGTGTCCGGGATCTCGTCGTCCGCGACGAACGCACCGGGCGTCATGGGCTCGCCGTTGGTGACGAACTCGCCCACGTCCGGCTCGGGCCGGTTCATCCGCTCGACCCAGCGGAAGACATGGACCGCTTTGGACTGCATGAGCGACAGCGGCTTGGGATCCCGTCCGAGATGGCCGTACAGAGGTGCGATCAGGCTGAAGTCGCCGAGGCCCGGCCGTCCTCCGAGCAGATAAGGCAGCTCGGCGAAGTGTCGATCGAGCACGGCCAGCAGCGCGAGATAGCGCGCCTCGATGCCTTCGAAGGCCTCGGGTACGACCCCGAAGGCGACGGCCGCCTGGCGCATCCGTCCCATGCCCCCGGCGGCGACTTCCGCGGAGTCCATGCCCGGTGGAGTCAAGGCGGAGAAGTGATGGAGCAGGAATGAATCGTTCTCATCCGGGAAGTTCCATCGATAGTGCATCGCGGGACGCAGCAGTCCCTCCATGCCGACGACGTCCAGCAAGCGGTGCACGATGCGTTGCCGCGGCCCTGTCGGCAACGCGGGGTGGCCCGCCCGGGATTCGAAGTGCTCGACGATCGCTGCACCGTCCCGGATCACGAGACCCTCCGGGGTCTCCAGCGTTGGAATCGTCCACAGCTTGGCGCGCGGGAGCACGACCTGCGCGAAGTGGGTCGTCGCGGGGGTTACTTCCCGATACGGCAGGCCATTCTTGATCAGGTAGCTGCGCGCCTTGCCCGTATACAGGGAGAGCGGAATCCCGTAGAGCGTGTGGACGCTCACGCTACGGCCGGAGATCGAGGGGATCCTGCTTCACGATCTTGCGACAGATCGCGATGCAGGGGCCGAAGCTCTCGCGCTTCGAGAGTCGCTCCACCAGGCTCGCGACCTTGGGCCAGCGGGTCGCGTCGAGCGGCCCCGCGACGAGCTCGAGCTGGACGAGCGCGCATGCAACGGAGATGTCCGCGATCGAGAGCGCGTCGCCGACGAGCCAGCCGCTGTCGTTGATCTCGCTCTCTAGGTAGTCGAGCGGAATCGGGAGCTTCTCGGCGTAGGTCTTCTTCGCCGTCTCGATGTCGGGCTCCTTGCCCTGGAAGCGGGCGAACTGGATCGGCCGGAAGATTCCCATCCCCACGGCGGCCGCGAGCTCCGTGTCGGCGTACTCCTCGATCCAGACGGCGCGGCCGTGCAGGAAGGGGTCGCTCGGGTAGAAGGCCGGCTCCGGGAACTTGCGCTCGATGAAGGCGCAGATCGCGGACGAGTCCGGAATCGTGCCGAGCGGGCCCTCCTTGCCGACGGACGTGTCGCGCAGCACCGGGATGCGCCG
>JAJDAR010000454.1 GCA_029261775.1 Deltaproteobacteria bacterium | reverse complement strand
CTCGGCGAGGTGTTGTAGCTCCCGTTGTAGGTCAGGCGCCGCACGTCGGCGCCGTCCGAGCGCATCACGTAGACCTGCGGCGATCCACTCCGATCCGAGACGAATGCGATCTGTCGTCCATCGGGCGACCAGGCGGGCGAGACGTCGATCGACCGATGCCGCGTCAGGTTCCGGAGGTCGGCGCCGCCCTGGCCGACGGTGAACAGGTCGGTCGCGCCCTGGTCACTCATCACCAGGGCCATCCGCTCGCCGTCGGGGGCGAAGGTGCCGCGATACACCGCTCCGGTGGCCTTCATGTTCCGCAGGATCCGGCCCGGCGAGCGACGGCCGCGCGTGAGCAAGAAGAGCGAGGGTCGATTGCGGTACCGGTAGGTCGAGTAGAGGATCGAGGAGCCGTCGGGCGACCAGTCCGGGAACGAGTTGATCGAGCGGTTGCTGGTGGCGGCCCGCAGGTTCTCGCCATCCGCATCGGAGACGTAGATCTCCTTGTTGCCACCCCGGTTCGAGACGAAGGTCAGCTCGGTGTCGGAGACGCCGGGCTGACCCGTGAAGGCCGCCACCACGTCGTCCGCGATCGCCTTGCCCACCCGCCGCGCCTGATCGGTCTTGGCGTCGAACTGGTTGCGCTTCTGCCGCTTGCAGCCCCGCGCCACGTCCAGCACCCGGAAGCGCACACGCAGGCTTTCGGCGCTGGCCTGCACTTCGCCCTGGACCAGCGCGTCGGCCCCGATCTGCCGCCAGTTGTCGCAGGGCACGGTGGTCCGGTCGGCCAGACGCGGGCTGGTCGTGGGGCCGAGGAAGGCGCGCTCGTCGATCACGGTGAAGATGCCGGAGAAGTCGAGGCCGCCGAGCAGGTTCTGGTGGACCTCGTCCGCCAGACGCCCCACTCCGCCCGAGGTCTGGGCAAAACGCTGCACGGCGATCTTGAGGGTGCGGTCCCGCGGGTTGAAGATCTCGATCGGCGAGCGCGGCTGCGCCGCCGCGGCGGCCGCAAGCAGCAGGGGGGCGACGAGCGCGACCGCCAGGCAGGCGGGGATCCCGAGTGAGCGGCTGCGCCGGCGATGCTCGGTGAGCCTCATCGCAGGTCCCTCGGGTCGAAGCGGAACTCCACGACCTCGAGGTAGGACGGAGGAGCCGGCAGCGGGCTCGCTTTCTGGAGCGCCCGCTCGACGCTCTCGTCGTACCAGGGGTTGCCGCTGGGCTGCGCGACGCGCACCTCCAGCACGTCTCCCGCGGGCGAGAGCCGAACCGAGACCGTCGCCACCAGTGCCTGGCTGCGGAAGCCAGGCGCGACGACCCAGCTGCGCAGCACGTAGGCACGCGCTCGCTCCCGCCAGGCGGCCTCCTCCGGCGTGATCAGACGCCCAGGGCCACCCGCCGGGCCGACCCGGGCCGCAGGCGCTGCGGCCGTCGGTGCTTCCGGGAAGGTCTCGGTTTCGTTCTTGCGCAGCTCGGCCAGCACGTCCTCGTAGTCCAGCTCCTTCGCGGCGGGAGCCGGCGGCGGCGGGGCGGGGGTCGGCTTGGCGACGGGATCCTTCGGCAGCACTTTCTTCTCCACCACCGGCGCGGGCTTCGGCTTGGGTTCGGGCTTCGGGACGGGCTTGGGCGCGGCCGGCGGCGGCGCCTTGCGCGGCTTCGGAGCCGGGCGAACCGCCGCGGGCGCCGGCGCGGAGGCGACCAGGTCGACCCGCACGACGGCCGGCAGGGTGCTCATCGACGGGCGGAAGGGAGACAGGACGAAGAAGAGCAGGAATACCAGGTGCCCCATCGAAGAGGCCCCGATCATCCGCCGGAACTGTCGACGGCGTTCGTCCTGCCATTCCGTGAGCACCGCCTGCACGTTCGGGGATCGCCTCCATCCTAGTGGCCCTGCGAGTGTTCTCCGCCTCGGTTGAGTCGCCCCCGGGCAGGGGCGGGTTCCCGAGGCACCGAGAACGGTCCCGCCCTACTCGGGCTCCGTCACGATGCCCAGGCTCCGGGCGCCGGCACCGCGTGCGATCGCCATGGCCTTCACGACGATGCCGTAGGGGGCCTCCTTGTCCGCGCGCAGGAAGATCTCCTTGTCCGGGGTGGCGTCGAAGATCGCAGTCAGCTTCTCCCCGAGCTCCTCGAGCGGAACCTCGACGCTGGCCAAGTGGTACGAGCCTCCCTTGTCGACGGTCAGGAGGAGCGGCTCGTCCGTCATCCGAAGCGGCTGGGTGGTGGTCTCGGGCAGGTCGACGTCGAGGCCCTGCTGCAGCATCGGCGCCGTGACCATGAAGATGATCAGCAGCACCAGCATCACGTCCACGAAGGGCGTGACGTTGATCTCGGAGATGGCGCGGTGCTCCCGGCCCATGCGCGCTCCCGCCACGCCCTAGCCCTCTGCCACCCGGGCGGGCGCCAACGCCTCGGCCCCGCTCCGCTTCAGGTCACCTTGCAGCTCGTCGCCGAACAGCTCGATCGCGGCGTCGAGCTCGCGCAAGCGCGCGACGAACAGGTTGTAGAAGATCGTGGCCGGGATCGCGGCGAAGAGCCCGACCGCCGTGGCGATCAGGGCTTCGGCGATGCCGGGAGCCACGACCGCCAGGCTCGCACTGCCCGAGGCGCCGATCCCCGTGAAGGCGTTGATGATGCCGATCACCGTGCCGAACAGGCCGACGAAGGGCGAGGCACTGCCCACCGTGGCCAGGAAGGAGAGCCGGGCCTCGAGGCGCAGCTCCTCCTGGGCCGACACCCAGGCGATCTGTCTGGAGATCGTGTGGAGCTGGGATTCGTCGAGCCCCTCGTCCTGGGGGCGTCCCGCGTAGCGGCTGAACTTCTGCAGCTCGCCGTGGGCGGCCAGATACACGGCCGACAGCGGGGAGCGGTCGAGCGAGCGCGCCGCCTCGTAGGCGCGGGAAAGCCCGGCCTCGTGGTAGGTGTCCAGGAAGCTCTCGCTATCCTGCTCGGCGCCGCTGAGTTCGCGCCACTTGAATACGATCGCAGCCCAGGAGACGATCGAGGCGACGACGAGGAGGAGTATGACGAGCTGGACGACCCACGACGCCTGCCAGATCAGGTCGAAGGGGTCGAGGCTCGCGAGACGTCCCCCCATGAGCGTCCCTGCGAGGATGAGCCCCATCTGGTTCGAGCCCTTCCGTTGTGGACCCCCCTCTCTCTCCCGTCCGTTCAAGAAGCTAGAGGTGAGTCGGTGCAACCTAGGAAAACCCTGAAGGCCCATCAACGTCGTTCGCCGGTTGGCCGACGAGCCCGATTGCCTTCCCCGAACGAGGAGACGTGATGAAGGTCACTGCATCGACCCGAAGCCCCCTGGACGCGGAGTGCCCGCTGCTGGCGATCCCGCTCTTCGAGCTGGACCCGGAGCAGTGGCGCCTCCCGACGCGGGTGGCGGCGATCGATCGTGGCCTCGACGGTGTGATCCGGGCGGCTCTCGGCCACGGGGACTTCCGCGGGGGCCGGGGCGAGCGGCTGCTGCTCTACCCCCAGCACGATCGGATCCACCGGGTGCTGCTGATCGGCCTGGGAGCCGAGGGCGAGCTCCACGCGGGCGCCGTCCGGGACGCTGCCGGCGCCGCCGTGGGCGCCGCCCGACGCCACAAGGTGTCCAAGCTGGCGATCCTTCCGGCCAGCTCCCGCAAGCTGCGGATCGGCCCCATGGCCCAGGCCCTGACCGAGGGCTCCTTCCTCGGGGGCTACGCCTTCGAGCGCTACCAGACCCAGAACGGCAAGGAGCGGCCGCCGGCCCCGGACGTCGTGGTGCACCTCGAAGCCGGGGCCGAAGCCCGGACCGCCCGCGCTGCGCTGACGCGCGGCGCAGCGGCAGCCGAATCCCAGAATCTGGCCCGGGATCTCTCGAACGAGCCGCCCAACGTGATGACGCCGGCGGCCCTGGCCAAGGCGGCTGAGAAGATGGCGCGGGAGGTCGGCCTGAAGGTGCGGATCCTCGAACCGGCCGAGCTCAAGAAGCGCAAGATGGGCGCGATGCTCGCCGTGGCCCAGGGCAGCCACAACCCGCCGCGGTTGATCGTGCTCGAGCACAACGCCCCGAGCCGCTCCCGCGGCAAGAAGGGCGCGCGGAAGCGGCCGACCCTCTGCCTGGTGGGCAAGGGCGTGTGCTTCGATTCCGGCGGGCTCTCGCTCAAGCCGGCCGCCAGCATGGTCAAGATGAAGCACGACATGTCCGGGGGGGCTGCGGTGATCGGGGCGATGCGCGCCATCGCGTTGCAGAAGCTCCCGGTGCACGTGGTGGGCATCGTCGGCGCGGTCGAGAACATGCCGAGCGGCCACGCCTACCGGGTCGACGACATCCTGACGAGCGCCTCGGGCAAGACGATCGAGGTCACGAACACCGATGCCGAGGGCCGGCTGGTGCTGGCGGATGCGCTGCACTTCGCCCAGACCGAGTTCGAGCCCGCCGCCATCATCGACCTGGCCACGCTGACGGGAGCCTGCGGGATCGCCCTGGGGCCCTGGGCGGCGGCGGTCATCTCCGCCCACGAGCGGTTCACCCAGGCGATCGTCGACGTGGGGGAGACCACTGGCGAGCGCTTCTGGCCGCTTCCGCTGTGGGACGCCCACCGGGAGCACATGCGAAGCAAGATCGCGGACGTGCGTCAGACCGGCGGTCGCGACGCGGGCACCAGCACGGCGGGCGCCTTCTTGAGCCACTTCGTGGATCCCGAGCTTCCCTGGGCCCACCTCGACATCGCCTCGGTGGCGGACACGGAGATGCCGGGACCGACCCAGCCGCCCGGTGCCACCGGCTTCGGCGTGCGGGCCCTCCTCGAACTCGTGAGCGGCTGGAAGGACGTCAAGCTCTCCTAGCCCAGGAGCCGGCCGGAACGGCCCGGACGATTCCTGGCAAGCGGTGAATCCCGCGCCTAGATTCCGCGTCCCACGGATGCGGCCCCTCCCAACGGCCGCATCGGGGTGGCGAGCGGGCCGGGCGGCCGGCCGCCCCGACCCGCATTTCTTTCGCGATGGAGAACCGATGACCCGCACCCTGCGTCTGCTCGCCTCGTTGACCCTCCTGATGGCCCTCGCCGCGGGCCCCGCGCTGGCCGGCGATGCGGCCGCGGGCAAGGCCACCTACGACACCCTCTGCACCACCTGTCACGGCCCGACCGGCAAGGGAGACGGCCCGGCGGGCGTGGCCCTCACGCCGGCGCCCCGCGACTTCTCGGTGGGCGACTTCAAGTTCGACGCCGACAAGAACGGCACGCCCGGCGAGGATGCCGACCTGAAGCTGGTGATCAAGAACGGCGCAGCGGCCTATGGCGGCAATCCAGTCATGGCACCCTGGGGTCACCTCTCGGATGCCGATCTCGACAACGTGATCGCGTACGTCCGCGGCCTGAAGCAGTAGCCCGCGCTCCAGAGCCGGGCCGGCGGCGTCACGCTCGGCTCGGCCGCTCCGACCGGCTCGGAGTGCTGGACTGCTACCTTCCGACGATGGCGAAGGACGACCCCCGGGGCAGCGCGCTGCCGGTGCCCGCGTCACCCCCCGACCGCGCGGAAGTGCTGCCGGCGCCGATCGAGGAGCGCGGCCTCGACCGCGCCGATCCGCTCTCGCGCTACATGTCGGAGCTGCGCCAGTACCCGCCGATCTCGCGCGAGGAGGAGCAGGCCCTGGCCCTCCGCTGGCGCGAGCAGCGGGATCCCGACGCCGGCCGTGCCCTGGTGCTCGCCAATCTGCGCCTCGTCGTGAAGATCGCCATGGAGTACCGCCGCGCCTGGGCGAACACCCTGGATCTGATCCAGGAGGGCAATGTCGGTCTGGTGCAGGCCGTCGAACGCTTCGACCCCGACGCAGGCGCCAAGCTCTCCACCTACGCGGCCTACTGGATCCGCGCCTACATCCTGAAGTACCTGATCGACAACATCCGGCTGGTCCGGGTGGGCTCGAGCCGCGCCCAGCGCAAGCTCTTCTTCCGGCTGGGCAAGGAGCGCCGCGAGCTCGAGCGCCAGGGCTTCGAGGTCCAGCCGAAGCTGCTGGCCGAGCGCCTGGACGTCTCCGAGCAGGACGTGATCGACATGGAGCAGCGCCTCGCCGGCAGCGATCTCTCGATGGATGCACCGGTCAAGGGCGACGATGGCGACGGTGCGCGCTACGGCGACTTCGTGGCCGCACCGCAGGCCTCAGTCGAGCAGCAGGTCTCGGACTCCGATCTGCGCCGGACCTTCCTCGAGCACGTCGACAAGTTCGCCGAGGGCCTCGACGAGCGGGACCGCAAGATCATGAACGAGCGCGTGCTCGCCGAAGAGCCGCGAACCCTGCAGGAGATCGGCGACGAGCTGAGCCTGACCCGCGAGCGCATCCGGCAGCTCGAGAAGGGTCTCGTGGATCGCCTGCGCGAGTACCTGCACGAGAACGTCGTCGACTTCGAGTACTACGCCCCGAGCGACGACTGAGCGACCCCCGGCGAAACGTCGCGGAGCGCCTCGGCTACGAGCTGTCGAAGCCAGCGGAGCTGGCCGGCCGCGGGGCCCCGGCCGATTCGCTCGAGCCAATCCAGCCGATCGGCCGCAGCGCGCCGCGAGAACCCGCGACCGGGCGGCCAGGCCAGGCTGGGCCGCCACTCGAGGTAGCGGAGCACGACCCACGCCCGCCGCGCGGCGCCGACGCCGCGCTGCCGGAGCGCGCGTTCCATCCCCGGCCCGAGCGCGGCGATCGCCTCGGGGCTCTCCACGCCCCAGACCAGGGCCGCGTTGTAGAGCGTCCGCGCAAGCTGCGGGGGAAGCGGAGACGGTTGGTTTTCTTTCGTCATTTCGGGAAGTTCCGTCTCATGTCGAGAATCGGCTGGATGGTGGCTTCGGCGCTCGGGTTCGCCATTCTAGGCCTCCATGGGCGGGGACATCGAGCGCAGACGCGTGCGGATCGCGGGCAAGGTGCAGGGCGTCGCGTTCCGCGCCTCGACCCGCGACGAGGCCATCCGCCTGGGCGTCCGCGGCTGGGTCCGCAACCTGCCGGATGGCCGGGTCGAGGCGGCGTTCGAGGCCGCGCCGGACGTGCTCGAGACCATGCTCGGCTTCTGTCGACGCGGTCCGGGTTGGGCGCAAGTGGACTCGGTCGAGGTCGAGACGGAGCCGGTCGAGCGGCTGGGCGGCTTCGAGATCCGATGAGGACTCGGCGCCGATCCCTTCTTCGCGCGGCGGGTGTCACGGCGCTGGCCGTGGCGGCGTTGGCCTGCGACGCACCTCCCGCCGAGACCACGGCCCTGGCCACTCCGCGCGTCGCCACGCCTGCCGCCCCGGAGACGACGATCACCATCGGCATCCACCAGATCCGCGCGGAGATCGCGGACACCTGGCCGCGCCGGGAGAGGGGCCTGTCGGGGCGCACCGAGCTGGCGGCGGGCCGCGGGATGATCTTCCCCTACACGCAACCCGCCCGGCCCGCCTTCTGGATGCCCGACATGCACTTCGACATCGACATCGTCTGGATCCGCGAGGGCCGGATCGTCGACGTCCACACCGAGGTTCCCCATCGGGTCCGTCCCCCCCTGCCCCGCTACAGCCCGGGTCAGCCGATCGACTGGGTGCTGGAGGTTCCGGCCGGGACCGTCGCTCGCGCAGCCTGGAAGATCGGGGACCCCGTCCAGGCCGACCCCACCCCCCGGTTCACGGACTCCGAAGAGGGGTAGGAGCCCCCCAATCCGGCCCGGGCCGCTGGGCGGCCGAGGCTGGGTAAAGCCGAGCCCTCCTTTGGCCGACGCGACAGGACATGGCCCGCGACGTCGCCCTGCTCTTTGCTCCTCCGCTGGCCCCGGTCCGCGTCGAGCCCGGCGTGGAGATCACGATGGGGCGCAGCCCGGCCTGCACCCTCGCCCTGCCCTCCGCCCAGGCCTCCCGGCATCACGCGACGGTCCGGGCCCTGGGCCGGGTCGTCGTGCTCGTGGATCTCGGCAGCACGAACGGCACCTACGTGAACGGCATCCGACTCGTCGGCGAGCGCGTGCTCGAGCCCGGCGATCGCATCCAGGTCGGCGACTCCCAGGTGACCTTCTGCCGGGTCCAGTCGGAGGACGAGGTCGACCGGCCCCAGGCCAGCGATGTCACCATGCTCGCCGATCCGACCTTCACCCAGGCACCGGAAGTCCAGGTCCTGCAGGGGGACCTCGAGAAGATCCCGTTCTTCGCCGTGCTGCAGATGCTGGAGATGGGCGGGCAGCGCGGACGCCTCGGCATCCTGGGCAACTCGGGTGCCATGGCGCTCTGGCTCGAGGGCAGCCGCCTGGTCCACGCCCAGACCGAGAAGAAGAGCGGGCTCGATGCCGCGCTCGCGATCGCGCGGGTGTCCGAAGGACGCTTCCAGTTCACGCCCGATGCGATGCCGCCGGAGCAGACGCTCGACGCCTCGATCACGGAGGTGATCCTCGAAGCCACACGGCTCGAGGACGAATCGAGCTTCGGCTCCCGTCCCGATCCCTTCTAGGCGGTCGCGCGAGCCCTTCGAGGCCGGCGCGAGGCCCCTCAGGGTCGCAGGAACCCGCCGGAGAGCTCCTGCCGCAAGGCGGCATCGAGCCCGGCCGTGTCGATGCCGAGCGCCTCGCGCAGCGCGGCGTCGTCGGGCCAGCCCTGGCCCAGCCGCTCGAGCAGCCGGGCACGCGCCGCGGGCTCGCTGTGCCGCTCGATCCAGTCCGCCGCAGCCGTGGCGATGGCGTAGGCCAGCCGCGCCTCGTCGTTGTCGAGCCCGCCGAAGCTTGGGGCCAGGCGGCGCAGCGGCAGCCAGCGCCCCGATGCGACCGCGTCACGCAGCTTGGCCCGCTCGCCTCGGGAGAGTGGCGGCCGGCGCTGTGAGGCCCGCTCGTACAGCTCGGCCAGACCCTCGTTCAGCCAGAACGGTCGGTCGCCGCCCGTCCGCTCGCGGAACAACGCGTGGGTGTACTCGTGGAAGAGCAAGGTGCGCAGCTCGCCCGCCGGGTGCGCCTTGGACACGACGTGGATGCGACCGTCGAAGAACCCGACCGTCTGGAAGCTGAAGCGGTGGGCGTGAGCCTTCACATAGGCAGCGCGACCGTAGAGCACCACGCCGGTGGGCTCCTCGGGCACGGCGCCGACCCGTCGGCCGACGTGGGAGCGGGCGTCGTCGAGGTAGCGGGCGACGGTCCGGGCGAAGTCGGTCCGGCCCGTCTCCAGCAGTGCCGCGTCCGCCTGGATGCGGAAGTCGGGGTGCTCGAGCGCGACCAGCCGGAGGGCGCCGGCGGCCGGGTGCTCCATCAATCGGCGCTCGTCCTCGAGGCGAGAGAGCCGCTGCTCGGCCGAGGCGCGCCAGCCGTCGAAGCCCTCGCCCGCCACCGAGAGAAAGGTGCGCAGGTGGCCTTCGGCCTTGTCCAGGTGGCCTCGACCTCCCTCGAGCAGGGCCAGATAGAAGTGCGGCTCGGGCCGCCCCGGGTCTTCCTTCAGGATCGCCCGCAGCGCCGCCGCCGCGCGTCCGACCTCTCCGCGCCCGAGGTCGTCGACCGCGTCCCGCAGGCTGCGCACCCGCCGGTCCTCGTCGCTGCCGCTCGCGCCGGGCGGCGTCGCCAGCGGAGGACCGAGCACGCCCGTGCTCCACAGCTCACCGATCTCCTCCACGTCCTCGGCGCGTCGGGCGCCCTCCGGAACACGGTCCGGATCGTCGGTGATGTGGGTGCGACCGCGATCGTCGACCCACACCTGCAGGTCGGCCGCGATCAGCGGCAGGGCACAGGCCACGAGCAGGACGGCGAGGAGACAAGACCGCACGGGCTGCTTGTCGGCCGGGAGCGCGGGCCGCTGGAGGCCGGCAAGCCCCGGTGCACGCCGACGGATGGCCCAGGATCCCCGGCGCGACCCTGGCCGATCGCAGAACGGGGGTCTCAGCTGCGGCCCTTGCCGCCCTCGCCCACCAGATGTCCGAGCTCGGGCAGGATCAGGCGCTCGAGCGCGGTGCGCAGGGCGCCGCGCGAGCCCGGCAGGGCGAAGACGACCCGGTTTCCGACCAGGCCCCCGAGCGCCCGCGAGAGCATCGCGGCCGGCCCGATCTCCTCGTAGGAGAGCATGCGAAAGAGCTCGCCGAAGCCGGGGATCTCGCGCTCGAGCAGCGGCGCCACCGCCTCGGGCGTGACGTCTCGCGGGGCCACTCCGGTGCCGCCGGTCAGGATCACGACTTGCACGTCGCCGGCTTCGAGCGCCGCCTCGACGGCCCGGCGGATCGCCCCGGCATCATCGGCGACGATCTCGCGCAGCACGATCCGATGGCCCGCAGCCTCGAGCAGCTCGACCACGAGGGCACCGCCGCTGTCCGTTTCGCGGGTGCGCGTATCACTGACCGTGATCACCGCGGCCCCGAGCGCCGAAGGGCCCATCGCCCGGTGGCGTTCGACGCTGGCCGTGTCGTCGCCACTCAAGCGTGGTCATCCACCCAGGTCGCGCCGTCGGTCGCCACCTCCTTCTTCCAGATCGGCACGGTCTCCTTGAGCGTGTCGATCGTGAAGCGGCAGGCCTCGAAGGCCTCGGCGCGGTGAGGCGACGCGGCGACGACGACCACGGCGAGATCACCGATCTCCAGGTGGCCGGTGCGGTGGTCGACCGCGACCCGCGTGCCGGGCCAGCGGCGGGCGGCTTCGTCCGCGATCCGATCGAGCTCCTGCTCGGCCATCTGCGGGTAGGCCTCGTACTCGAGGTGACGGATCTCCTTGCCACGGGAGGCGTTCCGGACGGCGCCCACGAACGTCACGATGCCGCCGGCGTCCGGACCTGCCACGCGCTGCACGACCTCGTCGACGTCGAGCGGGGTGTCGCGCAGGCGGCAACGGCCCGGGGCCTCGCCCATGCCTCCGGAGACCGGCGGCAGGAAGGCCACCTCGTCGCCTTCGTCGAGGGCGGGGTCGCCCTGCACGATCTCCAGGTTCACCGACACGCGAAGGCGCTCTCCCATCTCGTCGAAGGCCGGGTGGTCCTGGGCCAGCAGACCGCGAAGCTGGGAGACCGTCGCCCCCGGCGGGAGGGCCACGGACAGCTCCTTCGCGCCGGTGGCCTCCCGGATCGAGCCGAACAGCTTCACGGTCACCTGCATCCGGCGGAGGCTAGCCCGTACCTCGGGGGCCTCCAGCGGCCCGCTCGCGCCGCGACGTAGGATTCAGGGAGGAGGCCTGGGATGCCGATGACGGCCCCATGTCGACCCGACCCGAAGACGTCCGCCGCCGCCTCGAGACCGCCCTCGATCGCCTGCGCCCCGGCATGCTCCGGGACGGGGGCAACATGGAGCTGCTCGCCGTAGCGGGCGACGGCACCGTCAAGCTCGAGATCCAGGGGGCCTGCGCCACCTGCCCGGCCCAGAGCACGACGCTCCAGCTGGCGGTGGAGCCGGCCCTGCGCGAGGCGGTGCCGACGCTCGCGGCGATCGTCCCCGTGCCGGGCGATCCCACGCCGCTCGGCGACTAGGAGCCGGCGTGACCCTGGCCGACCTGCGGCCCTTGCCCTGCCCTTCCTGCGGCCGACGCCAGGACCTGGCGGTCTGGCTCGACGAGCCCGGTCGTGCCTGGCTCGGCGGCCGCCTGGTCGAGCTGCAATGCGGCGCCTGCCACAGACCCCACGGCGCAGAGCTGCAGCGCGAGAGCATGGCGATCGGCAGTCTGGCCGGGGGTACCGCCCCGACGCTGGCGCCCGACCTGCGCATCACGCAGCCCGGGCTCGAGGTCGAGGCCGCGCCCGAGGGCCTGCTCGTCCGCCTGGGCGAGCGCCAGTGGTTCGTGCCGAGGCGCAAGGCACCTTCGGTCCTGGACTGAGGCCGTGGCTCGCTAGGAGCTGGACTCCTCGCCTGTCTTCACCGACTTGAGCGGCGTGGCCTTGCTCTCGTTGGGCGTCCGCATGGTCATCTGCCCGTTGAAGCTGGCGCCCTCTTCGACGACCAGGGTCGCCGCCTCGAGGTTGCCCTCCACGACCGCGCTCTTGTGGAGCACG
>JAJDAR010000453.1 GCA_029261775.1 Deltaproteobacteria bacterium | reverse complement strand
ATGAACGAGTCGATGGGCCAGGTGATCGGCGCCATCAAGGTCTACATGCAGGCCTTCTCGGAGAAGAAGGTGTCGCCGACCGCTCTCATCGAGAAGGTCGTCGACCTGGCGGCCAAGGCCCGCAAGGAGGGGCTGGTCTCGCTGGAGGGCGAGGACATCGAAGATCCTTTCCTGGCCCGCGGCGTCCAGCTCGGAGTGGACGGACTCTCTCCCGAGATCATCAACGCGATCCTCGAGGGCGAGCTCGACACGATGAAGAAGCGTCACACCCGGGGCCAGACGGTCTTCAAGTTCATGGCCTCCACCGCACCCGCGATGGGCATGATCGGCACCCTGATCGGCCTGGTGCAGATGCTGCAGAACATGTCGGATCCCGCCGCCATCGGGCCCTCGATGGCGGTCGCGCTGCTCACCACCCTCTACGGCGCGATCCTGGCCTTCGTCCTCTTCCTGCCGATCGCTTCCAAGCTCGAGCAGCGCACGAAGGCGGAGGTGGCCCACAAGAACCTGGCCATCATCGGTGTGGAGTCGATCCTCAAGGGCGACAACTCGATGGTGATCCAGTCCAAGCTCGACGCCTACCTCTCGCCCGCCGAGCGCGAGGCGAAGAAGGAGGACAAGTGAGCGACGACGAAGAGGGATTCGACGAGCCGACGGCCCCAGCGTGGATGGCGACCTTCGGGGACTTGATGAGCCTCCTGCTCTGCTTCTTCGTCCTCCTGCTCTCCTTCGCCAGCATGGACGCCAAGCGCTTCGCCGAGGTCAACGGATCGCTGCGCGATGCCTTCGGCGTGCAGAAGACCGATCCCGGCGAGTACGAGGCCCTCTCTCCCGAGCTGATCAGCCTGAGCGACCGCCAGCAGTCCTCCTCGCTGCAGGTGATCGACATGCCCACTCGTGAGGTCAGCCACTCGAAGAAGCTCGCGAAGCGCATCCGGGTCTCCCTCGCCGCGCGTCGGCTCGATCGCATGATCCAGGTGGAGGAAACGGAGCGGGGAGTCGTGGTGCGCGTGCCCGGCGAGCTGCTCTTCTCCGCGGGCTCGGTGGATCTCAAGCCGGCTTCGCTGGTCTTCCTGCGGGAGATCGCGGACCTCATCAACGGAACCCCGGATCGCATCGCGATCGAGGGCCACACCGATGCATCGCCCTCCACGAAGACCACCACCAACTGGCAGATCTCCACCGCCCGCGCGGTCTCCGCGCTCGAATACCTGGTGGACGTGGGGAACGTGGACCCCTCCCGCCTCCAGGCGACCGGCTTCGCCGACACGAAGCCCCTGGCCTCGAACGAGGACCCGGACGGCAGGGAGAGGAACCGGCGCGTGGAGTTCACCTTCCTGCGGCCGCAGGAAGAGGTGGCGGCCGGATAGGGCTCCTGGGGCCCCGGTGGTCGCCTGGGCTTCGCGTCCCGGGGCACCGGGTTCGACCGCGTCACCACGGCGGTGCGGAAGGGCAAGCCGTGCCCGGCCCCTGACGCGCGAGGTTCGCCCTACCGCCTCGCCGTGGTGACGCGCGCGAATCACCGTCGTCCGATCAACGCGAGAGCGCGGTCGATGTGCAACGCGGCGGCAAATCATTCCCCCCCGACCGTGCTCCTTGAAACGCCCGAGAGGAACGAATCGTCCGGGGTGTGAACGCCCCGAATCAGGCGTTCCGAAGTGCAACTGGAGCGGAAAGTTCCAAAACGACGTCAAGGTGCGCCACTTCCTCGCCGATTGCTGAGCGGTCGGCAGCGACGAAGAACCCGCGAGCGGGACGTCGAGGGTTGCGATCTGCCGGATCGAACATTCCGAGGTGGCTCCAAAATGAACGGACGGTGGGAAAAAACGGACCAGTCGGTCGATGCGCCGACGGTGCTGGTGGTTGGAGCGGAGCCGCTCTCGCGTCGAGCGCTCACGCGCGATTTCGCACGCAGTGGAGCTCGCGCCCTGGAAGCCCGCGATGCCGACGAGGTTTTTCGCACGCTTCGCACGCAGCCGGTCGAGTGCCTGGTGGCCGACCAGATGTTGGCCGACCGATCGGGACTCGAGCTGCTCGAGCGGGTCCGCCAGGAGTGGCCCGACACGGCCCGGGTGCTCTGCAGCGAAGGCGACGATCCGACCCTCGCCCAGCGCGCCGTCAACCGCGCAGCCATCAGCTACCTGATTACGAAGCCCTGGGAGCCCCAGGCCATCAGTGACGTCATCGACCGGCTTCCCGCCGCCGCCTCGGGCGCATCGGGGAGCGCGCCGCCGACGGTCCGCCATCCGGCCGCAACCCGCGCCCGCTTCCCCGACATCGTCGGCGAGTCCCCGGCCATCCGCGAGCTGCTCGAGCTGGTCTTCAAGGTGGCGGAGACGGACAGCACGGCCCTGATCACGGGCGAGACCGGAACCGGCAAGGAGCTGATCGGGCGCGCCATCCACGAAGCGAGTCGACGCTCCGACCGCGTGTTCTCCGCGGTCAATTCGGCGGCCTTTCCCGAGACGCTCCTCGAGAGCGAGCTCTTCGGGCATCGGCGAGGTGCCTTCACAGGGGCCTCGAACAACAGCAAGGGCCTCTTCGAGCACGCCGACAAGGGCACGGTCTTCCTGGACGAGGTCGCGGAGATGCCGCTCTCGATGCAGGCCAAGCTGCTGCGCTTCCTCCAGACCGGAGAGATCCGGCCGGTGGGCGGAGAGATCACGCGCTACGTCGACGTGAGGCTGGTGACGGCGACCAACAAGGAGCTCGAGAAGGAAGTGGCCGAGGGCCGCTTCCGCGAGGATCTCTACTACCGCCTCGCCGTGATCCCCATCCACGTCCCGCCCTTGCGCGAGCGCCGCGAGGACATCCCGCTGCTCGCCCGCCACTTCCTGCGGCGCATGAGCGAGAAGACGGGGAATCCGGCCCATCAGATCGACGACGCGGCGATGGAGCGCCTGATGATGCACCGCTGGCCCGGCAACGTCCGCGAGCTCGAGAACGTGATCGAGCGCGCCGTCGCCCTGTGCCGCGGTGAGGGAATCACCGCCGAGGACCTCCCGCTGGGAGTGCGTGAGCCGCGACTTCCGGAGGTCTCCGACGATCGGATCCAGAGCCTGCCCGGCGTCGAGCGCCGGCACATCCTCGAGACCCTCGACCGCGTCGGCTGGAATCGCAAGCGCGCCGCGGAGCTGTTGCAGATCTCGACGACCACCCTGTGGCGTCGTCTGAAGGAGTTCGGAATCGAAGGGGATCAGCGCGCGCGAAGCGGGCGGATCTCCCTGAACGGTTGACCGAGGCCCGCGTGGCTCGGAGGGATCCATGGCCGAAGAAGAAGCCAACAACGAGAAGTCGGAAGAAGAGGTCGCTGCACCGGCGGGGAAGCCCTGGTTGCTGATCCTCGTGGCGGCGCTCGTCGCGATGGGCCTCGGTGCCGGCGGCACCTTCTTCCTGCTCGGGAGCAAGCCCGAGCCGGCGGAGGTCTCGGCCGGCGACGAGGCGGCGGAACCCATCGAGCCCGACCTCGAGTTCCAGGATCGCGTATTCAAGCTCGATCCCTTCGTCGTCAACGTCACGGGCGAGGGCTATCCGCGGTACCTCAAGATGCAGGTCGCGTTCGAGATGGACACGCCGGAGGCCAGGCTCGAGATCGAGAGCCGGGTCGCCCAGGTCCGGGACACCACGATCCTGCTGCTCTCGAGCAAGCGCCTCACCGACATCAGCGACTTCGAGGGCAAGGCGCTGCTCAAGGACGATCTCCGCGAGCGGGTCAACTCGACGCTCAAGAGCGGGCGGGTCGAGTCCGTGCTCTTCACGGAGTTCGTGGTCCAATGATCATGAACGAAGCCGAAGCCCGGGATCTTCTCTCTCGCGAGGAGCTCGCCGCTCTGCTCCAGGAGCTGAAGACGGAGGGACCGCGTGGAGCCCCGTTCGCCGAGTCGGCGACGGCGCGTCTGTCGCCCCTCACGCGCGTCCTCGGCGAGTTCTCCGAGGACCAGTCGCGGTCGCTCTCGACGCTCCACCAGCGCAGCATCGGTCTGGGCTTGATCGACATCCAGGAGGTCCAGCTGCGTGACTTCGTGGCGTTGATGTTGCCCACCGATCGGGTCCTCGAGCTGCGTCTCGACCCCGGCGACCACGTTCTCTACCTGCTGATCGGCCGCTCGATGGTCTACAGCTGGCTGGCTCTCGCCTTCGGCGCCAAGGAGACCGCGCCGATCTTTCCCGTGCCCGAGCGCGCCTACACGCGCATCGAGGAGCGCTTCCTGCGCCGCGCGGGCGGCGATCTCGCCGAGCAGCTGCAGACGACCTGGTCCTTCAAGACGCCGGTCCAGATCCGCGTCATGGATCTGCTCGAGCCGGAATCGGTCAAGCCCGATCCCCGCAAGTGGGCCATGGCGAGCTTCGACCTGACCGGGATCGGCGATCTCTGTCGCTTCCGGCTGCTCGTGCCCCAGGACCTCTACGCGCCGGCGAGCGAGGAAGATGGCCAGGGCCCTCGACGCGAGGTGATCTCGTCTGCCCTCCAGGGAGCGGTGCTCGAAATGGCGGTGCGCGTGCACGCGGAGGTCGGCTTCGCGGACGTCCCCCTGCGCCGGGTCGCCGAGCTCCAGGTGGGCGACCTGATCCGTCTCACCCCTTCGCACCCTCGAGGCCTCGTGGTCCGGGTCGAGGACGAGCCGAAGTACGTCGCCGAACGCGGATCCGTCGGGGGCCGCATGGCGGTCCAGCTGACCGACGGCCTGTAGGGAGAGCTTGGGAATGGATGCCGAGAAGCCCGCAGAAGAGGGAGAGGTGCCGCAGATGGCCGCGACGTCGCAAGCCGCCGGAGCGGGTTCGCTGAATCTCGTGATCGACGTGCCGCTTCGGGTCACCGTCGAAGT
>JAJDAR010000452.1 GCA_029261775.1 Deltaproteobacteria bacterium | reverse complement strand
GATGAAGCGGCACCACGTCAATGCCATCCGCACGGCGCACTATCCGAACGATCCGCGGCTCCTCGATCTGTGCGACGAGCTGGGCTTGTACGTCGTGGACGAGGCGAACGTCGAGGCCCATGCGTACTGGGCCGAGCTGTGTCGCGACCCCCGGTACACCGCTGCGTTCGTCGAGCGGGGTACGAGGATGGTGCTGCGGGATCGCAACCACCCCGCGGTGATCCTGTGGTCGCTCGGCAACGAGAGCGGCTACGGGCCCAATCACGGTGCGATGGCGGGCTGGATCCGGAGGACCGATCCGACCCGGCCGATCCAGTACGAGGGCGGACACGCCTTCGACCTGGCGGCGGAGGTTCCCGAGACGGACATCGTGTGTCCGATGTACACGCCCGTCGACGCGTTGGTCCGCTTCGCCCGTTCGGCGGCTGCGACCCGCCCGATCGTCCTCTGCGAGTACTCCCACGCGATGGGCAACTCGAACGGGGGACTCGACGCCTACGTCGATGCATTCGAGACGGTGAAGGGGCTGCAGGGAGGCTTCGTCTGGGACTGGAAGGACCAGGGCCTGCTCGAGCGCGACCCGGCGACCGGGGAGGATCGCTACGTCTACGGCGGCGCGTTCGGGGACGAGCCTCATGACGGCACCTTCTGCCTGAACGGCCTGGTCGCCCCCGACGGCACGGCCCATCCAGCGCTCCACGAGCTGGCGCACCTGTTCGAGCCGCTCGTCGTACGAGCCCTCGATCTCGCAAAGGGACGCTTTCGTCTCCAGAACCGGCGCCACTTCCGGGATCTGACGGATCTGCGCGGCAGCTTCGAGGTGCGGGTCGACGGACGGGTGGTGGAGCGGGGCGTGCTGCCGGCGCTCGAGGTCGAGCCGGGCACGCACCTCGACTTCCGTCTGCGCTGGAAGAAGCCCGAGGTGGCGGCGGGCGAGGGCGCCTGGCTCGATCTCCACTTCGCTGCTCGCCATGACACACCGTGGGCCGCCAAGGGAGAGGAGCGGGCCTGGGCCCAGTTCCCGCTGCCGCGGCGCCTCACCCGGGCCCTGCCGAAGCGCCGGCCGTCGACGCGCGCTGCGGCCGCCCTCGAGATCCGCGAGCAGGACGATCGGCTCGAGTTCACCGGCGAAGCCTTCACCTTCGGCTTCGATCGCGTCGGCGGGGGCCTCGACCGCCTGGAGGTGCGCGACGCGGACTGCCTCCGCGCTGCCTCGCGTCTCCAGCTCTTTCGGGCGCCCACCTGCAACGATGCGACGCGGCCCGTGCCCGCCATGCCGAAGCCGCTCGACCGTTGGCTCGGCTGGAAGCTCGACTCCCTCCGCGCAGCCTGTGTCTCGTTCGGACCGGTGCGCCGCCGCGGGGGCCGGGACGGCTTCGAGATCGTCCACGAGACGCCCCTCGGCCTCGTGCACACGGAGCGTTGGAGCCTCGACCCGCAGGGCGCGTCGGTCGAGCACCGATTCGAGGTGCCGGAGGATCTCGACGATCTGCCGCGCCTGGGCATCGCCCTCGGGGTCGTCCGCGATCTCGACCATCTCACCTGGGTCGGCCGCGGGCCCCACGAGTGCTACGCCGACCGCTCCCGCGGAGCGCGACTCGGTCGCTACTCGCTGCGGGTGTCGGAGGCGGTCCTGCCCTACGTCGTGCCGCAGGAGTACGGGCTGCGCACCGGGACGACCTGGCTGGCGCTGCAGCGCGACGACGGGCGCGGGTTCCGCGTCCGCGCACCCTCCGGCGTGTCGTTCTCGGCGTGCACGCACAGCCCCGACCAGCTCTACGAGGCCCGGCGCACGGGGCACCTGCCCGCCCGGCGGGGGGTCTGGCTGAGCCTCGACCGTTTCCACCGGGGCGTCGGCACCGGAGCCTGCGGTCCCGAGACCGCCCCCGCCTTCCGCGTCCCGTCCGGCACCCACCGGCTGCGACTGCGCTTCGAGCCGCTGCGCCGCCCGCTCTGAGGGCGCTCCGGTGGCGTGCACCGGCACCTGCCGAACGCCGCCCCGAGGGCCCCGAGGCTCCATCGGGGATTTCCCGGGAGGGCCTCAACCGGCTCCCTGGGAGAGCCGATGAGAGCCGGAGCGGTGGGAATCCACCTCCCGCAGGAGCATCCTTGGCGGCCTCCTCGAACCCGACCAGCTCGGCGCAGCCCCTCGTGTGGGTCGTGACGTCTCGCGAGGCCCTGTGGGCCGAGGCGGCCGACGCGCTCGGCATGGCCGGCTATGCGACCTCCGCCATCCACGTCGAAGAGCTGTCGCAGGTGTCCGAACCGCGGCCGGCGGTCGTGCTGGTCGAGCTCCCGGAGGGCGAGCAGCCGAGCAAGGTCCTCGACGAGCTCGATTCGACCCCCGCGCTGATCGGCGTGCCCCGCCTGGTGCTGGTCCCGCTCGTGAGCCAGGCAGACGGTCTTCCGGTCGAGATCGATCCGCCCACGGACTTCGTGATCGGCGAGACGCGCAACCTGCCCTGGGACTGCGTGCGCGCGAGGCTCCGGCGCCTGCTCGAGAGCCATGCCCGCCTGCTGGCTCTGCGCCACGACCGGGAGCTGGCCGACTGCGCTCGCGAGCTGTCGGGTGCGGCGTCCTGGAGCCTCGACCCGGAGAACGGTGTCTACACCTGCTCGTGGGAGATCGCCGCGCAGCTGGACGACCGCAACGAGTGGGACCGCCGGGAGTGGCCCGAGCTGCTCGGCCTGCTCCCCAACGACGCTCGCGCGGAGCTGGAGAGCGCGGTGGCGCGGGTGGCTCGGGACGGAGGCAACGCCACCCTCGAGCATCGCATCACGAGCGATCCAGGGGAGACCCGGGTGGTCCTCCA
>JAJDAR010000451.1 GCA_029261775.1 Deltaproteobacteria bacterium | reverse complement strand
GGCGACTTCGTTTACTTTGTGGATTCCGCCCCCTGGCCTATTCGCACCTCTTCCCGGGCTCGATCAAACAATTAACCGAACGTCCCCGCTGCCTTCGCCTACCGGCAGCTTTGCTTCGGGGGGCGGCAAGTGATGGGAAATCGCCTCAAGCGGGTAGGGATGTGCTCCGATGCGGGGGCATGGCCCAGTTCGGCAAGGACATCGCCGACGACCTCGTGCTGCTCGACCACAAGCTGAAGCAGCTCAAGAACGAGTACGACCAGTACTTCCTCGGCACCCGCAAGCGCGTGCCCCAGATGCTGCGGGCCGAGGTCAACAAGATGATCGCGATCTACACGAACATCTCGATCAACAACACGGGCAACCGCTTCAAGTTCAACAACCTGCGCGCCCGCTACTCGGCGTTCCGGCGCCTCTGGGACGACAACCTGCGCAAGATCGAAGAGGGCCGCTACGAGCGCCATCTCTTCAAGGCCGACCTCCACGACCGCGAGCGCAACGACATCGCCGAGCGCAGGAGCCAGGTCCAGGCTCGCGACGGGGGGCCGAGCCAGGGCGAGATCTTCGAGGCCTACGTCAACGCCCGCGAGTCGACCGGACAGGGCGCCAAGGGGCTCACGCCGGAGAAGCTCTCCAAGCTCCTCGCGAAGCAGGAAGCCCAGATCCGCAAGAAGACGGGCTGCGAGCAGGTCAAGTTCCGGGTCGTGGTCGAGCAGGGCAAGGCCAAGCTCAAGGCCACGGCCGTCAAGCGCTGAGCGGCCGCTAGGCCTTCGTCCGTCTCTCCAGCACTTCGGCGTTCCGATCCTCGCGCTCCGCGGCCTCGAGCAGCTCGGCCCGCTCCTCGTCGCTGTCCGCCTGCTCGGCCCAGGCCCGGTAGAGCTGTCCACCCGAGCGTTCGAGCCGCGCCAGCAACGCCTGGTGGTCCGACACCTCGCCCTCGGCAAAGAGCGCAGCCAGCTGCTCCTCGGGGCGGAGCTTCGCCGGCAACACGATCTGGGTCTGCGTCACCGACGCCACGAGCCGTCCATCCTCGCGGGTGATCTCGGTACGCCAGACCATCGTGCGGCGGCCCTTGTGCAACGCCGCGCACGTGCCCGTCACCCACTCCCCGGTCGTCGCCCGGTTGAAGAAGTTGGTCTTCGACTCGATCGTGGTCGTGCCGGCGCCCTTCGGCAGGTTGAGCACGGTCGCATAGGCGCCGAGCGTATCCGCCATCGCCATGATCGCACCGCCGTGCATCACGCCCGGCGTCGTGCAGTGGATCTCCTGGACGCGGATCCGGCCCACGATCTCCTCCGGCGAGGCGGAGACGAACTCGAGATCGAGGCGTTCCGGGAACAGGCCCTTCAGCGTCTTCTGCAGCGCGGCGGCGGTCTCGTCCATGGCGACATGGAAGCGAAGACCTGGCTTCGGCGACAGGGCCGATCGGACGGGCGCCGCGGGGGCCAATCGCCCCCGCCATCCAGCTACTGCTTCTTCTTCTCCGACACGGACACCCGCGCGATGGCGCGCGAGTACTTCTCCTGGAGCGCCTGGTAGGCCTCCTCGCCTTCCTCGGTGGCGCGGAAGTCGGCGAGCTGCTTGCGCGCGCGCTCGGCCGCGACCTGCGCCCGCTCCATGTCGATCTCGTGGGCGAACTCGCAGCTGCCGACCATCACCGTCACGTGGTCCTCGTGGACCTCGGCGATGCCCTTCGAGAGCGCGGCGAGCAGCCGATCGCTGCCCTGCTCGACCGTCATCTCGCCGGGCCGCAGGCTGGTCATGAACACCTCGTGACCCGTCAGGACGCCGAAGTCGCCCTCGATGCCCGGCAGCACGACACTCTCGACGTCGCCCTGGAAGGCCTGGCCCTCCGGCGTCACCACGGTGAGATCGATCGGCATGGCTCAGCTGCCCATCTTCTTGGCGGCCTCTCGGACGTCCTCGATCGCCCCGGCCATGTAGAAGGCCTGCTCGGGCAGATCGTCGCACTTGCCGTCGAGGATCTCCTTGAAGGAGCGGATCGTATCCTCGAGCCGGACGTAGATGCCCGGTCGCCCGGTGAACTGCTCGGCCACGTTGAAGGGCTGCGAGAAGAAGCGCTCGATCTTGCGCGCCCGGGCCACCGTCAGGCGATCCTCCTCGCTGAGCTCGTCCATGCCGAGGATCGCGATGATGTCCTGGAGATCCTTGTACTTCTGCAGCGTCTGCTGGCAGTCGCGCGCCACGTTGTAGTGCTCCTCGCCCACGACCAGCGGATCGAGGATCCGGCTCGTCGAGTCGAGGGGCGAGACGGCCGGGTAGATACCCAGCTCGGAGATGCCGCGATCGAGCACCGTCGTCGCATCGAGGTGGGTGAACGCCGTGGCGGGTGCGGGGTCGGTCAGGTCGTCCGCAGGGACGTAGATGGCCTGTACCGACGTGATCGAGCCCTTGGTGGTCGAGGTGATGCGCTCCTGCATCTCGCCCATGTCCGTCGCCAGCGTGGGCTGGTAGCCCACCGCCGAGGGGATCCGGCCGAGAAGCGCCGAGACCTCGGAGCCCGCCTGCGTGAAGCGGAAGATGTTGTCGATGAAGAGCAGGACGTCCTTGCCCTCCTCGTCCCGGAAGTACTCTGCGCAGGTCAGCGCCGAGAGCCCGACCCGGGCGCGGGCACCCGGCGGCTCGTTCATCTGGCCGAAGATCAGCGCGCACTTGTCGAGCACGGTGGTGCCGTCCGCGAGCTTGGCGTCCTCCATCTCGTGCCAGAGGTCGTTGCCCTCGCGGGTGCGCTCGCCGACGCCGCCGAACACCGAGTAGCCGGCGTGCTCGTGGGCGATGTTGTTGATCAGCTCCTGGATGACGACGGTCTTGCCCACACCGGCGCCGCCGAACAGGCCGACCTTGCCACCCTTCTGGTAGGGGCAGATCAGGTCGACGACCTTGATGCCGGTCTCGAGCGCCTCGACCGAAGTCGCCTGGTCGACGAACTCGGGCGCCTCGCGGTGGATCGACCAACGGGTCTCCGTCTCGACGGGTCCGCGCTCGTCCACGGGATCGCCGATCACGTTCAGGATGCGACCGAGCACGTTCGGCCCGACCGGCATCGTGATCGGCCCACCGGTGTTCGTGACCAGCTGGTGCCGAACCAGGCCCTCGGTGGTGTCCATCGCGATCGTGCGGACGGTGTTCTCCCCGAGATGCTGGGCCACCTCGAGCACCAGGTTGTCTTCGCGATCGTCGATGCCGGCGTTCGTCGCCCGGAGGGCGGTGAACATCTCCGGCAGCTCGCCGGGCGGGAACTCGACGTCCACGACCGGACCGGTGACCTGGGTGATCTTGCCTTGCTGCGCCATGGGAGTGCTTCCTTTGGATGGCTTGAGTCGGAGGAGGGCTCGCCGGGCCTTGGGACCGGCTAGAGGGCTTCCGCGCCGGAGACGATCTCGACCAGCTCTTTGGTGATCGCCGCCTGCCGTGCGCGGTTGTATTTGAGGGTGAGGCTCTTGATCAGATCCTCGGTGTTGCGGGTCGCGCTCTCCATCGCCGTCATGCGCGCGGCGTGCTCGCCCGCCTGGTTCTCGAGGAGTGCCCGGTAGATCGAGAACTCGAGCGCCTGCGGCACCAGCACGTTCAGCAGCGCCGTCGCGTCGGGCTCGATCTCGAAGGGCATCGCCGTGGCCTCGCCGGCTTCGGCGATCTGGTCCTCGGCGGAGAGCGGCAGCAGCTGATCGAAGCTCGACCGCTGCGTCATGGCCGACACGAACTCGTTGTAGATGATCACGGCGTGGTCGATCTCACCGGCCTGGTAGCGATCGGAGAGATGCGTCGCGATCTCCACGGCGTCGGCGAAGCCGATGTTGGCAAGTCCGGTCCAGCTCCTGACGACCTCCCGGCGCTTGCGGAAGTACTCCGCCGACTTCCGACCGACGGTCGAGATGACGATCTTGTCGAAGGCCGGTCCGCGTTCCGCGATCACCCGCTCGGCCATCTTCATCGCGTTTGCGTTGAAGGCGCCGCACAGCCCGCGGTCCGAGGACACGACGACCACCTCGAGCACCGTCTGGCTCTCGTGCGCCTGCAGCAGCGGGTGCTCGGCGTCGGTCTGGCGCCGACCGATCTCGCCCAGGGTGGCGTACATCTTCTGCGCGTAGGGGCGCGCCGCCAGGATCGCGTTCTGCGCGCGCCGAAGCTTCGCCGCCGAGACCATCCGCATCGCAGAGGTGATCTGCTGGGTGTTCTCGACGGTGCCGATGCGCCGCTTGATGTCCTTGAGGCTGGGCACCTCGGGCTACCGGCCGCTCGGCTGGAAGGCGTTCCCGAACTCGTCGAGGGCCTTCTTCAGCGCCGCCTCGTCCTCGTCCCCGAGCTTGCCCGTCTCGCGGATCCGGCCGAGCAGATCGGCATGACTGGCCCGCATGTGGGAGAGCATCTCGCGCTCGTAGCGCCCGATGTCCTCGAGCTCGAGGCCGCGCACCCAGCTCTTGCCTCCTTCGGGCGGGGTACAGGCGTAGATCGAGATCACCTGCTCCTCCATCTTGAGCGGCTGGTACTGGCCCTGCTTCAGCATCTCGGTCTGGCGCTCGCCGTTGGCCAGCTGCTCCTGCGTCGCGGCGTCGAGGTCGGACCCGAACTGCGCGAAGGCCGCCATCTCGCGGTACTGCGCCAGGCCGAGCTTGAGCTGGCCGGCGACGCTCTTCATCGCCTTCGTCTGCGCGGCTCCACCCACCCGGGAGACCGAGAGGCCGACGTTCACGGCGGGTCGGATGCCGGCGTTGAACAGATCGGTCTCGAGGAAGATCTGCCCGTCGGTGATCGAGATGACGTTGGTCGGGATGTAGGCCGACACGTCGTTCGCCTGGGTCTCGATGATCGGCAGCGCCGTCAGGCTGCCGCCCCCGAGCGAGTCGTCGAGCTTCGCAGCCCGCTCCAGCAGCCGGGAGTGGACGTAGAAGACGTCCCCGGGATACGCCTCGCGGCCCGGCGGCCGGCGCAGCAGCAGCGAGAGCTGCCGGTAGGCCACGGCCTGCTTGGAGAGATCGTCGTAGATGATCAGGGCGTGCTTGCCGTTGTCGCGGAACCACTCGCCCATCGCACAGCCCGCGTAGGGGGAGATGAACTGCAGCGGTGCCGGGTCGCTGGCGGTCGCGGCGACGACGATCGTGTACTCCATCGCGCCGTGCTGGGTGAGCTTGTCCACCACCTGGGCGACGGTCGACTGCTTCTGGCCGGGTGCGACGTAGATGCAGAAGACGTCCGTGTCCTTCTGGTTGATGATCGTGTCGATCGCGACCGCAGTCTTGCCGGTCTGGCGGTCGCCGATGATCAGCTCGCGCTGGCCACGACCGATCGGCGTCATCGCGTCGATCGCCTTGATGCCCGTCATGAGCGGCTCGTTCACGCTCTTGCGCGTGACGATGCCGGGGGCCTTCAGCTCGACGCGCCGGGTCTCGGTGGACTCGATCGGGCCCTTGCCGTCGATCGGAGCACCGAGGGCGTCCACGACCCGCCCGAGCAGACCCTCGCCGACGGGCACCTCGACGATCCGGCCGGTGCGCCGCACCAGGTCGCCTTCCTTGATGTGGCCGGCGTTGCCCATGATCGCGATGCCGACGTTGTCGTCCTCGAGGTTGAGGATCATCCCGCTCACCTGGCCGGGAAACTCGACGAGCTCGCCGGCCATGGCGCTCTGCAGGCCATAGACCCGCGCGATGCCGTCGCCGACGGAGAGCACGGAACCGGTCTCGGCGACATCGACGTCGCGCCCGTACTCCTGGATCTCGCGCTTGAGGATGTCGGTGATTTCGCCGGGCCGGAGGTCGGCTGCGCTCATGAGGTTCCTTCCTTGTGGACGTCGCTTCGCGGTCCGCTCGCTGCGCGCGCTCGCGGCGCGCTTGCGGGGGAGGCGTTCTGGGGCGGGTCGTTTGCGGGGATGCTGATGGAGTGGTTCGGCGCTCTCTGGTCAGTGACGGTGGAGGGAGAGGCGCAGCTGCTGGAGCTGGCTCTTGAGGCTGCCGTCGTAGACGGTGTCCCCGATCTTCGCGACGACGCCGCCCAGCAGGGATTCGTCGATCTGGACTTCGAGCTCGACGTCGGTCCCGGCCCGCCGGGCCAGCGCCTGCTGCAGGCGGGCCCTCTGGTCGTCGGTCAGGGGGGAAGCCGTGCGCACGACGGCCTTGGTCAGGCCCGCGTCGGCATCGGCCAGCGCGACGAAGGCCTGCTCGATGGCTTCGAGATCGACGAATCGGCGCTGGTCGATCAGGAAGCCGGTGAAGCTCTTGAGCAAGGGACTCGAGCCGAGCTTCTCGCCGACCTGCGCGAGCACGGCGCGGCGCTGCGGCGCGGGGTGGAGCGGTTGCAGCAGCACCTCGCGAAGCTCCGGGTGCTCGTCGAGCAGCGCAGCCAGCTTCCGAAGCTCCGTGCGGATTCCGGTGACGGCTCCCTGCTCCTTGGCCAGCTGGAAGAGGGCCTTCGCATAGCGCCCTGCGGCGGCGGCACCAGCCACTAGAGGCCTCCGTGGGTGGGCAGCGCCAACGGCGTGCCTCCCGGCTCGACAGGCGAGATCAATGGCTGTCTCCCTGCTCGATCTTCTGGACGAACTCGTCGACGAGTCGCGAGCGATCCTCCGACGTGACCTGCTCGGCGAGAATGCGGGCGGCCAGCCCCGTGGCGAGGTCCGCCACCTCGCTGCGCAGGCGCTCGCGCGCGATCCGCAGCTCCCGGTCGACGACCGCGCCCGCGCTCTTGCGGATGCGATCCGCAGTGAGCCTGGCATCGGCGATGATCGCGTCCCGCTCCTGCTCCGCCGCGCGTCGCGCGTCATCGCGGATGGATTGGGCCTCGGTGTCGAGCTGGGCGGCGCGCTGGCTCCACTCCTCGAGTCGACCCTCCGCATCCTTCAGCAGCTTCTCCGAGCTCTCGAGATTGCCCTCGATCTCGGCGCGGCGATCGTGCAGGAAGGAGAGCACCGGCTTGCGTGCAAAGTAGACCAGCACGCCGATCAGCAGAATGAGGTTCACGGCCTCCCACACCTGGCTCATGCCCCCGGCGGCGGCCCACGCGGCGCCAGGCGCGAGCCACGCACAGACGCCGAGCGTGGCTGCGTGCGTCGTCATCCGCCTGGGAGACTTCACGACAGGCTCCTTCCGAGCACCTGGCTCGCGGCCTCGCGCGCGATCTGCTCGGACTGCCCGCGCAACTCGCTACGCGCCTGCTCGAGAGCCTCGGCCACGCCGCTGCGGGCCCTGGCGAGCTCTTCCTCGGCGGAGCCGCGCGCTTCTGCGGTCACACGGGACTGCTCGCGTCGCGCCTCGTCGAGGGCCTTGCGGCGCTCGCCCTCGGCGGACTTGCGGGCCTCACCGATCGAGGCCTCGTACTCGCCCAGCACGCGGTCGGCCTCGGCAGCGACACCCGCGGCGCGTTCGCGCGCGCCCTCGATCTGCTTGTCGCGCTCGTCGAGCACACCGAGGAGCGGCTCGAACAGCAGCCGGTTCGCGGGAACGATCAGGAGCATGAAGAGGACGAGCAGGATCACCAGCTGCACGGGATCGGGGAAGATCGTGAGACCGCCCTCGGCGGCCTGAGCTGCGGCCGGAACCAGCAGGACCGCTGCGACCGGAAGCAACGAGAGGGCCACCGCGAGCGCGAGCCGGGCGAGCGGGCTTCGGGTCATCGGGTGGTGCTCCTCTCGAGGTCGGTTGGCTTCGGGCGGATGCGGGGGTCGGGCGAGGTGGACCGCGTGCGCCGGTCCTCCCGGCTCTCGCCCTCGGGCCCGCCAAGCACCGGTCTCGCGCCCCGATGGCGGGGGCGACGGACCGAAGGCGCTGTCGGACTCCTGGGGCCCCGATCCACCTGCGCGGAACGGGGCTCGGGCGGCGCCAATCCTTGCAAATCCGGCCGGAGATTCAAGCTCGGATCAGGCCAATTCCGCCGCGGAATCGGGGGTCTGCGCCCGTTCTGGCGCGTCGCCCCCGGCGTGGGCCTCCGCCGGGGCCCCCATCACGCAATCTCCCTGCAGGACGCTGCCCAGGGCCAGGGACACGCGGGGTGAAACCAGGCTCCCGACGACCTGGGCGGTCTCGCGCAGCTCGGCGCGTAGGTGGGCACGGATGTCGCCTTCGACGCGGCCCTCGACCACCACCTCGTCCACCTCGATCCCGGCGCGAACGAACGCATGGGGCCCGATCTCGAGGCGGCCCTCGGCATGGATCGTCCCGGTGAGGCTGCCATCCACCCGGGCGGACCCGCGAAAGGTCAGCAGCCCCTCGAAATGGCTGCCGGGGCCCAGGATCGTCGGCGTCTCCTCCGACTCGCTCACGGGCGCGAGCCGTCGAGCAAGGTCTGGGTGATCCGATGGAGGTCCTCGGGGCCGTAGAAGTCCACCTCGATGCGGCCGCGTTTGCCCGATCCCGTGATCCGGACCTGGGTCTGGAGCCGGGCACGCAGGGCGTCGATCAGGCTCTGCAGGTTCGGATCCACTCCCGACGGGGGCGCCGTCTTGCGAGGCCGGGCACGCGGACCCGCCACCTGGCGAGCCAGCTGCTCCGCCGCGCGGACCGATAGCTGCTCCTCGACGACCCGATCGCGCAGATGCCGTCGCCGCTCGGGATTGCCGACGCTGAGCAGCGCCTTCGCATGACCCGCCGTGAGCACACCGGCCTCGACGTCGCCCTGGAGCTCGCGGGGCAGCTCCAGCAGACGCAGATGGTTGGCGACCGTGGAGCGATCGAGGCCGACCCGGCGGCCGACCTCCTCCTGGGTCGCGCCCTGCTCCTGCAGCGCGCGAAAGGCGAGGGCCAGCTCGATCGGGTTGAGATCGCGGCGCTGGACGTTCTCGACCAGGGCCACCTCGAGGAGATCGCGGGGTGCGATGTCCTGCACCGTCGCGGGAAGGGTCGCGCGGCCCGCGCGCTGGCTCGCGCGCCAGCGGCGTTCACCGACGACGAGCTCGTAGGGACGCTCGGCGCCGGGCGGCGCGCGACGCACGACGACGGGCTGGAGCACGCCGTGTCGCTGGATCGA
>JAJDAR010000450.1 GCA_029261775.1 Deltaproteobacteria bacterium | reverse complement strand
TACGTGCCCTACCAGGGCGGGGTGCTGCTGGTCGCCTCCCAGGGCGGCGCGCCGAAGAACCCGGTCTGGTACGGAAACCTCGTGAAGCATCCCGACATCGACGTCGAGTACCGCGGCAAGCAGATGGCGCTGCGGGCCCGGCTGGCGGCGCCCGAGGAGAAGCCGGCGCTGTGGCCGATCTGCGACGAGCACTACGCGCCCTACGCCGAGTATCGCGAGCGCACCGATCGGGACATCCCGATCTTCGTGTGCGAACCGCGCTGAATCTCGCTTAGCGCTTCGCGGCGATCCGGCGCTCGACACTCCGACAGGCCGCCACCAGGGCGGGAACGAACAGGTCGGCGCGGCCGATGCAGGCGCCGTGGTCGCCGTCCACCTCGAAGATCTCGGCGCCGGGGATCGAGGCCGCCAGCTTGCGCTGACGATCCGGCGGCACGAGCTCGTCGCGAGTCGTCACGATCACGGCGGCGGGCACGTCGACCTGACCGATCCAGTCGTGGGAGGAGAAGCGGCTCAAGGCGTGGGTCGCCTGGATCAACGTCGCGGGGTTGTGCCCCACGAATTCCTGGTGGATGCGGTCGCGCAGCTCGGGATGCTCGATGCGCGCGAGCATGCGCTGGAGCATCCGCTGGTGAGCCACCGAGGGCATCAATCGGGCCATCAGCGCGGCAGCGGGCAACCCCATCCGGGCCATGCGTGCGACGTCGCGGCGCATGAAGTGCCGGGAGGTCGCGCACAGCACGAGCCCTGCGACCTGGTCGGGATGGCGGCGCCAGGTGAGCGAGGCGATCGGGCCGCCCATCGAGTAGCCGACCGCAATGAAGCGCCCTGCTCCGCGCACGCGCGCGGCCTCGGCCGCGTCGTCGGCGCACTGCTCGAGCCGGAAGCGCCGGGTGCGCAGACCTCGCCCGTGCCCGCGATGATCGAGGGCGAGGACGCGGAAGTGCTCCGCCAGGGGCCGGAAGCAGGGCCCCCAGTTCAGTCGCGCCGTGGCGCCGAGCCCGTGCAGGAGCATGACCGGCATCGCGCCGGGCGGCCCCGGAATGTCCCGGACCGAGGTCGTCTGGTGCCGGCCGATCGGCACCTCATGGTCGATGATTGCTTCTGCGGCCACGCCCGGAAGGATGGCGAATCCCGCACGGATCGTCCGGCCCATGCAACAATGAAACGAACGTCCCCGCTCTCGCCGCCCCGCTCTCGCGCTCTCGCCGCTCTGCTGGGCCCTGAGGTCAGCGGCGGACGAGTTCGACGCGGCGGTTGAGCTTGCGGCCCTCGTCCGTGGTGTTGGGGGCGACCGGGGAGAGGAAGCCCACGCCGTGGCCGCTCAGGCGGCTGGACGCGATGCCGTAGCGCGAGACGAGATCGACGACGACGGCCTTGGCGCGGCGCTCGGAGAGGTCCCGGTTGTGCGCGAGGGCGCCCTGGTTGTCGGTGTGGCCGACGACGAGAACCGCGAGCTTGGGGTCGGACTTCATCAGCTTCGACACCTCCGCCAGCGCCGGTCGCGAGGAGGGCAGGATCTCGGCGCTGTCCGTGGCGAACAGGATGCTGTGAATCACTGCCTTGCCCTTCTGGGCGATCTCGCCGGCCAGCTCGTCGGCCTTCTTGACCTGCATTCCGGTCTGCATGGGGGTCGTCTCGATCACGTCGAGCCGCACGTACACGCGGTTCTTCGTCGCGCCTCCCGCGGAGTAGTTCTTCGTGATGTAGAGAGACGCGTACACCGAACCCTCGTCCCGATCGAGACGGGCCGCCCGGAAGCGCTGATCCTCGTAGTTCTCCGCGAAGCCCGCGCGGTAGGGCACGACCTGGTGGTTGAAGGCGCGTCCGCCGCAGTCGGCGTTCTTGCACTGGAACAGCACCTGGAAGCCCAGGTCCTTGAACGCGATCTCGTAGTTCCTCATCACTTCGAGGGTGGAGCGCTCGGCGGGGATCTCGTACGTCAGGCTGGTGACCTTGCCCTCGATCGCCTCGAAGGTCGGCGGCTGCTTGTCGCGCTCGAGCACCTTGCCGGTCAACAGCTTGTACTCGTCGAAGGCCGTCTCCTTGTAGTCGACGATCGTCGCGTCCGGATAGCGCATGTCGATCACAGGGTGATCCTTCGAGCCGGTCACGTCGTCGGCCCGGAGCGGTGCGGCAACGAGCACCAGCAGGGGCAGCGAAATCCATGCGGCGAGGGATCCGGTCTTCATCGTCATCCAGCACTCCTGACTGTGGGGAACTCGTACTCGATCTCGTCGAAGGAATCGGCCGCGAACACGTAGAGGATCCGCAGCGTCTCGCTCCCGGTGTTCGCGGCTCCGTGCTCGGTGTCGCCCGGAACGAAGACCGCCGACCCGGCCCGAACCGGATGCTCGACCCCTGCGATCGCAACGACTCCCTCGCCCGACAGGACGTAGTACGCCTCGACGTGCGCGTGCCAGTGGATCCGCGGCGACTGGCGGCCGCCGGGCGGCAACTCGGCCACCCCCATCGTGAGGGCGTTCGTCGGCGTGCGGTCCCCGCTCAGCAGCGTGCGCCACTGCACCGGGCCGCGGGTCGGGTCGTCCCAGCTCTCGAGATCGCGGTCCTGCTCGTGAAGGACCACGGGCTTTGATCCGTCCACCAGCAGATCCTCTCCGTCGAACGGAGGAGGTTCCCAGGGCTGGCCGGCGAGCGCAAGGCATCTTCCTGCTGCACCATGCCGTTTCCGTCATCCGACCTTCACAGGGAGCCTCTCCATGCTCAAGGCCATCCAGCTCGGCAGCAACAGCGGCCTTCGCGTCTCGCAGCTCTGTCTCGGCACCATGAACTTCGGCGAGCCCGGCCGCGGCCATCAAGGCGATTGGACCCTCGGTGTGGATGCAGCGCGACCGATCTTCGAGAAGGCCATCGAGAACGGCCTCTTCTACTTCGACTGCGCCGACGTGTACGGGGTGGGCGCGAGCGAGGAGGTGGTCGGCACGCTGTTGAACGAGCTGCTGCCGCGCGATCAGTACGTGCTCGCCACCAAGGTCGCCATGCCGATGGGCATGGGCGCCAACCAGGGCGGGCTCTCGCGCAAGCACATCCTCGAGGGCGTGGACCGCTGCCTCGAGCGGCTCGGTCACGACTACGTGGACCACCTGGTGATCCACCGCCACCCGCACGGCGTGCCGGGCCACGTGCAGGTTCCGATCGAGGAGACGCTCGAGGCGCTCGACGAGGTCGTGAAGTCGGGCAAGGCCTTGTACCTGGGCGCGTCGTCGATGTTCGCCTGGCAGTTCGCCGAGCTGCAGCTCACCGCCGAGATGAACGGCTGGACGAAGTTCATCTCCATGCAGAACCACTACAACCTGATCTACCGCGAAGAAGAACGGGAGATGAACCCGTACTGCGCGCGCACCGGCGTGGCGCTGACACCCTGGTCGCCGCTCGCGCGCGGCATCCTGGCCGGCTCCTACCGCGGCGGCTTCGAGAAGGGCACGACGGATCGCTCGAAGGGCGCCGACCGCTCCCGCACCGAGAGCCTCTACCGCGGCGCACGCGACTTCGAGATCGCGGATCGCGTGATCGAGATCGCCGAGAAGATGGGCCACACGCCCGCGCAGATCTCGCTGGCCTGGCTGCTCAGCAAGGCCGAGGTGCACGCCCCGATCGTCGGCGTCTCGAAGGTCGAGCAGCTGGAGCAGCTGATGGCCGCCGCCGAGATCGAGCTCGACGACCAGACCATCGCCTACCTGGAAGAGCTGTATCAGCCGGTCGAGAACCTGCTCTCGCTCGGGTTCTCCTAGCCGGCGGAGCGCTACTCGACCTGGATCGAGCGCAGGTAGTCGGTGAGCGCGCGCGAGCGGAGCAGCACGACGTAGGGCGCGTACGCCTCGCCCTCGAGCTCCTCGGTGAAGACCGCCCCCCAGACCGGCATCTCGCGGGGCCCGTGAGCCGCCACGTCTCGGCGCCCGTCGATCGCGCGCATTACGGCCGCCTCGTCGAAGCTGCCCCCGGCACGACGCGCGAGCGTGGTGAGATCGCTCGGGTCCGTCTGCAGGCTCGCTGCGAGCGGGCCGTCCCCCTGGCCGGTGAGCCCATGGCACGAGGCGCAGTACTGCCGATAGTGGATCGCGCCGCTCGGCGGCGGCGCCTTCGGGTCGCCGCAGGCGAGCAAGAAGGTCGACAGGACCACCGCCGCAGGGATGAGGATGGGCCGGTTGGGGCGCTTGGCCGGCGAATTCGGTCGGGCAGTCATCGAAGACAAGGTAGCCGAGCCCTGCCGCTCACGGGCGCCTAGCGGCGTTCCGCGTCGTTCCCTCTCGGCGGCCGCTCCGCGTCCTTCGCGCTCGGCGGACGCTCCGCGTCCTTGGCTCTCGGCGGATCCTGGATCGTGCGCAGGAAGTCGACCAGGGCTCGCGCGTCGGCCATCGCGCGCCACACGGGCAGGTCCTCGCCGCGCCGGGCCTCGGTGAACACGGCACCCCAGACGGGCATGTCGCGGGGGCCATGCGCCGCGACCTCGCGGCGCCCATCGATCGTCGCGAGAACCTCTGTTTCGGGAAAGCGCCCGTCAAGGCGCGCCTGGAGGGCGCGCAGATCGGGCGGAGCCACGGACAACCCGGCGGCGACCGGTCCATCCCCCCCGCCTCCCGGCCCGTGACAGCTGGCGCAGTGGATCGCGTAGAGCTCTGCGCCGGTGGCTTCGTCGGCCTCGGATTCGACGCAGGCCGGCAGCAGCAGCGCGAGCATCACGGCGAACAGGATCGGAAAGGACGGCATTCCGACACCATGGCTCCTGACCGATCGCTGTCAATCGACAGCCGTGTTCCCCGTGCGTAGCGTTGAGGCCATGGCCGCTGCCCTCCCCAAGCTGCGCCGACGCGATCGACTGGATCGGCGGATCGCGCGCGGACGCGTGAAGCCCCGGCACGTTCGCGCCGTCGCCAAGGTGCTGGCCCGACTGCACCAGAACGCCCCAACGGCCGACGAGCGCGACGGCGCCGCCAGCCCCGCATCACTGGCCCGGCGCTGGCGTGGTGCCCTGCAGTCGCTGGAGGCGCGAGGCCTGCTGACGGCGGCCGATCGCAAGCAGCTCGACGAGGGCCCGGGCGTGCTGCTGACCCGCCGGGTCGATGCCTTCCTCGAGCGGCATGCGGCCGGCAGGATCCGCGGGCGCTGCGCCGGGCTCAGGCCTTCCAAGGTCCGCGCCCGCAGCCGCGTCGCGCGCATCGATGCGAAGCCGGGGGCGGCGGGCGATGTCGCCGAAGACCTCGCCGTGCTGTCGAGTGCGATCCGCTGCGCCGGCTACGAGGGTCTCGCCGAGCAGCTGCTCGCCGCCTACGCCCTGGCTGCAGACGACTACGCGCTCTACGGCGTCATCGACTTCTACGAGTGCCTGGTCATCTGCGAGCGGGCCGTCGAGGCGGAGCTGGATACGGCCCGCAGCTGGCTCGCGCCCTGGCTCGCGGCCCGCGGACACTTCGCGCCCGCGGGCCCGACGCTGTTGCTGCTGATCGGCCGCGTCGCCAGCGGCAAGAGCACGCTCGCCAAGGGCCTGGTGCGGCGGCTGGGAGCACCCCGCGTCGTGGCCGATCGCGTGCGCGATGCCGTGCTCGGCCCGGTTGCAAAGGTCGCCGGGCCCGAGGCCGCGCTCGAGCGCGCGTGGTCCGACGCCTTCGACGAGCGCATCTATGCGGGCGTGCTGCGACGCGCAGAAGCCGTGCTCGCAAGCGGGCGGCCGTGCATGATCGACGCCTGCAGCCCGACGCGGAAGGCGCGGGAACGGGTGGCAGAGCTGGCCGCGCGCCTGGATGCCGACCTGATGCTCTGCACCTGTCACGCATCGGAGGATCGCACCGCCGCACGGCTGCGTGCCCGCGAGCAGCGGACGGGAGTGGCCGAGGGCAGCTGGTCGGCGATCGCACGCGATCTGGATGCCCTGTTCGAGGAGGTCGATGCGAAGGAGGCGGGCCACCACGTCCCCGTGCGGACCGACGCCCCGCTGCGCCAGTCCGTGGACGAGGTGCTGGCCGCCATCGGCCGCGCGCGACCTCCCGCGGCCCTGGTGCGCCGCGACGGTGCGCTCCCTCGGGCGGTCACCTTCGACTGCTGGAACACGCTGATCGTGGAGACCGATTGGAGCGAGGCGCACCGCCTGCGGGTCGAGGCGTTGCACGCGGCCACCCTCGAGGAGTGCGAGGAGCGACCGATCGAGCAGGTCTCGGCAGCCTTCGACCGGGCCTGGCTCGCGCACATGCAGCTCTGGGAGAAGGGCGTCGTTTCCGGGGCGCGCGAGGTGGCGCGCTGGAGCCTGGAAGCCCTCGAGCTGCCGCTGCCGGAAGCCGTGCTCGTCCATCTGACCGAGCGCTTCCAGACCGCCTCTCACAGCGGGCGGGTCGTCGCCCTCGACGGCGCACGCGAGACCCTCGAGCGTTTGCAGGCGGCCGGTGTGGCGATGGCGCTGATCTGCGACACGGGGCTGACGCCGGGTCGCGAGGTCCGGCGCCTGCTCGATCGGCATGGGCTGCTCGAACCCCTGACGGCCGAGCTCTTCTCGGACGAGGTCGGAGCGCCGAAACCCGACCGTCGGATCTTCCGGATGGCGCTCGATGCGCTGAGTGTGCGCCCCGAAGACGCCGTGCACGTGGGCGACCTGCGGCGGACCGACGTGGCGGGAGCGAAAGCCGTCGGCATGACCAGCGTGCGGCTGCGCGCGACCCACGACGACGAGTCGCCGCTGCCGGAGGCCGATGCGGTGGCCAGCTCGCACGCCGAGCTGCTCGACCTGTTGGGGCTGCGCTGAGCCGAGGCCTCAGCGGTTCGCGAGCAGGATCGCCAGGTTCAGCCAGCTCGCGAACGCGACCCAGGCCAGGTAGGGCAGCAACGCGAGCGAGGCCGTGCGATCGAGGCGCCAGCCGAGCATCATGGTCACCAGGATCGCGAGCCAGAGGACGCGGATCTCGACGTAGGCGATGGCGATCTCGTGCAGCCCGAAGAAGAGCCACGACCAGGCCGCGTTCAAGACGAGCTGCAGCGCCCAGATCCGGACGGCCCACGAGCGAGGCTCTGCCCGCCAGAATCGCCAGCCCGACCACGCCATGCCCGCGTAGAGCAACGTCCACGCGATCGGGAACACCAGGTTCGGGGGCGTGAAGGGCGGCTTCTCGAGCTCCTCGTACCACGCACCGGGCTCGAAGGTCGCGCCGACCGTTGCAGCCAGCGCGCAGAGCCCGAGGAAGACCCCGAAGCCGAGCACGGATCGGCGTCGCTCGCTCAATGGGCACCTCGCGGGTGGCGGTGCGAACCGCCGGTTCCAGTGGTCGTCATGCGTCCGCCATCCGCTCGCGGTAGTCCCAGCTCGTCAGGCGGGTCGGCTCGAGCCGCAGGACGACCTCGTCGTCCGCGCGGGCGAGGAGCCCGCGGGCCAGCGAGCTGTCGAGCCCCCCGGTGTAGCGGATCAGCAGCTCCTCGAGCAGCGCCTTGCCACCGGCCGGATCGACGGTCGCGGTCGCCGCCCCGCGCACGCCGCGGTACGGAGGCTGGTCCGGCGCCACCTCGAAGGCGCAACGGCCGTCGCGCCGCAGGTGGCGCGCGACGGCGGCATCGGGCCGGGTGGCGCACCAGAGCGCGGCATCGCGGTGCAGGAACCAAAGGCTGGCCACGACCGGAAAGCCGGACGGCCCGTGCCAGGCGAGGCGCAGCGGAATGCAGGTCTCGGCGAGGAACTGCTCGACGCGTTCCGCGTTCCAGGGTCCGCTACGCGAGATGCCGTCGGGCACGTCACCCACCGCGCACGCCCTTCGCGATCACCGCCACGGCGTCGTGGGGATGCAGGCTCTCCTCGTGGCGGATCTTCACGGCCACGAATCCGGGCAACCCGCGCGGGGGGCTCGGGTTCAGGACCAGGACAGGGCTGGCGGACATGGGCTCTCCTGGGGCCAGGGGGTCCACGGAGAATGCCCTTGCCATGTCAGTTTGTCTAGATATAATCTCGACATTCTGGAACCCAACCCCTCCAGATCCCCCCCCTGAGCCCCTGCGGGCCCCCCGCCCGCAGGGGCCACCCTCCCGGACTTGTACGGAGCCCCCCATGGAGCACGTCTCCGCCAACGACGCCGTCGGCCCCCTGACCCTGGGTCTGGCTTTGCATCTCGCGCCCTCTGAGCTCCGGCTGCTGATGTCCACGCTCCCCGAGCGCGGCTGGGTCCGGGCTGCCTGAGGATCGCGATGCGAGACGATCGACGCACCGAGGACTTCGCCATCGGGACGGTGGCCGGCTTGACCGGGCTCGATGTCCACACGATCCGGGCCTGGGAACGAAGACACCGCGCCATCTCGCCGCGGCGCACGGAGACGGGCCATCGCCGCTACGGCGAAGACCAGATCCAACGCTTGCGGCTGTTGCGGGCCGCAACCGAGCTCGGCGAGTCGATCGGGCAGCTCGCCCCGCTGAACGACGACGAGCTGCGCAGTCGGCTGAGCCGGCTCAGCGAGGGTGAGGTCCGAGCCTCGGACGACCGCGCCCGGATCGCGATCGTCGGCCCGGCGCTGATCGGGCAGATCGCGGCGGCGGGCTCGCTGGCCGACCGCTGGGAGATCGTCCATTCCGTGGAACGGGTCGAAGACCTGCCGGAGGCTCTGCCTGAGGTCGTCGTGCTCCATGCAGGCCGCCTGGCGGGAAGCACGATCGAGCGGATCGACGTCGTGCGGACGGCCTCGCCGCACACCCGGTGGGTGGTGATCTACGAGTTCGCGCGCCGGGCCGAGCTGCTGGCCCTGGCCCGGCGCGGCATGCGGGCGGTGCGGGGTCCGCTGCGGATCGAAGCACTGCAGCGCGCCCTGTTCGACCTGGACCTCGTGTCGGGTGCGGTTCCCGCGGCGCCGCCTCCCTCGATCCCCGGCGGCCCGGCGTGCATTCCTGCGCGGCGCCTCGACGACAGCCAGCTCGCCAGGCTGCGCGAGGTGGCCGGCAGCCTGGACTGCGAGTGTACGAGCCACCTGGCGAGCATCGTCTCGAGCCTCGCGAGCTTCGAGGCCTACTCCCTCGGGTGTGAGGACACCACCGTGGAAGATGCCGCCCTGCATCGCCGGCTGGCCGAGGGCAGCGCCCGCGCCCGTGCCGAGATGGAGCGCCTGCTCGTCCACCTGGCTGCACACGACGGCATCCGCCTCTAGAGCCGTCCCGATCGAAGGAGCTCCCGTGAACCGCCCGTCGAACCTCGTTTCCGCCCTGGCGGCCGCGCTGCTCCTCAGCGCCTGCGCGACGCCACCGAGCGGGCTCCAGCCGCGCGGCATCGACCCGGCGAGCCTGCCCTTCGAGCTCGAGCGCTTCATGGGCGACTGGTACGTGATCGCGCACATGCCGCTCAGCGTCGAAGCGGATGCCCACGAAGCCGTCGAGACCTACACGCTCCGTGAGGACGGCGAGATCGACGTGAGGTTCCGCTTCTGCGAGGGCGCACTCGACGGACCGCCGAAGGAGTTCGGCATGCGGGCCTGGGTGCACGACCCGGCCACGAATGCCGAGTGGCGGGTCCGACCCTTCTGGCCGCTCCGCCTCGACTACCAGATCCTCGAGCTCGCGCCCGACTTCAGCCTGACCGTCATCGGCCATCCCTCGGGCTCCTATGCCTGGGTGATGGCACGCGAGCCCCGGCTCGACGAAGCTCTCCTGGGAGCGATCACGAAGCGTCTCGCGGAGCGCGGCTACGAGGTCGAGCGGATGCGACGCGTCCCCCACGCGGACGGCAGCTGCCGCGAGGCCCCGTGAGCGCCACCGGAACGAGGGGCAACGACATGAGCGGAACGGCCAGCGCGCTGCTCGCCATCGGAGCGACCCTGCTCGTTGGAGGCCTCGTGGCCTGGGCCGGAAGCCAGGCCAGTGTGCTCGCGTTCGGTGTGCCCCTGTTCGCCCTCTGCGCGGCCGTTTCGTTCGGCGTCAATTGGATCGTCTACGTGCCTTCCTACCTGGCTCGCACCGAGCGCTTTTACGACCTGACCGGCTCGGCGACGTACCTGACCTTGCTCCTCTGCGCCCTGCTCTTCGGCGGCCCAGTCGAGCTGCGCTCCCTGCTGATCGCCACCCTGGTCGCGATCTGGGCGCTGCGGCTCGGGACCTTCTTGTTCCAACGGATCAGCCGCGATGGCGGGGACGGCCGCTTCGATCGCCTGAAGACCCACCCCGTCCGCTTCCTGATGGCCTGGACGCTGCAGGGCCTCTGGGTCTTCCTGACCCTCTCGTGCGCCCTGGCGGCGATGACCTCGACGACGAGCCGGCCGCTCGGCGCCCTGGCCTTCGTCGGTGCCGGCGTCTGGCTCGCGGGCTTCACCCTCGAGGTGGTCGCCGACCGCCAGAAGAGTGCCTTCCGGGCAGACTCCGCGAATCGCGGCCGCTTCATCACCAGCGGGGTCTGGGCCTGGTCGCGCCACCCGAACTACTTCGGCGAGATCGTGCTGTGGATCGGGATCTCGTTGATCGCGTTGCCCGTGCTCGCCGGCTGGCAGCTCGTCACCTTGATCTCGCCGGTCTTCGTCACGGTCCTGCTGACCCGCATCAGCGGCATCCCCTTGC
The DNA here is from genome assembly GCA_029261775.1 of Deltaproteobacteria bacterium. GTDB lineage: Bacteria > Myxococcota_A > UBA9160 > UBA9160 > UBA6930. Next base: position 2,859 of record JAJDAR010000450.1, on the reverse strand, counting down.
TCGAGGCCCGCGGCAAGAAGAAGTGGGGCGACGACCCGGCCTATCGCGCCTACCTCGAGCGCACGCCGGTGCTCGTGCCGCGTCCGCCCAGCGCCGCCTGATCCGCGTTCGCCGCACGGCGGCAACGGGAAGCGCCGGCATCCGAGGCCTTGAAGACATATCCTGGATGCATCTATGAAGGGTCGGACTCCTCCGAGCCCGCCTGATGCGATTCGGGGATGTGGATGCAGCTGACGCGCTACACCGATCTGAGCCTTCGCGTGCTGATCTTTCTCGCGCTCCGGCCGGGGGAGCTTGCGACGATCGACGGGATCGCGGAGGCCTACGGCGTCTCCAAGGCCCACCTGATGAAGGTCGTCCAGGAGCTGGGACGCGCCGGGTTCGTGGAGACCTTGCGCGGGAGGGGCGGCGGCCTGCGGCTCGCGCGGGCCCCCGAGGACCTGACCGTCGGCGAGGTGGTGCGGTACTGCGAGAGCCCGATGAACCTCGTCGAGTGCTTCGACCCGACCACGAGCGAATGCCGGATCGACCCGGTCTGTGGGCTCCGAGGCGCGCTGGAGGAGGCCCTCGAAGCCTTCCTCTGCGTGCTGGACGACCGCACCCTCGCGAGCCTGGTTGCCCGACGCCGCCGTCCGCTCGCGGAGCTGCTCCAGATCTCGCCCTGAGCTGGCTCGCCGCGAGGGCCTCGGGTAGAATCAAACATCTATTCAGTATAGATGTTCAGGAGGAACCCGATGAGCGCACCTCTGCTCGTCGTCGCCGAGTTCGTGTTCAGTGAAGCCGGGGAGTCCGAGTTCCTGCCCCACATGGATCGGACGCTCCAGGAGGTGCGCGACACCCCGGGTTGTCTACAGGCCGTGGTCTGGCGGCGGATGGGTCGGCGCTACCAGTTCTCGACGCTCTGGACCGAGGCGCAGAACGTGGCCACCTGGGTCGAGAACGAGTTCCACCGCTCGGTCTTGATGCCGGGCTTCCGTGCCTGGTGCACCGAGGGCTGCTTCGGGGAGTACCGGCTCGAGACCGACCACCAGCGCGCGCGCCGATGCCCGAGCTGCGGCCGTTGGAGCCAGGCCCTGCCGGGCTGGAACGAGCAGCAGCCGAGCCGCTGCGGAAAGTGCGAAGCCCCGCTGGACCTGCCGGAGGCCTGATCTCGTGAGCGGCGCAGCCACCCTCGAACGGTCAGGCGCGAGGATCGAGCCCTTCGGTCTCTGGGGCCGGGCGTTCCGCCCATTCTTCCTGGCAGCCGGGCTGATGGCGTCCCTCGCCCTGCCCTGGTGGACTTCGATCTGGCTGGGCCTCGCCCCCGCACCGGCCTGGCTCGTCCCGTCCCTGTGGCATGGCCACGAGATGCTCTTCGGTTTCGTCGCCGCGGCGATCGCCGGCTTCCTGCTGACGGCATCGCCGGTCTGGAGCGGTGGGCCGGCGCTGTCGGGCCGACCCCTGGCGGCCCTGCTCGCCCTGTGGGTGGCAGGACGCGTCGCCATGGCGACCGCCGGGTCGCTGCCCCCCTGGGTCGTCGCCGCCGTCGACGCCTCCTTCCTGCCGGCCGTCGCACTGGCCGTGGTGCGCACCCTCTGGGGCTCGGGGCAGCGACGCAACTACGGGCTGGTGGGCGTCGTCATGCTGCTGGCGACGGCGAACGCAGCCATGCACGCCGACGCTCTCGGCTGGGCGACCGGGATCGCGGCGCCGGCGCTCCGCCTCGCGGTGGAAGGGGTGATCGTGCTGCTGCTCGTCGTGGCCGGCCGGATCACCCCCGCGTTCACCCAGAACGCGTTCCGCTCCAAAGGCCTGACTGTGCAGATCCGCGCGCGCCCCTGGGTGGGCGGCCTCGCCATCGGCGCCGTGGTCGCGCTGGCCGTCACCGGTGTCTTCCTGCCGCGCAGCGGAGCCACGGGCGCGCTCGCCCTCGTGGCTGGCAGCGCGGCGCTCGTCCGGCTCGCCGGCTGGCAGTCGTGGCACACGCGGGCGGATCCGCTGCTCTGGTCCCTGCACGCCGGCTCCGCCTGGCTGGCCGTGGGCTTGCTGCTGGTCGCGGCGGGCGATCTCGGTCTCGGGGTTCCCGCCGCCGCAGGCGTGCACGCGCTGACCGCAGGCGCCATGGGCGCGGCCATCCTCGCGGTGATGACCCGCGTGAGCCTGGGACACACGGGTCGTCCGCTCGCACTGCCCGCTCACGCCGTCGCCTGCTACGCGCTCGTGCACGCCGCTGCGTTGGCTCGCGTGGCATCGACGTTCTTCGGAAGCACGCTGCAGCAGGGGCTGCTGGTGGCGAGCACCGTCGCATGGGCGGCCGCCTTCGCGCTCTTCCTGGTGCTCTTCGCGCCGATCCTCGTGGCTCCGCGGCCCGACGGCAGGCCGGGGTAGGCCCCGTCTTCAGCGCGCCGCCGCGACGGGGATCGGGGTCCCCGACCCTTCTTCGCCGTCGCCCCCGAGCCAGCGATGCAGCACCACGCAGGCCGTCAGGTCCCCCGTCACGTTGACAGCGGTGCGGCACATGTCGAGGATCCGATCGACGCCGAGGATCAGCGCCAGGCCGGCGGTCGGGATGCCGGCGCCCTCTAGCACCATGGCCAGGATCACGATGCCGGCGCCCGGAGTCGCCGGCGAGCCGATCGAGGCCGAGACGGCGGTGACGACCACCAGCAGCAGCGCGAAGGTCGTGAGCTGGACGTCGAAGACCTGCGCGAGAAACACGGTCGCAACCCCCTGGTAGAGGGCGGTGCCGTTCATGTTGACGGTCGCACCGAGGGGCACGAGGAAGCGGGCGATCGAGGGGCGGACGCCGAGCTTGTCCTCCGCCGTCTGGATCGAGAGCGGCATCACCGCGGCGGAGCTCGAGGTCGAGAAGGCGAGCAG
>JAJDAR010000449.1 GCA_029261775.1 Deltaproteobacteria bacterium | reverse complement strand
GATGTTCCGGCGTGGGCAGAGTGACGATGCGCACCACGCCTCGTGGAATCACCCGTCGTGGACCAGCCCCTACCTCGACGCGGCGCTCATCGAAGAGGAACGCGGCCGGCTCCCCGAGCGAGTCTTCGCCCAGGAGTACGGTGCGCAGTTCGTCGAGGGCAGTGGTGCCGTCTTCAGGAACGTCCGCGACTGCGCCACCGCCGACTGGGCTGAGCCCGTCGAGGGGCAGGTCTACTGGGCCGGTCTCGACCTGGCGAGAGTCGAGGACTTCAGCGTGCTCGTCGTCGTGGACCGTGAGGCGCGCGTCGTCTTCGTGGATCGGTTCCATCGCTTGGACTGGGCGTTGCAGATCGGGAGGATCCAGGCCAGCGCCGAGCGCTACAACCAAGCACTGATCCTGGTCGACAGCACGGGGGCCGGCGAGCCGGTCTTCGAGTCGATGCGCAGGGCCGGGTGCCGGGTCGAGCCGTATCCATTCACGATGAAGAGCAAGTCAGCCCTGATCGACAACCTTGCGCTGATGTTCGAGCAGGGCAAGCTCACGCTTCCGAAGGTGACGCTCTGGCCCGAGGGCGTGGAGGAACTGGAAGCCTTCGAGTACTCGGTCTCGGATGCCGGCAATGTGCGCACCGCGGCACCGTCGGGGCTTCACGACGACTGCGTCGTGGCGCTCGCGCTGGCGGCCTGGCAACGCCGCGGGTGGTGGGCGGCCCCGTCGGTCTACACGGGGCGTGTGCGCCCCTCCGAAGAGGCCCTGGCGGCCGTGGCGGCGGCGAGGGCGCGTCGTGGCGGCGATGGCCCGGACTCGGGTTTCCGGCGGTCTCGCCGAGCGAGCAGACGCGACCTGTAACGAGGCCAGAAGTGCCTTGCCGAGGGCCCATTTCCATGGCCTCATCGACCTTCCATCCGAACAGCATTCGAAGGAGGTCGGTCGGTGCAGATCGAGGAGGCGTTGTCGCGGTACGTGGTCCAGCTTCAGGCGGACGGCCGGAGCGAGCACACGGTGGCGCAGGTGCGCCGGCACGTCCAGGCGCTGGTGCGGTGGCTCCAGAGCCGGCGGCTCAGCGGCGCGATCGAGGAGCTATCGCACGAGGTGCTCGCGGAGTTCCTGTCGTCACCTGCGGCGCGCACACGGCCCGACGGCGGGTTGAAGAAGGCGACCAGTGTTAACGCGATGAGGTCGTCGCTACGGACGTTCGGCGGGTACGTCGCGGCGGCGGGATACTCGACATCCGACCCGGCGCGACTGGTCCGTCGTGCGCGATGCGGGACCGCACCGCCGCGCGGTCTGTCCACGGACGAACGCGCGCGGCTGCTTGCCGTCCTGAAGGCTGCCGACGGCTCCGAGGGCCAACGCGACTTCATGCAGTTCGCCCTCATGCTCGCCACCGGGATCCGGCTCGGTTCCGCACTCGCCGTGACGGCCGAAGATGTGGACCTCAACGCCGGGGAGCTGCGGCTGCGACGTGTGAAAGGTGATCGTGAAGAGGTCGTCTACCTCTCGCGAGGCATTCGGGCGCATCTCCGGCGCTACCTCGGTGAGCAGGACGAGGGGCCGCTCTTCACGACGCGGCAGGGAACGACGCTGACGCGGCGACAGGCTGCGAGACGGTTTCGGATGTGGGCCAACGCTGCGGAGCTGCCTTCCACGGCTTCTCCCCACTCGCTTCGGCACACCTTCGCGACTAGCCTCTACCAGCGCACGGGGGATTTGTTCCTCGTGCAGCAGGCCCTGGGCCACAGCTCGATCGCGTCGACGGTCATCTACGCTCGCGCAGGTCGATCCGCGCTTCGGGGGGTCATGGAGTCGGCCTCATGAACGAGAGTCTCCTTCCGCAGTGCGCAATGGACGTGCTCGAAGTCGCAGACCTGCTGGAGGCAGCTGTTCTCGCGGACTTCCCCGATCTCGACGGAGTGCCGGCGTCGTCCGAACGGGCTCAAGAGCTGATCGATGAAGCCATTGAGTGGGCGAAGGGTATTAACGCGTGCCTCTCACTCACCGGACAAGGAAAGACGCTCCAGAAGCTGTTCTACAAGAGCTCGATGGGCAGCGGGATCTACGCTCGTGATGTGCTGGGTGCACCGCCAGTGTTTCTGCGCGACAGGTGCAACACCGACAGCCTCATCGACTTCAAGCCGAACGGCATCAAGGACCCTCAACGCGATGGCCGGGACATCCTCGCGGACTGGGGCGCTCTTCGAGACGAGTTGCATGAGGCGCACCGACTGATCACCTACCAGGCCATCTCTCTGGTCACGTGGGCTCGTGACCGTTCGACGAATCTTGAGAAGGCCGTCGCGCCGAGGCGCCGGAGTGGTCGCCCACCCAAGTACGACGATGAGAGCGACAGGCAACTTGTGGCGCGATGGAAGGACTCAGGCCTGACCCGCTCCCAGTTTGAAGTGGAGAACAACCTGTTGCCTCAGGCCCTCAAGAAAGCTCAGGACCGCATTCGCAAACGTGAGAGGAAGGGGAAGCGGTGAGCGAATTACCCCCTCGTCAAGAGCCGGGAGTTTTTCCACGACGAGTTTTCTTCTGCTGTCCACCGCTGTCCAGAGGCGTATTGAGGGGTCCGGACCTGCACGGACCGACGGAATAACTCCGGTCCCATTCTCCCGTTCCGGATCTGCGCGGAGGCTTGAGGGCGTGGGAAGGAGCTCTTCCCGACGACCTCGGAGCCCGAGTCATGGGACGGACAAGGCAAGGCCCGGAAGCAGCGGGGCCTGAGACGCTGCTGGAGATCGACGAGGTCGCTGACCTCCTCAAGTGCTCCGACCGGCACATCCGCCGGCTGTGCACCAACGGCCGGATGCCGGCCCCGATCCGCGTCGGCGCGCTCGTGCGCTGGCGGCGGGACGACATCCTGGGCTGGATCGAGCAGGGCTGCCCGCCCGCTGAGCAGGGGACGGATCGGTGAGCACCGTCTCCCGGACCCTGTCCCCGGGCTTGATCTTCGAGGTCTGGAAGGCCGCCGGCTTGCAGGTCCCCGCAGGCGACAACAAGAGGCCCGTGTGCTGCCCCTTTCCATGGGGACACCCGGCCTTCTGCGTTCCTCTCCACCCGCAACATCTTCTTCTGCTCGGTCTGCACGCCCGGCGGAGGTTGGAGTGCAAAGCGGCTCGCTGCGGAGTTGGGTGTTCGCTGGCCACTCGATGTGCCGCCCCTGGCACCGACGCGGCGTCCCTCACTGCCTCCTCGTCCACCGGCTTTTGGCTCCGCCGATGCCCAACAGGTCTGGGACTTGGCGCTCAGCCGGGCCCGCGACGATCGCTTCCTCGACGCCGACGAGCCCGTCTATGCGTACCTACGCTGGCGCGGTCTGATGCCGTCGTGGGAGGAGGCCGCTTTCGGGATCATCGCGGCAGGGATGCCGCTCTCCACGGCCGTTGTGCGTTGGCTCCGCACGGGACATCGCCTAATCGCCCCGCTCTACGGCCCGGGGGGTGAGCTGATGAATGTCCAAGCTCGGGCGATCGTGGCCGCTCAGAAGAAGACCCTGTTCCCATCGGGCAGCCAAGCCTGTGGGGGAGTCTTCGCCTCCCGTCAGGGCCGTGAGCTGCTCCGTGGCGACGCCCGGAGCGGGGACCCTGTGCTCCTCGCCGAGGGACTTACGGACTACCTGGCCCTCGCTCCCGTGGTCGCCGTCCCGCTGCTGGCCATACCGGGCACCTCATGCGCTGCGGCGTCGATCGGCTCCTGGGTGGCCCGGAGAGACCTCTACCTGGCCTTAGATCAGGACAAGCCCGGGCGAACCGCGACGGACCTTGCTTCCAAGCGGGCCTACGAGCTGGGAGCCGCGGGAGTCTTCCGTCTGCGCTGGCCGGGCGGGGCGAAGGATGCGTGCGAGGCGCGCGGTGCGCTGGGCTCGGAGGGTCTCCAGCGGTTCCTCGACGATCACATCGGAGGGGAGACCGATGCCTGAGGCCAGGCCGCACCCCGTCTCGGACAGCGGTGGCGTCGACCTCATCCCGCGGCGTGAGCCGGTCGTGCTCCCGCGACAGGTTTACCGACCCTTCCCCGTCGAGGTCCTCCCCGAGCCGGTCCGGGGTTTTGTGGTTATGTCATCCGAGTCCTGCCATTGCGACCACGCCTTCGTCGCCCTCCCCCTGCTGGCTGCCTTGGCCAGTGCCATCGGCAACTCTCGGCGCGTCGAGATCAAACCTGACTGGCTCGAGCCCTCGACGCTGTGGACGGCCACGATCGGCATGAGCGGCAGCGGCAAGTCCCCGTCCCTGGCCCGGGCGACGCGGTTTGCCTCTCAACAGGATCTCAAGGCCCAACGCGAAGCCGAGGACAAGAAGGAGCGATACGAAGAGGAGAAGCAACGTTACGACCGCGCCTACAGCAAGTGGCGCCGGAGCCGCAAGGCGGACGATCCTCCCCCGGCCAAGCCCAATCCCCCGCCTGAGGCCCGTCACGTCATCAACGAGACCACCGTGGAGGCGATGGCCTCGCTCCTCGCCGAGAGCCCCCGAGGGCTGCTCCTGGTGCGCGATGAGCTGTCGGGGTGGTTTGGGGGCTTCGGCCAGTACAAGTCGGGAGCCAGCCAGGCGGACGAGGCTCAGTGGCTCGAGATGTACGGGGCAGGGGCGCTTCGGGTGGACCGCAAGGGCAAGGGCGGGAGCGTCTACGTTCCCCGCGCCAACGTCTCGATCGCCGGGGGCATCCAGCCCCTGATCCTGGCGAAGTGCCTGACGAACGAGCGCATCGCGTCTGGTCTGGCGGCGCGATTCCTCTTCGCCATGCCCCCCGACGAGCCACGGCTCTGGTCCAAGACAAGCGTCAGCCCGGCGCTCCAAGAGGAGGTCCGCGGAGTCTTCGACACGCTCTACCTGCTCACCGGAACGCCAGAGACCGAGGAGCAGGGACTGACCCCCCTGGACATCCCGCTGACTCCGGAGGCCCAGGCCCTCTTCGTCGACCTTCACGATCGCATGCGGCGGGAGCAGATCGACCTCGAGCCCGCACTGCGGGCCGCGTGGTCCAAGCTCATCGGCACATGTCCGCGGCTCGCGCTCATCCTGCACTGCGTCCAGGATGCCATCGCACCCTCCTGGCCCCTGGAACGTCCGATCGAAGCGTCCACGATGGAGGCCGCCCTCACCCTCGTGGACTGGTGCGCCGAGGAGACACGGCGGGTCTACGCTGGTCTCCGGGAGTCGGCCGACGACAGGCTGCGGTCGGATCTATTGGACGCGGCTACCCGACGCGAGGGCCGCCTCACCGTTCGGGAGGCGATGCAACTGAGGCCGCAGCAGCTCCCCAACGCCGACGCCGCTCGAGAGGCGCTGCAGGCCCTGGAGGCGGCCGAGCTGGGGCGACTCGAACGCACCCCGTCGGGTCCCCGCGGGGGGCGACCGTCGGATGTGTTCGTTGTCGCTCAACAGAACGACAAAACAGACGAAACCCCCTCCGGGGAAGGTTCTGTGGGTTTTGTCGACGGTGACGCTGCCGCCGGTGAGCAGGTGGAGCCGTGACCCACATCGACCTCCCCATCACGGGCGCCAAGCTGACGGCGGCACGCGACGCTGACCGTCGGAAGGGCCTGCTGGGTTTTGTCAGTTTTGTCCTCGGCGGTGCAATCGCCGTCGATGGCGTGGCCCTGCGGCGAACGCGCGACGGTCGCCTCGTCCTGTCGTTCCCGGTCCGGCATGACAGCCAGGGACGTCAGCTCCCGATCCTGCGCCCCACCGGCAACGAGGCCCGCGCAGCCATCGAGGCCGCGGTCCTGCAAGCCCTCGGGCTCGAAACGGAGGGGGCGCGATGACGACGGCCACCGACCCCCTTCTCGCCGAGCTGGGCGCGCTCCTGGCCATCGGGTACCGGCGGTTGCAGGAGAGCGAAGTTCGCCTTGATGACGGTGGCACCGACGAGCACTCATGCGCGAACCCCGGACACCAGCGGGAGAGCCGCCTGGGCCGGGGGCGGGAGACCGACGCATGAGCAGCAAGACGGTGTTGGCCCGGGTGCGTGCGCTGGAGCGCATGACCGTGGCCGAGTTGGCGGAGGAGTACGAGCGCGTGGTGGGCAAGCCGCCACGCATCAAGCGACGGGACTTCCTGCGGCGCGAGCTGGCCTGGCATATCCAGGCCGAGGTCTACGGTGGGCTGACGGAGGACACTGAGCGTCGTCTCGACGAGATCATCGCGACGTTGAACGTGCCGCTCGGGAACGCCCTCACCACGTCGCGTGAGCGTCCCCGTGTGGCCCGCCAACGCGGCAACGCCCTGGCCGTCGGGACAACGCTCACGCGCGCGTACAAGGGCGACGAGGTGCGCGTGACCGCGGTCGAGGCTGGCTTCGAGTGGGGCGGTGTCGTGTACCCCTCGCTGTCGGCGGTGGCGAAGGCCGTCACCGGGTCGAAGTGGAACGGAAAGTTGTTCTTCGGCCTGACTAAGCGGGGGAACTCGCGGTGAACCGGAGAGGAACAGGACGCAAGGGGAAGACCACGACGACGGCCCGCGTGCGCGTGGCCGTGTACGCCCGTAAGTCGGTCGATAGGGGCGACGGCGGAGAGTTCGGGAGCATCGAGGCGCAGTGCGAATCGGTCGAGGCGTACGTGGCCAGCCAGCGCGGCAACGGCTGGGCTGCCATCCCCGAGCCCTACAGCGACCTCGGCATCTCCGGGGCCACGACCAACCGCCCGGCGTTCAAGCGCCTCCTGGCGGACATCGAGGCCGGCCATGTCGACGCCGTCGCGACCTACAAGCTGGACCGGCTCAGCCGCACCCAGCGGGACCTCTTCAACCTGCTCGACTTCTTCGACCAGCACGGCGTGACCTTCGTGTCGGTGACCGAGAGCTTCGACACAGCGACGCCGATGGGACGCTTCGCGCTCGGGCTGCTGGGCCAGGTCGCACAACTCGAGCGGGAGGTCACCGCCGAGCGGGTCCGCGACAAGGTCATGGCCACCAAGCGCAAGGGCATGTGGACCGGGGGCCGCCCACCACTGGGCTACGACGTGGTCGAGAAGAAGCTCGTCGTGAACGAGGACGAGGCCGAGCAGGTGCGTGCCACCTACCGGCTCTACCTGGAGCTGTCCGGCTACCAGGCCGTGCTGGACGAGCTGGAGCGCCGCGGGTGGCGCAACAAGGCGTGGACCACCAGGAAGAGCAAGCTCGCAGGCGGCGAAACCTTCACCAAGAACTCGCTCGGCAAGCTGCTCCAGCACCCCGTGTACATCGGCAAGGTCGCCGTCGAGGGCGAGCTGTTCGAGGGCGAACACGACGCCATCATCGACGAGGCGCTCTGGGACGCAGTCCAGGCCAAGCTGGGCGAGGCCCGAAACGGCACGACGACGAAGACGCGATCCGTGGCGCTGCTCGCCGGCATCCTCCACTGCGGCCAGTGCGGCTGTGCTATGGGTCGGCACCACACCGGCAAGGGCGCCAAGCGATACAGCTACTACGTCTGTCAGACCGTCCAGAAGCGCGGAGCGAAGGCGTGTCCGGGATCACGGGTGCGGCTGACCCGACTGGAAGACGCCGTGGTCGCGCAGGTCCGCACGATCGGACGCAACCCCGCGCTGGTCACCGAGACGATCCAGGCGGCCCGTGCCGCCCTCGACGAACGACGGCCCGCTATCGAGACCGAGGTGCGGACACTCGGCACGCAGCTCGCGGACCTGGAGACAGAACGACAGAACCTCGTCGCCGCCATCGGCAAGGGCGACGCCCCCACTGCGATCCTGGAGCGACTCCGCGAGGTCGAACGGCGGCTGCAGGACCTGCCTGAATAGGCGGGCCTGCTGCCGCCGGCCGCCAGATACAATCGCGTCTGCTCGATCAGCTAGCGGGCGCGCGGTCGTCTCCGTGCACCGCTGCGCAATAGGAGACTTTGATGAACTACCTGACCGACGAAAAGCTCACGATTCTGGGGTCCGCCGGAGCCATCGGCTCGAACATGGTGCAGGCCGCTCTGACCATGCGGCTGACTTCGAACGTCGCGATGCTCGACCCGTACGACCCCGGCAACGAGGGCGCAGCGGAAGAGATCTACCACTGTTCGTTTCCGGGTGCGAACGTCACCTGGACCTCGAGCGCGGAAGAGGCCCTGACCGGAGCGTCCTACATCATCTCGTCCGGCGGTGCGCCGCGGAAGGAGGGGATGACCCGCGAGGATCTACTCAAGGGCAACGCCGAGATCGCCGCCCAACTCGGCAAGGACGTCAAGCGTTACTGTCCCGACGCCAAGTTCCTGGTGGTGATCTTCAACCCGGCGGACATCACCGGGCTGGTGGCGTTGATCCACTCGGGATTGGATCCGTCAAGAGTGGCGACACTGGCGGCCCTCGACAGCACCCGGCTGCAGACCAAGCTGTCCCAGCACTTCGGAGTGCCCCAGTCGGAAGTGACCGGATGCCGAACCTACGGTGGTCACGGCGAGATGATGGCGGTCTTCGCCAGCACCGCCCGAGTCGGCGACCGGCCGCTCAGCGACCTGATCGGCACCGACGAGCTGACGCTCGAACAGTGGGAAGAGATCAAGGCCCATACGCGCCAGGGTGGCAAGCGGATCATCCAGCTGCGTGGCCGGAGCTCGTTCCAGAGCCCGGCCCATCACTCGGTCCTGATGACGCGCTCGGTGATCGACGGTCGACGCTACCCGTGGCCCGCGGGCCGCTACATCGACTCCGAGGAAGCCGGCTACCGCCAGACACTGATGGCGCTCGAGACCACCATCGATCAGAACGGCGTGCATGGATCGATACCCGAGGGCACCGAGCAGGAGATGGCCGACCTGCGCGCCTCGTACGAGCACCTCACGAAGCTGAGAGACGAGGTGATCGGCATGGGAGTGATCCCGCCGCTCGACCAGTGGAGCTCGGTCAACCCGAATCTCTAGGTCGATCATGCGGCTCTATGCCTTCACCGGGACCCGCTACCGCTCCGATGATCCGGAAGCGGTGGCGGCGCCCCCCTTCGATCAGATCGACGCCACGCGCCAGGCCGCGTTGCACGCGAGTCATCCACGGCACTTCGCGCGCCTGACCCGACCGGACTCGCCCGACGAGGCCGCGCGGCGGCTCGAGAGCTGGTCGCGCGACGGCGTCCTGACGACCGACGACACGCCCTGCCTCTACGCCTACGAGATTCAACTCGAAGACGGCCGGCGGCGCCTCGGCCTGTGTGGACTGATCGGCATCGAGGATCCGGCGACCGACGCGATCCGACCCCACGAGAGCACGGTCGCCAAGACCATCGACGAGCGGCTGACGCTGCTCGAGGCGACCCGCACCGATCTCGAGCCGATCCTGATGATGTGCGAGCGCAACGCCGAGTTCGAGGCGCTGCTCGAGCAGGCGATCGGTCGCGAGGCGCACCTCGGATCTCACACCGACGAGTTCGGGCATGTTCATCGCCTCTTCAGGATCGCCGACCGCGAGGCGTGCGAGCGCTTCAAGGCGATCCTCGCGACCAGTCCAGGCTGGATCGCGGATGGGCACCACCGCTATCGGGTCGCCAGCGAGTTCGCGCGCCGGCACGCGCCCGCCGAAGGCGCGCCGGCGGCGGCCAAGCTGGCCGTCATCACCAGCCTCGGCTCGTCGGGTCTCAGCATCGACGCCATCCATCGAGCGCTCGGGGTCACGATCGACCTCGCCGCCGCCGGCGATGCCGTGGTCGCCCGCACTCCCTGGGAAGGTGCGAGCGGCGCCGAGTTCGCGGCCGCGGTCGCCGCCGCGCCACAGCCCGCGATCGGCGTCTACGTCGCCGGCGCCAACCCCGAAATCCTGCAGCTCGACCCGGCGGCGGCGCCCCCGAGTCTGCCCCGGTCGGCCGCGCCACTGGCCGCGGCGCTGCTCCATCTGACGCTGTTCGAGCGCTTCGGGCTCGCTCCCGAAGCCTCGACCGACGGCTCGGTGACCTATCGCTCGGATCCCGATCAGCTCTACCGCGAGGTCGAAGCGGGCCGGGTGAAGACCGGCATCTGGCTGCCCCCGACCTCGGCGGAGCTGTTCGCCGACGCGGCGGCGGCGCGCGACCTCCTACCGCCCAAATGGACCCGCTTCGCCCCGAAGTTGATCTCGGGGCTGGTCTGGTGCTCGCACGACGCCGAGATCACCTGATGCCGACCTTTCAGGGCGCCGGCGACAAACCGATCGTTCAGTTTGATCCCCGCATCGAAGTCTCTCCGTTCCTGCTCTTCAAGCGCCTACGCGAGAATCGCGGACCGCGCCTGATCGACGTTCGCGCGGCGCCGTCGGCACGAACTCTCCGCGGCGGCGAGCGCTTGCCGAGCGCCGACTGGCGGCCGGAGGACGACGAAGAGATCGTTTTCTTCGACGAGGACGGCAGCGAGGCACTACCCTGGGTCGAGAAGCTCCAGACCGAGGGCTTCGAACGGGTCAAGATGCTCTTCGGCGGTCTCGATCTCTACGAGTTCTCGCTCAACCCGGAAGTGGTCGGAGACGACACCTTCCTCGAGTCCGGCTAGGTGTGGGTTCTCAGGAGAGATCATGGGCGGTCATCGACGCTCCGGAGTCGGCGGAGGCCGGCGGAGAATCGGGCGTGATCGACGGCGCCTACCATTTCGTCGTCCCTGGAGAGGGCTCCAGCGAGTGAAGATCCTGGCGACCGCAGCCCTGGTTGGGTTGCTGGTCGGCGTGCCGGCGAGCGCCGAGCGGATTCGGGTCGCGGTAGCGAGCAACTTCGCGGGCGCCGCCCGCAAGATCGTCGAACGGTTCGAGGCTCGCGTAGATCACCAGGTCGATCTGAGCCTGGGCTCGACCGGAAAGCACTACGCCCAGATCGTCCACGGCGCGCCTTTCGACGCCTTCCTCGCCGCCGACGCCTGGCGGCCGGAGCTGCTCGAGCGCGACGGCCTCGCCCGTTCCGGAAGCCGATTCACCTACGCTCGCGGCCGGCTCGTTCTTTGGAGCGCGACCGTCGGGCTGGTGGATCCCGGCGGCCGCGTGCTCGACCAGGGTGAGTTCCGGCATCTGGCGATCGCCCATCCGGAGCTCGCTCCCTACGGCAGGGCGGCGCGTGAGGTCCTGACCGCGCTCGGGCGCTGGGACGCGCTCGCCGCGCGCCTGGTGCGCGGCGAGGACGTCGGACAGGCGTTCCAGTTCGTGGCCAGCGGCAACGCCGAGCTGGGATTCGTCTCCTACTCGCAGGTCCGGCAGCTCGAGGGATCGATCGACGGCTCGCTCTGGCAGGTGCCGGAGAACCTCTACTCGCCGATCGAGCAGCAGGCGGTGCTGCTCTCGGATCGCGAGGCGGCACGCGCCTTCCTTCGATTCCTGCGCGGCGCCGAGGCGCTAGAGATCATCCGCGACGCCGGCTACGGAGCGCCCTGACGATGCCGACCGGAGCCGACCTGACCGCGCTCGGCGTGACGCTCAAGCTCGCGGCGCTCGCCACGACGGTCCTCCTGCTTCTCGGCACCCCACTCGCCTGGTGGCTGTCGCGCACGCGCTGGCGGTTCAAGTTCGTGCTTGAAGCCGTGGTCGCTCTGCCGCTGGTCCTGCCGCCGACGGTGCTCGGCTTCTACCTGCTGATCGCCTTCGGTCCGCACGGGCCCCTCGGAAAGCTGATGGCCGCCGTGGGCGGACCACCGCTCGCGTTCTCGTTCTCGGGTCTGCTCGTCGGCTCGGTGATCTACTCGATGCCGTTCGTCGTCCAACCGCTTCAGGACGCCTTCGCCGCTGTCGGACGACGCCCGCTAGAGGTGGCCGCGACCCTCCGAGCGTCGCCGATCGACCGCTTCTTCAGTGTCGCCGTGCCACTCGCCCGCCCCGGATTCCTGACCGCCACGGTTCTCGGCTTCGCGCACACCGTCGGCGAGTTTGGCGTCGTCCTGATGATCGGCGGCAACATCCCGGGCGAGACCCAGGTGCTGTCGATCGCGCTCTACGACCACGTCGAGGGTCTCGAGTACGGCCACGCGCACTGGCTCTCGGGCGGCCTACTGTTGACGTCGTTCCTGATGCTGATCGCCGTCTACGGTCTGAATCGGCGTTTCCGGGTGCTCAGGCCGTGAGCATGCGCGCACGCTTCCGGGTTGCTCGCGGCGAGTTCACGCTCGACGTCGATCTGTCGCTGCCCGCGAGCGGCGTCACCGCGCTGTTCGGCCCCTCTGGGTGTGGCAAGACCACGCTCCTGCGAGCGATCGCCGGACTCGAGCGCCACGACGATGGCTATCTTCAGATCGGCGAGACGACCTGGCAGGACGCGGACCTGTTCGTCCCCCCCCATCGACGTGCGCTGGGCTACGTCTTCCAGGAGGCGAGCCTGTTCGAGCACCTGACCGTGCGCAGCAACCTCGACTACGCGGCCAACCGGGTGCCCGCGGCAGAGCGGCGTGTGCCGGTCGACCGAGCCGTCGAGCTGCTCGGCATCGGCACCCTGCTCGACCGCCGGCCCGCGCATCTGTCGGGAGGCGAACGCCAGCGGGTCGCGATCGCCCGCGCCCTGGCCGCCAGCCCGAGGTTGCTGTTGATGGACGAGCCGCTCGCCTCGCTCGATCGCCAGCGCAAGGGAGAGATCCTGCCCTATCTCGAGTCGCTCCATCGCGAGCTCGACATGCCGCTGCTCTACGTCAGCCACTCACACGACGAGGTCGCGCGCCTCGCGGATCACCTGGTGCTACTCGAGTGCGGCCGGGCCGAGGGCTCGGGACCGATCGATGAGATGCTGACCCGACTCGACCTCTCGCTGGCCCACGGCCCCGACGCCGAGGCGCTGATCGAGGCCACGGTCTCGGAGCACGACGAGGAGTTCGACCTGACCTATCTCGACTCCGGCGTCGGCCGCTTCTCGGTCGCCCGCCGCGCTCTACCGGTCGGCAGCCGGGTACGCGTCCGGGTCGCCGCTCGCGACGTCAGCCTGACGCTCAGCCCACAGTCCGACACCAGCATCCTGAACATCTTCCCGGCCACCGTCGAGGAGGTTGCCGCCGAAGCTGAAGGCCAGGCCACCGTTCGATTGAAGGTCGGCGGCATACCGATGCTGGCGCGGGTGACGCGCAAATCCGCCGCGGCGCTGGGCCTCGAGTCCGGCAAGAAAGTCTTCGCTCAGGCGAAGAGCGTGGCGCTACTGGCCTGAGCCGCTGCCCGCACCCGAGGCGGGCGTGGACGGCTCTTCGTGCGAGACTCGATCCATGGCATTCCTCGAGCTGGTCACGATCGTCGTCGACGACTACGACTCCGCGATCGAGTTCTTCGTCAAAGTGCTCGACTTCGAGCTGGTCGACGACTCCCCTTCGCTCACCAATGACGGCCGCCCGAAGCGCTGGGTCGTCGTCCGGCCTCCGAATGCCCGGACCGGAATCCTGCTCGCGCAGGCGGACGGCGCGCATCAGGCAACCGTGGTCGGGAAACAGCTCGCCGGCAGAGTCGGCTTCTTCCTTCGCGTCGAGGACTTCCACGCCAGCTACGAACGAATGGTAGGCGCTGGCGTCGAGTTCGTCACAGAGCCGCGAACCGAATCGTACGGCCAGATCGCGGTCTTCCGCGACGTCGCGGGCAACCGCTGGGATCTGTTGGGACCAGCGCCAGAGCCACCGCCGAGTTGCTAACATCCCGCTAGACATGCAAAGCCTCCACCCGCTCCTGCTGGCTGGCCTCGGTGGATTCGTCGGCTCGGCCGGGCGCTACGCGATCGGCGGGTTCGTACACCGGCTGCTGCCCTTCGCCGCCTTCCCGGTCGGGACGCTGGTCGTCAACGTCGCCGGCTGTTTCCTGATCGGCGTGGTCGCGGGTCTGGTCGACGCCCGGCAACTGTTCAGTCCGGACCTACGCGTCTTCCTGATGGTCGGTGTCCTGGGCGGCTTCACCACCTTCTCGAGCTTTGCCTACGAGACGCTGGCGCTCGCGCGCGACGCCTCGTTCGCCCGCGCCGCCGTCAACATCGCCGCTCAGGTCATTCTGGGCCTGACGGCGGCCTGGCTCGGCTACGCAGCGGGGCGCGGTTAGCCTAGGCTAGGAGACGATCATGACTCTGCCGCAACAGGGCCACCTGCTCCGGATCTTCATCGGCGAGTCCGATCAGCACAAGGGGACACCGCTCTACGAGTGGCTCGTCCATCAGGCCCGGAAGCATGGCCTGGCGGGTGCGACCGTGCTGCGCGGTCTCGAAGGCTACGGCGCCCACAGCCGGCTGCACACCGCAAAGGTCCTACGGCTCTCGGCCGATCTGCCGATCATCGTCGAGATCGTCGACACGATCGACAAGATCGAGGCGTTCATGCCGGTGGTCGACAGCGCGGTCGACGAGGGCCTCGCGACCTTGGAGAGAGTGGAGATCCGGTTCTACCGCAGCGGACAGACGGAGTGATTGAGCACCGGCCTGGACGATCGGACGAGACCGCACGGGCCCAGAGATGAGCTCACCCTGGACAAAGCTGGGTGTCACGGCGGCCAGCCTCTGGTGTCTGGCCGGACTCGGCGTCCTTGTCTCTTGGGGCTTCTTCAGCGGTTCCGGCCCCCCGATAGTGTTCGGGATCGTGGTCGCGATCGCGGTTCTCGGGGGCGTCGCTCGATTCCTCGTGGGCCGGCGTCACCAGGGCAAGCTGGTTTTCTGGTTACGGCGATTCGGTGATCTGGAGACGCCCTCCGCCGAGCTCAATCGATGGCATGGGCGTATCCTCTCGGAAGCTGCCCAGGGCATCGCCCTGCCCCTCACCCTGCAGGACGAGAGCGTCGATACGCCACCCCTGGTCGCGAGTCTGATCTTCCTGCCCGTGTTCCTGCCGCTGATGATCGGCTCCCTGGGCAGCATGCTCTGGCTGTTCGAACTGCCATTCTTCAACGGCACCCTGGGCTCGGTGCTGGTGTTCTTCATCGGCGTCCTGGGAGTCACCCTGCCAAGCGTCCTGGCGATGCTCGTGACCCGTCGTCTGGGCACCCGACGGGTCACGCCGGGCGACGCTACAGCGATCGCCCGTAGGGGGGCACGCGGCCGTCGCAGCCACTCGGGGTTGCTCGTCCTGGGATGCAAGTCGCAGCACTGGCAACAGTGTGTACGCGAGCTGCTGGGCTCGGTCGACTTCGCGGTCATCGACGAGACCGTCCTGTCCGAGAACGTCGAGTGGGAGGTCGAAGTCGCCGCGGAGAAGCTGGGGCCCGATCGCCTACTGTTGCTGCGAGCACTCCCCGAGGCAGCCGAGTTGGTCGAGCAGTCTCAGTCGGATCGCTGGACGTCGATCCGCTACGACCTGTCCCGCGCGTTCGACGAGCTTGCGGCGTTCAGCAGGTCGTGGCGCCGGGAGAAGCACCAGCTGGCCGACCCCGATGCGAGCCTCGGACCGGTTGGTCTGGAGCTCGCCGGCGCGATCAGGGAGTGGATGCTCGCTAGATAGCCTGGCTCTCGAGGACGAACAATAGCCGTAGAGCAAGGGAAGAAAGGAGTCTGCGATGCCTCAACTGGGACTTCTCCTGTGGCTCCTGGCCGCGCCGACACCCGATGTCGAGCAGATGGCCGGGCGGGTGACGGCGCCGTGCGAAGCCGCCAGGCAGCTGGCGGCCCAGGGACCGTGCCTGCGCCCGGAGGACTGCGGCGCCTACCACGACTGGAAGCGACTCTTCGGCTCACCGCGGACGGAGCCGCTCGACCCGCAACTGGCCCTGCGGTCCGCACGGCAGCGCAACGATCCGCAGCCTTCGTATCTGTGCCACGCGGCGAACCGATCGGAAGCGCAGCAACGCGCGCCACGGTGAGTCGAGAAGGGCCAGCCTAGAGCTCGCCCTCGAACACCATGTTGCCGCCGCGGAAGAACGCGGCCACCTGACCGAGGCCGAAGGGCACGGCCTGCTCGCCGTGGAAGACGAAGTTCGCCTGCTTCGGGGTCTCGACGAAGGTCACGCCCGCCTCGCGGAAGGTCTCTTCCAGGTGCTCGAGATAGTGCGGTGACACCCCTTCGGGGTTGATGTAGACGCGGAGGTTGTCGCCGCCGCCGAGCTGCTGGATTCGGTCCTGAAGCGCTGCCTTGTATTCCCTGCCCATTCGTCTAGCTCCCTGAAGTCGTTGATTCTGCCCGGCCACGGGTCACCTGGCCGGCCTCGCTGACACTCCACAGCTCGCCCGAATAGATCAGATCCTCGAGCTTGCCGTCGCCCTTCTTCTCGATCGCGTGCGCGAGCTGGTGCACGACGCCCTGGTCGTACGAGGGCATGTCGACCGCCCGGAACACGCCGATCGGCGTCGGGAAGTTGGGCGGGCCCATCTGAGACACCATGAAGCTCACCGCCGGGTTCGGGTCGGTCTCGTCCCAGACCAGGCAGTCGTCGGGACCGTGGCCGTCGGCGAAGCGAATCACCTCGAGCTTGGTGCCCTGCAGCCGGATGCCCTTGTCCTTCTCCTTGCCGAAGACCAGCGGTTGGCCGTGGACCAGATCGACGGTCATGTCGTCACGAACCGGCTTGGCGACGACCGAGTCGAAGGTCTTGTCGTTGAAGATGTTGCAGTTCTGGAAGATCTCGACGAAAGCGGCGCCCTGGTGCTCGTGGGTGCGCTTCAGGAGATCGCGCAGATGTGGCTGCATGATGTCGACGCCGCGGGCGACGAACGTCGCGCCGGCACCGAGCGCCAGCGACAACGGATTGAACGGGTAGTCGACCGAGCCGACCGGGGTCGACTTGGTGACCTTGCCGACCTCGCTGGTCGGTGAGTACTGCCCCTTGGTGAGGCCGTAGATCCGGTTGTTGAACATCAGGATCTTGACGCCGACGTTGCGTCGCAAGGTGTGGATCAGGTGATTGCCGCCGATCGACATGGCGTCGCCGTCGCCGGTGGCGATCCACACCTCGAGATCGGGGCGGGTCACTTTGAGACCGGTGGCGATCGCCGGCGCCCGGCCGTGGATGCTGTGAAAGCCGTAGGTGTCCATGTAGTACGGGAAACGGCTCGAGCAGCCGATGCCGGAGACCACGGCAAACTTCTCCTTCGGGATGCCGAGCTGCGGGAAGACTGTCTGGACGCACGACAGGATGGCGTAGTCACCGCAACCGGGGCACCAGCGCACCTCCTGGTCGGACTGGAAATCCTTCTTGGTGAGGACGGGTAGCTCAATTGACATTGTCGGCCCCCAGAATCTCGAAGATCTTGGACTGGATCTCGCCCCGGAAGAAGGGCTTGCCCTGTACTTTGGTCATCGAGATGACGTCGACCAGGAAGCGCGCGCGAATCAGCAGCGCCAGTTGGCCCATGTTCATCTCGGGAATCATCACGTGCTCGAACTTCGACAGGATGGCGCCGAGGTCGGGCGGGAACGGATTGAGGTGGCGCAGATGGGCGAAGCTTACTTCGGCCCCGTCAAGCCGCGCCTGCTCGGCGCCGCCGGTGATGGCGCCGCGAGTGGAGCCCCAGCCGAGGATCAGCAGCTTGCCCTCCTGCGGTCCGTTGACCACCGTCGGCGGAATGTCATTGGCGATCCGGGCGACCTTCTCAGCGCGCAGATCCGTCATCCGCTGATGGTTGAGCGGATCGTAGGAGACGTTGCCGGTGACGTCCTCCTTCTCGAGGCCGCCGATGCGGTGCTCGAGGCCCGGCGTGCCGGGGATCGCCCA
>JAJDAR010000448.1 GCA_029261775.1 Deltaproteobacteria bacterium | reverse complement strand
GGCATCGTGACGTCGAGCAGCACGGCGGAGAAGTCGGCTCCAGGCTGGCCGAGCGCCTCGATGGCCTCCGAACCGCTGGACACCGCGACGATCACGAAGCCGCTGGCCTCGAGCATCCGTGTGGCCGCCGAGCGGACCACCTGCTCGTCGTCGACGACGAGGATGCGCCCCGCACGGGCCGAAGGGCCGGTGTCGAGCTCGACGGCGGGCGCAAGCCCCGGTGCGGCGAGGGGCAGGAAGAGCTGGATCGTGGTTCCCTTCCCCGGCTCGCTCTCGACGTGGATGGCTCCGTGGTGCCGTCTCACGATGCCGAGAGTGGCCGCGAGCCCGAGGCCGCGGCCCTTGAACTTCGTGGTGAAGAACGGCTCGAAGATGCGTGCGGCGGTCCCCGCCTCCATCCCGCTCCCGTCGTCGCGAACCTCGAGGAGGGCGAAGCTGCCGGGCTCGGCGCCGTCCTGGATCTGGCAACGGTCGAGCTGGAACCGATCGAGCGTGGTCGCCTGGGTGCGGACCGTGATCTCGCCAGGTCCGCCGCCGAGCGACTCCGACGCGTTCGTGATGAAGTTCATCAGCACCTGTCGGAGCTGGGTCGCGTCGGCATGCACCCAGACCGGCTCGGCGCTGGGTCGAAAGGCGAGGCGCGAGCTGCCGGGAATCGACGAGCGCAGCAGCTCGGTCGTGTCCGCGCCGAGCGCCGAGAGGTCGATCGGATGGGCGGCGACTTCGGCCTTGCCGGCGTAGGCGAGCAGCTGCTCGGTCAGCTCGGCGGCGCGCTCGCTGGCCTGGAGGATGGTCTCGAGCGGCCGCCGCAGGGGCGATCCGGGCGGAGTCCGGAGCAGCGCCAGCTCCGAGTTGCCGAGGATGCCCACCAGCAGGTTGTTGAAGTCGTGGGCGACGCCGCCCGCGAGCACGCCGAGGCTCTCGAGCTTCTGGGCCTGCTGCAGACTTCTCTCGGCCGACTTCCGCTGGGTGACGTCCCGCACCACGGCGAGCACGGCTTCGATCTCGCCGCTCCCGCCCCGTACCGCGCGCAACGAGACGTCGAACTCGAAGCTGCCGTGGGGAAAGTCGATGGTGGCCTCGACTTCCTCCCCGTCTCCTGTTGCGTAGGTGCGCTCGACGGCCCCGAGCAGGGTTTCGCCCGCCTCTCCGGGCGCGAAGTCGCGGATGTGGCGTCCCGGAATCTCCTCGGGCGAGACTCCGTAGCGCCCCGTTCGTTCGGACTCTCCGAGGATCGATCCCACGGTCCCGTCGCGACCGACGACCACCACCTGGCCGGAATCCATGGCCGCCAGGATCGCGCGCAACCGCTCCTCGCTGGCGCGAAGGGACTCGGCGGCCCGGTGTCGGTCCGTGACGTCATGGCTGGTGCCGGTATGGCGTTCCGGTTCGCCCGCGTCGTCGAAGCTCGTCTCTCCGCGACCGTGGACGACCCGCTCCTCGCCGTCCGGCCGCCGGATACGGAACTCGAGATCGACGGGCTCTCCGCTGTGCAAGGAATTCGCGAAGGCCTCGGCCAGCCGCTGCCGATCATCGGGGTGGACCGCGTCGAAGAAGCGCTGCGCCGTGATCGGCTCGTGCGGCGCCCAGCCGAAGATCCGCACGTGTTCGTCGGACCAGCGCAGCTCGTTGGCGCGCGGGTCCCACTCGTAGCTGCCGACCTCCGCGATCCGCTGCGCCGCACGAAGAGCGCGATTGGCGGCCTCGGTGGCACGCGCCCGCTCCTGGCTCTCGAGGTGCAGCTCGCGGACGCGCCCGAGGCTGACCGCCTGGACGCGCCGGAAGGTCAGGGCCGCGGCGAGGCCGACGAGCAGCAGGGGACCCTGCAGCTCCCAGGGAAGGGCTTCGGGTGCGAGCGCGACGGGAACGAGCCAGGTCACCGCCCCGATCAGCTGCACTCCGACGAGCCATCGGAGGTCCACCAGATACAGGGCGGCCGCCATCACGACGATCAGATGCACCGAGCCGAGGGCAGGGTTCGGGGCGGCCACCATCTGGGCCATGGACACGAGATACAGCAGGGTGAGGGCCAGCGAGGTCGCGGCATGCGCGGAGCGCGGAGGATGACGCGCCCAGACGAAGGCCAGGCCCGCGAGCGAGGCTCCGCACGCCGTGATCACCCAGGCGGGCAGCCAGGCGCCCGGCAGATCGACCTGGGTCCAGATCACGCCGGCGACCAGGACGATGGGACTCACGAAGCGGACCGAGGGCACCAGCGCTGCGCGGAGCAGGGCCTCTGCCATCTCGTCCGCCTGCCATCGATCGAACATCGGCGTCGTGCCGCCCCCGCCTGGCCCCCCGAAGGCTACCTCCGTTCCGCTGGAATGCCGAACGCCCGGACAGTCACACTTTCGTCTCGTTTTCGTCTATGCTGACCTCCGTGCCCGACCCCGCCGATCTCCAGCGCGAGAACCAGTGGCTGCGCCGACTGCTCGAGGCCGTCGCGCAGCGACTCGATCGCCTCGCGCTCGATGCGGACGCCCAGGGCGGGCGCTTTCGCGAGGGCGCGATGTGGGTG
>JAJDAR010000447.1 GCA_029261775.1 Deltaproteobacteria bacterium | reverse complement strand
GTCTACAACGAGCTGGTGCCGGGCGAGCGCGAGCTCTCCGCGACGCTCTTCATCGAGATCACCGACCTCGCCGAGATCCGGCCCGAGCTCGATCGCCTGATCGGGCTCGACGAGACCGTGACGCTCCAGATCGGCCCCCACGCGGTGCGCGCCGACTTCGACGCCGCCCAGATGGACGAAGACCGCATCTCCGCCGTCCACTACGTGCGCTTCCGCCTGCCGGAGCCGGCGACCCTGGCCTTCGGGGACCCGGACGTGCCCGTGTCGCTGCGGATCGACCATCCCGCCTATCGGGCCGAGGGAGCGCTGTCGGCGGTCGCGCGCGCCTCGTTGGCCGCCGACCTGCGGGGCGGTCGGAGCGAGCTGGTTCCGCTGGGCGGCCTCGCGAGTGCGGATCGCGGCGACCGCGACGTCGAGATCGAGCGACGGGGCGGTGCCCGTCTGGTCCAGCCGGCCCGGCCCAAGGCCCCGGGCCATCTCCTCGTCCTACCCGTCGACGAGGCCCCCGCGTTCCGGGACGCTTCCGACACGCTGCTGCTCGAGTTGCTCGCCCTGGCCCGCGAGGCCGCAGCACGCATCGAAGCGCAGCACGGCACCTGTCGCGTGCTGATCGACGCGACGGCGCCCCTGCGCATCGAGCTCTACGCCCCGCCCCGCTGACCTGCGGCCCGAATCGCGGCGCCCTCGCCAGCGCTAGGGGCTGGCGTTGCCGTCGGTCGAGAGGCGGATCAGCGAGCGCACGACCAGGCTCCGCTGTGCGCCGCCGACCAGCTCCTGCAGGTCCGCGTAGAGGCTCGGGTCGTTGACGAGCAGGCCCAGGGTGCCCTCCCCCGCGTCGATCTTGGTGAGGATCGACTCCAGGTGCGCCAGGCTCTCCATGGCCTGGCCGAGCGCATCGCTCTCGCCGGCCTGCCCGTAGATCAGCTGGTGCAGGGTCCCGTCGCCGGTCTTCACCTCCGTGAGGATGCTCTCGAGCGCTGCCAGCGAGCGCTCGACACTGTCGACCCCTCCACCCTCGTAGGGCTCGTAGATCAGGTTGTGGAGCAGCCCGTCTCCCTCCTGGATCTCGCCTACGATCGCGGTCAGCGAGGCCGTCGCCTCCGCGACCTTCTGGCCCCCCATCGCCTTGCCGAAATCGTCGACGACCTGGTTCACGTTGGCGGCCAGCGTGGCGATGTTGTCGATGGCCTCGGTTCCCCGGGCCACGGCCATGCCCAGGTCCAGGGGGCTCACCGAGGCGATCTCCTCCCCGTCGTCGAGGATGCGACCGAAGGCGGTGCCCATCGAGATCTCGACGTACTTGTCGCCGAGCAGCCCGATCGTCGCGATCCGTGCCACCGAGTCGCTGCGCACCCGGTCCTGGACGGCCTCGTCGACCTGCATCACCACCCGCACCGGCGGCAGGTCTCCGGTGAGCGGGGCGAAGCTCACGAACTCGACGCTGCCGACGTCGCGACCCGCCAGGCGCACGGGCGCTCCAGCGACGAGACCCTGCACGTCGTCGAAGTAGGTGACCAGGCGATAGCGCGGGTTCAGGATGCCACCGCGGGCCCCCAGGAACAGCACCGACAGGGCGGCGGTGACCAGCGCCCCCAGCACGAACACTCCGACCCACAGGCTCAGTCGACGTCGGTCAGGCATGGGCGTCCTCTTCGGAAGTTCCGACCGCAGGGCGGAACGTGGTTTCGGCCGCAAGGCGGAACGTGGTTTCGGCCGCAACACGGCGGGCAGACTCAGACACCGGCGGGCCCTTGGGTCGAAGCGATGGCCGGCGGCAAGGGATCGCTCGTGCCCTCGAGGAAATCCCTCATCTCGGGGTGCTCGGTCTCGCGGAACGACGCCGCGCTGCCCTCGACCACGATGCGGCCGTCCCGCAGCAGGGCGAGCCGGTCCGACACGGCGTGACACAGCTCCATGTCGTGGGTGACGACGACGGACGTGACCCCGAGGTCGGCCTGCAGCTTCTGGATCAGGCGACCGATCCGGCGGGAGTTGGCGGGATCCAGGCCGGTCGTCGGCTCGTCGTACAGGATGATGGCGGGCTCGAGGGCGATGGCCCGCGCCACGCCTACGCGCTTGCGCATCCCTCCAGAAAGCTCGGAGGGCTGCAGCGACTCGACCCCGGCCAGGCCCACGGCGTCGAGACACTGGCGCACGCGCTCCCGGATCCGGGCCTCCTCGTCCAGCCGATGCTCTCGGATCGGATAGGCGACGTTCTCGTAGACCGACAGGGAATCGAAGAGCGCAGCGCTCTGGAACACCATGCCGAAGCGCTTGCGCTCCTCCACCCAGCCTCGCTCTCCCAAGTGGGTCACATCCCGGCCGTCGACCCGGATCTCCCCAGCGTCCGCTTCGAGCAGGCCGATCATGTGCTTCAGGCAGACCGACTTGCCCGAGCCCGAGCCGCCGAGGATCGTGAAGGTCTCGCCGACCTCGATCGCCAGGTCCACGCCCTGCAGCACCGGCTTGCCGCGAAACACCTTGCGCACGCCCTGGAACGCGATGGCGGGCACTGCGCTCACGTCAGTGCACCCACGAGCCAGCCGAGCACCCGCTCGGTCGGCACGAGCATCAGCCCCTTGGTCAGGAAGAAGTCGGAGACGAGAACGGCGATGGACGCCGTGACCACCGATCGCGTCGTGGCCTGCCCGACACCGGCGGTGCCGCCCCCGGCGCGCAGCCCGGTGAAGCAGCCGACCATCGCGATGATCCAGCCGAACACGAAGGTCTTGACGACCCCGGCAAAGAAGTCTCCGACGGTGACGGTGGTGGTCACCGTCTGCATGAAGAAGTCGGGCTCGATGCGGTACTGCAGGTCGGCGACGATCAGCCCGCCGAGGACGCCGAGGAAGATCGCGAAGATGCTCAGCAGGGGAAGGCCGATGGTCGTCGCGATCACGCGCGGGAGGACCAGCTTGTGGACGGGGTCCGCGCCCATCGCGCGGATCGCGTCGACCTGCTCGGTCACCTTCATCGAGCCGAGCTCCGAGGTGATGCCGGCCCCGACGCGTCCACCGACCATGAGCGCAGCCAGCACCGGGCCCAGCTCGCGGACGATCGCGAGCCCGACGATGCTGCCGACGTAGGGCTTGGCGCCGAAGCGCGAGAGGGCGAAGGCCGTCTG
Source organism: Deltaproteobacteria bacterium (assembly GCA_029261775.1). Lineage (GTDB taxonomy): Bacteria > Myxococcota_A > UBA9160 > UBA9160 > UBA6930. Next base: position 3,995 of record JAJDAR010000447.1, on the reverse strand, counting down.
CAGCGCGAGCACCATCCCGGTGAAAAGCGCCGTGATCGCGACGATCGGTGTCGAGCGGACGGCGATCGCCTCGAACTGGACCAGGACCTCCTGCCAGGGGACCCCGCGCTGGCGCAGCGATCGGAAGGTGCCGAGCGCCAGCAGGCCGAACTCGCCGAGGATCTCCAGCTGCGAGAGCACCCGGTCGCCGAGGCGCGAGACCGCGCTCGGCAAACCTCCGGCCCGGCCCCGGAGCGGCGCCTCGGCCTGACTCATCGGGGGTCCGCTCCATCGGCCGCGACCTGACTCATCGGGGGTCCGCTCCATCGGCGGCGACCTGCGGAGCATCCACCGAGGGCCACCAGGCGTCCAGCACCCCCAGTGTGACGGCGCTGGCGGGAGCGACCAGCACCCAGTCCTCGGTGCAGCGACCCGACAGGCGGGTCACGGCCTCGATCCGGCTCTCACCGCCCTCGCGGCGTACCCGCGCCTCGACCCGCCAACCCTCGCCCCCGGAGACCGGAACGGGGCCCTGCGAAACGACCTCCGGCCGGACGAGGCTGCGCAACAGGGCCTGGGAGGCCGCCCGGGCGGAGCGAGGCGCAGTCTCCTCGCAGCGCCGGATCCAGCTCAGCATCGCACCGTCTCCGCGGCGCAGGGTGAGCGTCGTGCCGTCGACGTCGACCGGCTCCCAGCCCTCGCCGTCGGGCATGCGGATCGAGAGACCCTGCGCGCGGTGCACGAGCCGCTCGCCCTCGCGGGACCAGCCCGTCGCGCAGGCCTGGACCAGCAGCGCTGCGCAGAGCAGTGCGACCGTCGAGCCCGACCGGAGGAGCGCCGATCGGGACAGCCCCACGGCGGACCGCAGACCCGTTGCCGGGCCCGCCGAGACACGCCCCGGTTCCGCCGCGGTCATCGGGGGAGCCTACCGGTCCCCCTGCCCGGCTGCGAGGCGGGTGGGCGGGGCACCCGGCGCCCGCACGGCGGACGCGGGTCGCCTTGACGCCGCAAGGGGCGGCTTGTACTCCCGGCCGATGCCTGCCGAGCCCTCCCCGTTCCTGATCCTGGCCAGCGCCTCGCCTCGGCGTCGCGCCCTGCTCGCACCGACGGGCCTCGCCTTCGAGGTACGGCCGGCGGACATCGCCGAGACCTTCGAGCCCGGCGAGGCCCCGCACAGCGTCGTCGAGCGCCTGGCCGAGGCGAAGGCCCGGGCGGTGGCCGAGGCCGCGCCCCACGCCGTGGTCCTCGGCTCCGACACGATCGTGGTCCTCGACAACGACATCCTGGGCAAGCCGCGAGACGCGGAGCACGCGGTCTCCATGCTCCGCCGGCTCGTCGGTCGCGTCCACCGCGTGCTGACCGGCGTCGCCCTGGTGTCGCTTTCGACCGAGCAGGTGCACGTCCTCTCGGTGGAGAGCCGGGTCACGATGCGGGCAGCCGAGGAGGACGAGCTGCGCCGCTACGTGGCGACCGGGGAGCCGCTCGACAAGGCGGGGGCCTACGCGTTCCAGGGCGAAGGGCGGAAGTTCGTGGAGCACGTCGAGGGCAGCACCACGAACGTGATCGGTCTGCCTCTCGACGAGACCTGCGCCCTGCTCCGACAGCTCGGCTTCGACCCGCACTTGCCCGACAGCTCCGACGCGTGACGGACGCAGACGCCAAACGACGGCTCGCGGAGACGGACGCGGACGCCACACGACGGCTCGCGGAGACGGACGCGGACGCCACACGACGGCTCGCCGAGGTGCGCGAACGGATCGCGCGAGCGGCCCGTGACGCGGGGCGCAGCGACGACGAGATCACGCTGGTCGGTGTGTGCAAGCGCCAGCCCGAGGAGCGCATCGTCGCGGCCGTCGCTGCGGGCCTCCGGCACCTCGGCGAGAGCTTCGCGCAGGAAGCCCGGGATCGAAGGGAGGCCCTCGACAGCGCATGGGCCGCGCGCCAGCTGCCGCCGCCGCGCTGGCACTTCGTCGGCCAGCTGCAGCGCAACAAGGCACGCCTCGTGGCGCCGGACTTCGACGTGGTCGAGACCGTCGACCGCATGTCCCTGGCCGAGGAGCTCGACAAGCGCGCCGCGGCCTCCGGGCGAACGCTGGAGGTGCTGCTCCAGGTCAACCTGTCCAACGAGCCCCAGAAGGGAGGAGCACCCGAGGTGGATCTCGTGGCGCTGCTCGATGCCAGCGCGGCGCTGCCGCACCTGCGGGTGACCGGCCTCATGACCGTGCCCGCGGCGAGCGAGGATCCGGAGGCCTCCCGGGCGGCGTTCGCGCATCTGCGCGAGCTTCGGGATCGTCTCCGCCAGAGGCCCTCGGGCGACCGGCTGGTCGAACTCTCGATGGGAATGTCCGGAGACTTCGAGGTGGCGATCGCCGAGGGCGCCACGATCGTACGGGTCGGCACTGCGGTGTTCGGCCCGAGGGAGGGGACGACATGACCGTGTTCGGCCCCATGGAGGGGACGACATGACCGTGTTCGGCCCCATGGAGGGGACGTCATGACCGAATGGACGGAGCTGCGCATCGGGTTCCTGGGCGCCGGAGCCATGGGCGAGGCCCTCGCGGCTGGCGTGTGCGCAGCCGGGGTGCCGGCCGAGCGACTGCGCGCAGCGGACCCGGTGGTCGAGCGCGGCAAGGCCCTCGAGGAGCGGCTCGGCGTGCGCTGCGGCACGGACAACCTGGAGGTGCTGGCCGAGAGCGATCTGGTCGTCCTGGCCGTGAAGCCGGGCATGGTGGTGGACGTGCTCGGTCCGCTGCGCGACGCCCCGGACGCCCGCCGCGTGCTGTGGGTGTCCATCGCAGCGGGCGTCTCGCTGGCGACCCTCCGGGCCTCGCTGCCCACGGGCGCGCGCGTCATCCGCGCGATGCCCAACACACCGGCCCTCGTCGGCGCCGGGGCCACGGCGTTTGCGGCAGGAGCTGGCTGCAGCGACGCCGACCGCATGCACGCCCGGGGCCTCTTCGAAGCGGTGGGCCTGGCTTGGGAGGCGCCGGACGAGGCCCTCCTCGATGCGGTGACCGGTCTCTCCGGCAGTGGACCCGCCTACGTCTTCGTCCTGCTGGAGGCCCTGAGCGATGCCGGCGTCCGGATGGGGCTCCCGCGGGATGCGGCGGCGGCCCTCGCCACCCAGACGGTCTTCGGCGCCGCCAAGCTGGCCCTCGAGAGCGGTCGCCACCCGGCGTCCCTGAAGGACCAGGTCACCTCGCCAGGCGGCACCACGATCGCGGGCCTCGAAGCCCTGGAGCGCGGGGGCCTGCGAGCCGCGGTCTACGCCGCCGTGGCGGCGGCCACGGCCCGATCGCGCGAGCTCGGAGAGGCCTGAGGGCCGCGGGCCCCCTCCGACCCGCGAACCCTCTGACCGGGCTGGAAGCTGCGCCCGAGCTGCCGTGGCGCCGATCACTCAAGCTCGCGGGGGGTTGGGTCGATGAGTTGCGCGACGCCGATGGCGCGGCACATGCAGGCCCCAGGGCCGCGCAGGCCGGCCGAGGGAGGCTCTCGTGAAGCTCACGCCCCTGGACATCCAGAAGCACTCGTTTCGTCCCCGCCTGCGCGGCGTGGACCCCGTCGAGGTCGAGTCCTTCCTGCACCTGGTGAGCGAGGACTACGAGGCCCTGCTGCGGGAGCGCGACCAGCTCGCGACCCGCCTGCAGGAGGTCGAGCATCGGGTCGAGGATCTTCAGCGGAACGAGAAAATGCTTCAGGAAACGCTGGTTACGGCACAGACGCTCAGCGAGGACCTGAAGAAGACGGCGATGCGCGAAGCCGAGGTGAGAGTGGGCGAGGCCGAGCTGCAGGCCGAGAAGGTGCTGGAGGCCTCCCACCGGGTGGCCGCACGCATCGCGGAGGACATCCGCGAGATGAAGACGATCCGCAGCCGGGTGTCGGCCGCGCTGCGCCAGACCCTCGAGAGCCACCTTGCCCTGGTGGACACGATCGGCGCGATCGACGAGACCGAGCAGGATGACGGCAAGGTGGCGTATCTGCCCAAGCCCGGCGTCCGCCAGGCCGGCTCGGAGAGC
>JAJDAR010000446.1 GCA_029261775.1 Deltaproteobacteria bacterium | reverse complement strand
GACCTTCGTGGCCTTCCTGCTCTACATGACCATGTTCGTGCAGCCGATCGAGATCATCGGGCAGATGGCCCGCATCATGAACCGGGCCACGAGCTCGGCCCATCGCATCTTCGAGGTGCTCGACACCGAGCCCCAGGTCACGGACGTGAACCATCCCGTCCGGCTGGAGCCGCTCGAGGGTCGGGTCGAGTTCGAGAACGTGACCTTCGGCTACGACGGCGTGCGCCAGGTGATCCAGGGCGTGTCCTTCGACGTGGCGGCGGGCCAGATGATCGGGCTCGTCGGACCGTCGGGGGGCGGAAAGAGCACGATCACGAACCTGCTGGCGCGTTTCTACGACGTGAGCGGGGGACAGATCCGGGTCGATGGGATCGACGTGCGCCGGTTGGACACCGGTTGCTACCGCCGGCAGCTCGGCATGGTGCTGCAGGAGCCGTACCTCTTTCATGGAACCATCATGGAGAACATCCGCTACGGGCTGCCCGGGGCCAGCGAGGACGAGGTGGTGGAGGCGGCGGTCACCGCCAATGCCCACGACTTCCTGTGCAAGCTCGCGAACGGGTATGAAACCATCGTCGGCGAACGGGGTCAGACCCTTTCCGGCGGCGAGCGCCAACGCATCTCGATCGCGAGGGCGATTCTGCACGATCCGCGCATCCTGGTGCTCGACGAGGCAACCAGCTCCGTCGACACGGAGACCGAGTTCAAGATCCAGGAGGCGCTCGACCGGCTCACGGCCGGGCGCACCGTCTTCGCGATCGCGCACCGTCTCTCCACGCTGCGGCGCGCGGATCGCATCCTGGTGATCGAGGACGGTCGCCTGACCGAGGACGGCGCGCCGATGGAGCTGCTCGAGAAGAGCGAAGGAACCTTCCAGCACCTCTGGGGTCTACAGCAGCAGCTTCAGGCCTGACGGCCTGAAGCAAACCACGGCTCCAGGCCTAGCGGCCTGAAGCTAATGACGGCTCCAGGCCCGACAGCGCAGATCAAGGGAACGAGAGGCAGGACATGACGGACACGAGAACGGGGCTGCAGACGCAAACCCAACCCGCCCGGCGCGGACGCGCCGCGGTGCATCCGGCACCGCGGCGCCCCACGCCGGGCCTCGAGCTCTGGCGTGGCTCGGACGGGCAGCTGTGGGCGCGCACGGCCGAGCGCAGCTGCTCGGTACGGCCCGTGCGCTGCTTTCCGTGGTCGCAGCCCGGGCGCTTCATCTCGCTTCGCGATCGGGAGGACGAAGAGGTCGCGCTGGTGCGCGACATCGGCGACCTGCCGTACACGGGGCAACGCGCCCTGGGCACGGCTCTGCTCGAGGCCGGCTTCGTCTTGGTGATCGGCGCCGTGCTCGACGTCGAAGAGGAGATCGAGATCCGCACCTTCCGGGTGCGCACCCTCCAGGGTGAGCGCAGCTTCCAGACCTTGCGCGACGAGTGGCCGCGCGAGATGCCCGGAGGCGGGATCCTGATCCGGGACGTGGCCGGCGACCTGTACCTCGTCCCGAAGCCGGCCGACCTCGACGCCCGCAGCCGTCGTCTGCTCTGGGCCTTCCTCGACTGACGGAGTGAGAGGCCCCGGCTCCATGCCAAACGGTGGGGGCCGGGGCCAGCCCGGCGGAGCTCACTCCGGGCTGGCGCTCGCGCCGTGACGTGGATCGGTCCAGCCCACGGCCTCGAGTGCCGCGCTGAACCTGCTTGCCAAACCGGTCGGCAGGCTCGTGAGCGGGAGCGTGGTGTTCGTCCAGTCCGGGACCCGCCGACGCAGCTCCTGCGCGGCAGCCCGGGCCTCCGCTTCCTGTCCCAGCTCCAGGTGGACGCCGACCTGCAGCATGTACATGTAGGGATTGCGGGGGTTCATCCGGATCGAAGCACCCGCACGCTCCAGGGCGCGCTCCGGGTCGCCGTTGAGCCAATGGGCGACCGCCTCGTTCGTGGCGTACTCCCAGGCCAGCGGGTCGTTCGGATTGAGGCGTTGCGCGGCGGCCATCGCCGCGAGTCCCTCCTCGTACTGTCCGGCCACGATCCGGCCCCAGGCGACCTGCGACTGGATGGACGCCGAGGCGGGATTCAGGTCGGCGGCGCGCTCGAACTCGCGGATCCCGTCTTGGATCCGCTGGAAGTGAAGGTGCATGTGGCCGAGCACGGCCCGAGCTTCGGCCAGTCTCGGATCGAGGGAGACGGCCTTCTGAGCGTACTCCAGCGCCCGATCGCGAGCCTCGGTCGAACGCTCCAGGCTGGTGTCTCCCGCGTAGTAGGTGATCTGGTCGTGCTCGACCCAAGCCAGCTCCACCCAGGCCGCAGCGAAGGTCGGGTCCCGCTCGGTTGCGGCCAGCAAGGCCGTGCGCGCACGCATCGCGTCGTCGAAGCTCTCCGTGCGACCCAGTCGAAGGCCCTTCAGGTAGAGCTCGTAGGCCGCCAGGTCCCCGGTTTTCCGGGTGCGGCTCTTCTCGATCTCGGAACGCTGGATCTCCGGCGCGACGGACGCCACGATCGAGTGCGTGATCTCGTCCTGGAGCTCGAAGAGATCTGCGAACGTGCGGTCGTAGGTCTCCGACCAGAGCGTGTGCCCATTGGTCCCGTCCGAGAGCTGGGCGGTGACGCGAAGGGCCTCGCCGGCCCGTCGCACCGTGCCCTCCACGACGTAGTCGGCGCCGAGCTGCGCGCTCACTTCGGTCACGGTGATCGCCTTGCCCTTGTAGGAGAAGGTGGAGTTGAGGGAGATGACGGGGAAGACCCGGAGGGCCTCGAGGCGGCCCACGATGTCGATCGCCAGGCCGTCCGAGATGTGCTCCTGGCTGGGGTCCGCGCTGACATTGGCAAAGGGAAGCACGGCGATGACGGCCGGTCGTTCGGCATCCCGTTCGCTCGGGGCGGCGGCGGATCCGTCGCCGAACACGCGTTCGTAGGACAGCAGACCTGCGACCACGACGAGGCCGGCGATCAGGGCGGCGTCGACGGCGCCGAAACCGCGAGGGGCCGGGTCGTCTTCCCCCGGAACCGTGCGGCGGATCCCGTCCGGCGTGAGATCGAAGGCCCAGGCCAGCACGAGCGCGATCGGAAAGCCCGCGATCCACAGCAGCGCGACGAAACCATCCACCCAGTCCGGCAGGTTCAGGGCCGGCGCCATCACCTCGACCACCTGCATCACGAACCAGCCGATGACCAGGTAGGCGCCAGCCACGCGAAAGACATTCCGACGCCGGAGCTCTGTGAGAATGCCGCTCAGACCTGTCTCCTCTCGGCTCGCGCCGTAGGCTGGAGACTAGACGAGCGGGCCCTCGCGAGGAGCCTCAAGGCGCCGGCAACGCGAAGGCCACGTACTCGCTGCCCGAAGGTCGACCCAACTTGCCCCCGCCCGCCGCGATGACGACGAACTGCCTCCCGGTCGCCTCGTAGGTCGCCGGTGTCGCGAAGCCCGAGGCCGGGAGCTCGGCCTCCCACAGGAGTTTCCCCATCCTCTTGTCGAAGGCTCGGATGCGCTCGTCCGGGGTGGCGGCGATGAACACCAGGCCGCCGCCGGTCACGACCGGGCCCCCGTAGTTCTCGGCGCCGAGACCGCTCTCGCCCGCATCCCGGATCGCGGCGTAGTCGCCGAGGGGGATCTGCCAGCGGATCTCGCCCGCCGACAGATCGATGGCGCTCAGGGTGCCCCAGGGCGGCTTCACGCCGGGCAATCCGTCCGGGTCGACGAGCTTGCGGTAGCCCGCGTTGCCGTAGCGCGGTGTTTCCTTGGCCTGCGACGCCCAGCTCGCGGGCGTGTCCTCGGGACCGGCCGTATAGACGAACCACGCGATGGCCGCGCTCTGCCACCACTCCAGCACGCCTCCCATGCCCGGCATGCGTCCCCGGCCGTCGCGCACGAGGCGGTAGATCTCTAGCAGGCCGAGCCGATCTCCCACATCCACCAGGGAGGGGACCGAAGCGCCGTCGCCTCGCATGTCGATGCCGTGGCAGGCGCCGCACGTGTAGAGATAGCCCTGGCCCATCAGGGTCGTCGCGCCATCCTCGTCGGGAAGCTGCAGGACGGTGAGGATCCACGGCACGTCGTTCGCGTTCACGTAGAGAAGGCCGCTCGCCTCGTCCCACGCCGCTCCACCCCACTCGGCGCCGCCGTCCGTTCCGGGGAACTCGATCGTGCCCTTGGTGCTGGCCGGCGCCCAGAGGGGCCCGAAGCGCATCTCCTCGAGCTGGTCGAGGACGTGGGCGCGCGCCTCGGGCGTGCGGTCCGTGACGAGATCCTTCGTGAGCTCCTGTCGCACGACGGCCGGGGGTCGCAGGGGACGGGGTTGGCTGGCGGGCGGATGCTCTCCCTCGACGGCCTCGCCCACCACGGGCACCTCGCCGATCGGATGCAGGGGAGCTCCGGTCTCCCGATGGAAGAGGAAGGTGTCACCGGTCTTGGTCAGCTGGGCCACGGCGGGGATGCGGCGCCCGTCGCGCATGATTTCGACGAGGTTGGGCGGGGACGGGAGATCGCGATCCCAGATGTCGTGGCGGACCACCTGGTAGTGCCAGCGCCGCTCGCCGGTTCGCGCGTCGAGGGCGATCAGCGAGTTGGCGAAGAGGTTGTCGCCTTCGCGCGCGGCGCCGAAGAAGTCCGGTGTCGCCGACCCGGTCGGGACGAAGGCCAGACCTCGCTCCGCGTCGACGCTGATGCCGGCCCAGGCATTGGCTCCACCGGCGGTCTTCCACGCGTCGGGCGGCCAGGTCTCGTGCCCGCTCTCGCCGGGCTGGGGGATGGTGTGGAAGGTCCAGCGGGTCTCACCGGTTCGCACGTCGAAGGCGCGCACATGGCCCGGCGCCGCACCCTCGGCCTCGTTCACCCGACCCCCGAGGATCAGCAGATCCTCGAACACGGTGCCGGGGGTCGTTGCCACGACCCCCATCAAGTCGCTCCCGACGTCGCGGCCGAGCCCCTCCGTGAGATCCACACGGCCGCCGTCGCCGAACTCCGGGATGGCGGCGCCCGTCCGCGCGTCGATCGCGTAGAGGTAGGTTCCCGCGCCGAAGAGGAGACGCTCGTCCGCTCCGCTTCCATCGGCCTGCTCCTCTGGGGCTTCCCAGTACGCGACACCGCGGCTCGGCGTCCAGGCATTGGCGTCGGCGTCCGGCCGGAAGCTCCAGAGCTCTTTGCCCGTCGACGCGTCGAGTGCGAAGAGCCGCAGGGACGGGGAGGTCCCGTAGAGCACTCCCTTGACCACGAGCGGGTTGAACTGGATCTGGGACGCGCTGCGCTCCGAGGCCTCGCCCGCGTCGTAGCGCCAGGCCACCTCCAGCTGGCTCACGTTCGCCACGTCGATCTGGTCGAGTGGCGAATGGTGGGTGACCGAGCGGTCCCCGAGATAGCTGCGCCACTCGCGCTCCGCCGGGGCGCCCCGCTCGCGCGCCGCGAGCAGGGCAGCAGAGGGAGCGGGCTCCTGCGACGAGCACGCCGTCAGGCCCAGCAAGGCGGCGCCGACGAGTGCGGGGGCAGGACGCATCCGAGCGAAGGCTAGCCCCTGCCGGGCGCCACGGGGCCGTTGCCGGCCGCTTCGGCAGGTGGTCTATAACCTTGTCGAATGGTAAGGTTTGTGGATCATGAAGCCGGGCGCCGGATCCGATCGCCAGGGCAGGACCCGACCGGGCCGGGCTCTTCAGGAGCGCGGACGTCTGGCCCGCCGCCAGATCCTGGACGCGGCCGAGCAGCTGTTCGCACGGCTGGGCTACGCAGGGGCGAGTCTCGACGCCATCGCGGAGCGCGCCGGCATGTCCAAGCAGCGGATCCTCCACTACCACCCGACCAAGCAGGCGCTCTACGAAGCGGTCGTCGCGGATCTCGAGTCCTACCTGGCCGACCTGCTCGATCCGGACGCGGCATCGGACGAGCTCCCGGGCGTCGAAGCCTGGATCGACAAGCTCGCCGAGCGCCCCACCTTGGCTCATCTGATCCTCAACGAGGTCGCGAGCCCCGACACCAGCAGCTCGCCCCGCGCCTTCACGCGCTTCGCCAGCCGGATCACCGACTCCTTCGAGGTCCTCCTGCGTCGTCTCGCGCCCCATGCCCACCCGGACGATGCCTTCCACTTCACCAGCGCGATCGCCGGCACGACGCTCTTCTACGCGACCGCCGTGCATGAGCGCGCCGCCGGTCGTCGCCGCGACCGGGGCAGCCAGTCGGGACGGCGTCACAAGCAGCTCGTGATGAGCACCACCCGCCACCTTCTCGCCGAGATCCGCCGGACCTCGCCGACCCCATCGACACGCGCCGCCCGCCACTGAGGAGCCCTCGAACGTGAACGATCTCCAGGAAGCCACCTTCACTCCGCGCAGCGGCGAGAGCTGGCGCGATCCCTTCGGCATGTACCGGGCCTTGCGCGACCGCGATCCGGTGCATCACGTGCCCTCCGAGCGACAGGGCGAGGACTACTGGGTGCTCTCGCGCTTCGAGGACGTGCTGGCGGCAGCGATCGACGCCGCGAGCTTCTCCTCCGCGGACGGCCTGACCTTCACCTACGGGGAGCGGGAGAAGCTCGGCATCGAAGCGCCCGTCGTGATGATGGACCCGCCCGAGCACACGGCCCTGCGCAAGCTTGCGATCAAGCGGTTCACGCCCCAGGCCGTGCAGGCCCTCGATCCGATGGTTCGCCGCTTCGTGGTCGAGCGCATCGAGCGGCTGCGGGAGACGGGAGGGGGCGACGTCGTGGCCGAGCTCCTGAAGCCGCTGCCGAGCCTCGTCGTTGCGCACTTCCTCGGAGTTCCGGACGAGGACCGCGAGCGTTTCGATCGCTGGACGGAGGCGATCGTCTCCGCGAACGCGACGGGGGACGTGCTGTCCGCCACGGACGCCGTCGGCGAGATGTTCGGCACCTTCACCCGCCTGATCGAGGAGCGCCGCAGCACGCCGGGCGACGACATGATCTCGGCACTCGTGCACGGACGCCTCAAGGGCGGGGAGGAGGTCTCCATGGCCAAGATCCTCGGCATGGGCTTCACCATGGTGACCGGTGGCAACGACACGACCACCGGCCTGATGGGGGGCGCACTCGACCTGCTCACCCGCCATCCCGATCAGCGGGCGCTCCTGCGCGAGGATCCGGCGCGCATCCCGCCCGCCGTCGAGGAGTTCCTGCGCCTCACCTCGCCCGTCCAGGGTCTGGCCCGGACGGCAACTCGCGATCTGGAGCTCCGGGGCGTGAAGATCCCCAAGGGTCGCAAGGTGATGCTCCTCTACGCGTCGGCCAATCGGGACGAGCGGGAGTTCGGTCCCGGCGCCGAGGCATGCGACGTCACGCGCAAGGTCAAGCGGCAGCTGGCCTTCAGCTACGGACCGCATCATTGCATCGGGGCTGCCGCCGCCCGACTGCAGGCGCGCATCGTGCTCGAGGAGCTGCTGGCACGCTGCCCGGGCTTCCAAGTCGATGGCGAGACCGGGCGCTTCGCGCCGGGGCACTTCGTGCGGCGCTACGAGACGCTTCCCTTCCGTCCCGGGCCTCCGGCCTAGCCGGCGTCCGCCTCTGCCGCGAGGCCCGAGGCGAGTGCGTTCACGAGGAAGTCGACGTCCCGCGCGCCCGACGCCACCCCGAAGACGGCATGATCCGGCCGGACCAGGACCGCGTCGGCCCCGTGGCGATCGAGCCAGGCGCCGTACGCGTGGGTCGGGTCGTCGAGGCGCAGGACCTTCGGATCCACCGTCGAGCCGAAGGTGATCTGTCGGACGTGGAGTCGCTCGAGGGTCGCGCGGGCCCGGTCCGAGAGCGAGGTCGCCTCGCGCCACAGCAGCGTGAAGCCCGGCCCCGCCAGGTCGTCGAGAAGGCCCTCTCGACCCTGGCCATCGCGAACCGTGGCCTGCAACGCCAGCTCTCCCGTGAGCGGGTGGCGCGGCGCGGGCTCGAGCAGACCTTCGGACAGGCCCGGGAGGGCCGGCATGCTCGCAGGCGTCCCGCCGCTCGCGCCCGCCACCCCCCCGGCGCCCGACAGCATCTGGGCGTCCCGCGCCTTGGCGATCTCCGGGTCCTGGGTGCAGATGATGCGGCCCATCTCGACGGCGATCCCGATCACGGAGCGCACGTGGGGACCGCGTTCGCGCTGGTAGCTGTCGAGCAGCCCCTCGCCCGCGCGGCCGTCCAGCACCATCCCGAGCTTCCACGCCAGGTTGTCCGCGTCGCGAATGCCCGCACACATGCCCTGCCCGAGGAAGGGCGGCATCTGGTGGGCGGCATCGCCGGCGATCAGCACGCGTCCTGCTCGCCAGCGTCTGCCGATCAGTGCGTGGAAGCGATAGACGGCGGAGCGGATGATCTCGATCGCGTCGGGGTCGACCCACTCGGAGACCAGGGCGCGAACCCGTGCGGGCTCCTGCATCTCCGGCCCCTCACCGGGAAGCAGCATGAACTCCCAGCGCAGGTAGGGGCCCATCACGGGTATCGCCGTGGTCGGGCGGCGAGGGTCGCAATGCTGGAGCGGCACTCTCGGGAAGCCCAGCTCCTCCACGGGTCGTGAGGTCGTGGCGTCGACGACGAGCCAGGGCTCGTCGAACTCCAGATCCTCGGTCTCGAGGCCGACCTGCTCGCGGGTCGCACTCGATGCGCCGTCGCATCCGACGACGAAGCGCGCCCGGACCGACGTCTGCCGGCCGTCCTCGGCACTTCGGAGCCCGAGCGTCACCCCGTCGAGTTCCTGCTCGAGGCGGACGAGTTCCTGACCGAGCTGGACCTCGACCTTCCGGTGCGCCGTGGCTCCCTCCCGCAGGACCGCCTCGAGGGAGGGCTGATGGAACATGTAGTCGGCCTGCCAGCCCTGGGACGTCAGGGTCTCGCCCAGCTCGAAGCCCATCAGCAGCTTGCCTTCGGCGTTCTTGAACTCGTAGCCCTCCACCGGACCGGTGTGGGGGAGGATGCGCTCGGCCAGACGGATCGACTGGAAGATGCGCATGACCTCGTGGTCGAAGTGGACGGCGCGGGGCAGCGTGTAGATCTGGGGCGCACGCTCGACGACGAGGGTGCGGTGCCCGTCCCGGCCCAGCAGGTTCGCGAGGGTCGCCCCGGTGGGCCCGAAGCCCACCACCACGACGTCGAAGATCTCCCCTGAGGCCACTCCGCGGACGCTCAGGAGACGTAGGAGACGCCGTACACGCGCTCCACGTCGATCTCGAGGATCACCCGCCCGCCCACGGCGAGCTGCTCGTCGGTCGGAACGGCGTCCGGCGTCTTTCCCGTGATCTTCTCGAGCAGCGCAGCCGTGGCGGGTCCGATGTCGCGCGTCACGATGCGTGCCGGGCCCTCCACGCTGAGGCTCGGGAAGGGCTTCTCGTGCCCCATCACACAGAAACTGGCCCAGCCGGTGCGCGTGACGTCGCGCGCCTTGGCGCGCTTGGCCACCGTCGAGATGCGGATGCGGTCCCCTTCGAGCGTGAAGTACACGACGCTGCTGCGCGCCTTGCCGTCGGATCGCAGGGTGGTCAGCGTGCCGACCGGCTGGGTTTCGAGAAACCGTCGGCTCGCGTCGTCCAGGGGTCCGCTCATTGCGCCTCCTCGTCGTCCGGGTGCTGGCAGGGCTCGATCTCCAGAGCGTAGTCGAGCATGACGTCTCCATCGAAGAGGAAGCGGCCCGCGAACGAACGGGTTTCGAGCACCAGCGGCAGCCACAGGAAGTCGTCCTCCCACATCTCCTCATAGGGGATCGCTTCCAACGGGAACCAGTGCGGCACGGCTTCCGCGGTCTCCTCCGGCCGACCCTCGAAGCCGGAGGCCCGGAACACGTGGACGTGGATGCCGTAGCCGTCCACGAACTGGAAGCGGTTCTCACCGCAGTGGAGAAGCCCGGTCGGCGTGACCCGCAGCTCCTCCTGCACCTCGCGCACTGCGCAGTCGAGGGGTGTCTCCCCCGCCTCGAGCCGGCCTCCGGGGCCGTTGATCTTGCCGGCTCCGAGCCCACGCTTCTTGCGGATCAACAGGATCCGCATGCCGTCGACCACGAAGACCAGCGTCGCTTCGTCCGTCGCGCGCCATTGCGCCCAGTACAGGTCGTCCAGCTTTCTCACCCGCCCATTCTTGCACGGCAGGCTCCGATCGGCTCTGGGGCTGCCGGCTCAGTTGAGCGCGATCAGCAGCAGCAGACCCGCCAGAACGGCGAGCACCCCCAGCAGCTCGCCCCGCTTGAGACGCTCGCCCAGGAAGAAGCGAGAAGAGCCGAGTGCGAAGAGCAGCTCGACCTGACCGAGGGTCCGCACATAGGCGGCGTTCTCCAGGGTCATGGCGGTGAACCACCCGATCGAGGCGAGGGCGCCGCTGAGGCCGACGAGGGCTGCCGGTCGCCACGCGGTGAGGATGCGTCCCAGCTCTCCGGGCTCTCGCACCGCCAGGTAGAGCACACCGATCGCACTCTGGAAGATCAGCACCCAGGCCAGCGTGAACGTCGAGCGCAGCAGGAAGCCCGCGCCGGGCTCGAGGTCGGCGCTCAGCTGGAGCGACAGGGAGGCAGCCCGGTAGCTCACGGCGGCCAGACCGAAGAGCGCTCCGCAGGTGATGCCGAGCACGGCGCCCCGGTCGAAGAGGGAGGCCATGCGGCCGAGCCCGCCCGGCATGGCACCGCGGGCGACCCCGAGCCCGATCACGCCTGCGACCGAGATGGCGATGCCCAGGCCGGCGCTCGGTGCGATCGGTTCGGCGAGCAGCACCAGGCCGAACACCGCCGCGAGGATCGGCTCCGTCTTCGAGTAGGCCGTGGCCACCGCGAAGTTCCGCAGCGTGGCTGCCATCAGCAAGCAGGCCGTGGCGAGCACCTGGGCCGTCCCGCCGACGAGGATGCTCAGCAGGAAGCGCCCGTCCGCCTCGGGGAACGGAACGCCGTGAAGCTCGCGTGTGATTCCCACCGCGACGAGGGCGACCGGCACCGCGAAGAAGAACCGGACACAGGTGGCGCCGGCGTTGGAGAGCCGCCCCTTCAGCGAGACCTGCAGGCTCGAGCGGATGTTCTGGAGGAAGGCCGCGGCGATCGTGAGCGGAATCCAGGCTTCGATCATCGTCCGGTGGACCCGGATCCAAGGAGCCTGGAGGGCGGCAGGGGAAGGCGGTCCGGCCCGATCAGGCCGCGGTGACCTGGTTGTGCGGGGCGAAGCCGGGGCACTTGTGCACTTCGGGCGGCAGATCCGCGGGATCGAGGGGCACGGCGATCTCGGCCTTCGTCGGTCCGACCTTCGCCGCGAGCGGAGCCAGCTGTTCGAGGTCGAAGCCGTAGAGTCGTGCCGCGTTGCCGGCGACCATCTGCTGGATCTCCGACTCGTCGACGCCGGCGAAGGTCAGGCGGAGCAGCTCACGAGTGTAGGGATGGGAGCCCTCGACGTGGGGATAGTCGGTGCCCCACATGATCCGGTCGACGCCGACCTCGTGGCGTCGTGCGCACTCCTTGGGGGGGAAGAAGCTCGCCCCGATGTGGCACTGCCGGGCGAAGTACTCGGAGGGCGTGAGCGACATCTTCGCGACCGTCGGCGCACCGAAGATGTACTCGGAGCACTGGTCGTTGGTCTTCATGCGGTGGAAGAACTGGTCGAGCTTCTCCAGCGCTCCCGGGGCCCAGTCGACCCCGGTTTCCGTCAGTACGAACTGGAGATCCGGGTGGCGCTCGAAGACACCGCTGAACATCAGGTGCCAGAGGGCGCGGTGCGCCCACCAGGTGACCTCCAGCATGAACATGGCGAGGGACTGCGGGAGGTACATGCCGAAGTCCGGCGTGCTGCCGCCGCTGTGGTGGTTGATCGGCATCTCGAGCTCCTCACAGACCGCGAAGATCGGCTCGTAGACGGGTGCGTAGAGCGGCTCGACGCTCGAGCCGGGGGGCGCTCCTGGCAGCAGGATGCCACCGGTCAAGCCGGCCTCCTTCGCCCAGCGGATCTCCTCGATCGATTCCTTCACGTAGGGCAGGAAGATCTGCGCGATCCCCGCGCGGCGGCCCGGGGCCTCCTGGCAGAAGTCGGCGAGCCAGCGGTTCGAGGCGCGGAGGCCCGCCCAGCGCCGCTCGTGGTCCTTGCCGACCTCCGCCTCGCCGAACTCGCTCATCATCGTCGGCGCGAAGGGCGGCGACGTGTTCGGGAAGATCACCTCGGCGACGACGCCGTCCGCCTCCGTCTCCCGGAGCCGACGCGCACTGTTCCAGTTGCGATCCCCGTCGAGGTCCGGGTCGCCGTCGACCCCGATGCTGCGCTCCCCCATCACCTGTCGCATCACCTGGGCGAGCTGCCGGCTCTGCTCGAGCCAGCCCTGGTAGTCGTCCTGCCACTTGCGTTCGAGGTAGGGGCCGTAGCCCTCGGGGCTGGAGCCGGCGTGGGTGTCGGCCGTGATCAGCAGGTAGCGATCCAGCTCGTCGAGGATGCGGGTCATGGAGTCCTCCGGGATGCCTGGGCTCAGAGCCGCGGCATGACCTCGCGGGCGAAGAGCGTGACCGACGCCAGGGCTTCCTCCTGGCTCATGCTCCCGTACTTCGGGATCACCAGCACGTCGTGGTCGCAGCCCAGGATCTCCTTCTGGCTGCGCAGCTTCTCGACGATCTCGTCCGGTGTGCCGAAGGTGTTCACGCCGGCGTACATCTCGGCCATC
>JAJDAR010000445.1 GCA_029261775.1 Deltaproteobacteria bacterium | reverse complement strand
GCCACGGCCTCGCCCTCGACGGTCACCCGCCAGTCGAGCGGCCCGTCTGCGGGGCAGCCCGGGCAGCAGTCGACGAGCTCGCAGCCGAGCGGGATCTCGAGCATCTCCAGGAAGCGCTCGGGGATCTCCAGCACGCAGATCGTTTGGATGGCTTGCGCGGGCTGGGCGACGGCCGCCGCGAGCAAGCCCATCACCAGCACCGGAGCCCGGCTGATTCTCACAGTTCCCCCTCGGCTTTCAGCGGCTTTCAGAGCGGCTTTCAGACGGCGTTCAGAGCGCCGTTCAGAGCACGACCCCCGGCGCCCCGAGCACGTAGACGTCGTGCGGGGTGCGGAGGCCACGGATCGTCGTGTCCGGGCGGGCCTCGAAATCTCCCGCGAGCCCGCCCGCTGCCTCGCGAGTCTCCCGATCGATCACGATGGGCGCCCCCATCTCGCGCGTGAGCGATTGTAGCCGCGAAGCCAGGTTCGTGGTGTTGCCGATGGCCGACCAGATGTAGCGATCGACCGAGCGGATCGCGCCCACATACGCCGATCCGGTGGCCACACCCACACCTACGGCGAGATCGGCCCCCGGCCCGTCGCTGCCCATCCCGCTCACCTCGCTCACGATGCGCCGGGCGGCGGCAAGCGCGCGGCGTTCCATGTCGGGCAGCGGGTCGGGTGCACCGAAGACGGCCATCATGCCATCGCCGTTGAACTCCACGACGGTCCCGCCGTGCTCGGTGACGGCACGCGTCACCGTCTCGGTGTAGCGGTTGACGATGCCGAAGATCTCCTCCGCCAGCTTCCCCTCGCTGAGGGTCGTGTAGCCACGCAGGTCGGCAAAGAGGATCGACACGGTGCGCTCGCCGGCCTCGAGCTCGCGCCCCTCCGCCAGCTGATCGGCGATCGAGGCCGGCACGTACTGGCGCAGCTTGTCCTGCAGCGCCTGCGCCTCGCCCAGCAGCTGCTTGTCGTCGAAGCGCTGGATCGACTGACCGACGCTGGCGCCGAGCATGCCCAACAACGCCAGGTCCGTGGGCGTGTACACGTCTCCCGAGCTCTTGCGGCCCAGCGCCACGAAGGCGGCCAGATTGCGGCCCGCCACGACGGGCACGAGCACCGCCGGTGCAAGCCCCTGCAGCGCCGCCTGGTCGCGCGCGTCCCCGCGCGAGGCGAGGGCGTGGTCGCGCTCCATGTCGGCGGCGGCAGCGCGTTCGGCGAGCGCCGCCAGGAGATCGCTCTTCGAATCGAAGTGTGGCGTGATCGCACAGTGCCGCACGAAGATGGGCGCGAAGGTGGTGACGCCCGCATAGATCACGCAGAACTGCGGGCGCAGCAGCTCGTCCAGCCGCTCACCCAGGAGCCGTGTCACCGCGGTCGCGTCCGGGGCACGCTGGATCGCCGCGACCAGCTCGTCGATTCCGGTTTGGAAGACCTGGCGCTCGGCAAAGAAGAGCTGCTCGATGTGCGGGCGCAGCCTGGGCTCGAGCCTCACGACGGCCAGCGCCAGCGCGATGGCGAACCCCACCTGCACCAGGCTCTCGTCGATTCCCTGGCGGCTCGAGGCCTGCTCGGCGATCCACGGCACCGCGGTGATCGCGGCAGCGCCGAAGAAGACCAGCAGCAAGGTGTAGGAGGCCGTGCCACTGATCAACCGATCGATGTCGAGCAGGTTCGAGCGTGTGACCGCGATGAGAATCGAGATCGGGATCGCGACGAGTGCCACCTGGCTCGCCCACCAGATGGCCGACAGATCGGGCCGCAGGGCGCCGACGATCGTGCCGAGCAGGGCAGGAGCGAGCGCGACGTAGCACCCGAGGAGCAGCCACTTCACCTGCCGACGGCCGGCCGGGCCCGCCAGCGCATAGTTGCGCGTGATGACGACGAGCACCGCCGCGATCACTGCGCTGCCGACCACCGGGTTCGCGTAGAGACCGATCTCGGGCGCGAGCGGCCAGGCGAACCAACAGCTCGTCCATGTAAGGCCCAGCACCGCGAACGCCCACGGCCAGCGCGGCAGGGCCCGCCCTTTCGGCCAGGCGCCGGACGGGAACTGCACGGCCGCGAGGATCATGAGCGGCGCCCAGAGGAAGCCCGTTGTGGCGCGCACGAGGAACCATGCATGGGTCTGCCAAGGCGTGGGCCCCTGGAACTGCACCTGCGCCAGCCCCCAGACCAGTGCCGCCACGGCGAAGGTGCCGCTCACCGGCGCGTCCGGCGCGCGGCGCAACACCAGCAGGGCGGTAGCGACGAACGCCATGGCGAGTGCCACGTCACGCCACAGGTGTGGCAGGGCAGAGAGCTGCTCCGTGACGACGAAGCGCTTGCCCTCGCGCAGCACCTCGAGATCGACCTCGCCGCTGGCATTTGCCTCGGCGTAGAGACTCGCGTAGACGTCCGGCGGCGCAGCGCCGGCGAGGGGCCGCGCGCCCACGCGGACCAACCGGTCGCCCACCGCCAGCGCGCTCGTCGCGAGATCGGCACCAGGGCCGGCCGCCACGACCGTGGGCAGCCCCTCAGCCCCGGCACCAGGCCTGACCAGCACATGCGCCCGCCAGGGCCCCGAGCGGAGCTCCTGTTGCAGGTAGAGCGCGAGCGCCGCCACGAAGGCCGCCGTCAGCAGGCCGATCACAGCCCTCAGGCGTCGTCTCCGCGCTTCCATCAGGATGCCCCTCGGTCAGGGCCTGGGTAGCGCGTCCCCTGTCGCCGCCATCCCGACCGTCATGCCCGCCGGTCCCATCCGGGTGTCGTCGCACTGATCGCACTGGTCGATCTGTCCGATGCCGAACAAGAGAACCAGTACGGCCAGGTTCGTGAGAGTGACCTTGAACATGGCGTGCCCCCTGGAGAGTTCGGCACCAG
>JAJDAR010000444.1 GCA_029261775.1 Deltaproteobacteria bacterium | reverse complement strand
GCCCCTCGAAGTAGGCCGTCGGCTGTCCGTCGGTCACCACCAGGATCTGCGGGCTGGGGCTCGGGTGCTGCGTGATCAGACGCTCGGCGACGATCAGCCCCTCCTGCAGATTGGTGAACGGGTCTCCCATGTCCCAGCGCGCGAGAGGCAGCTCCTTGATCGGCAGCTCCCGGGCCCGGGTCGAGAAGCCGACCACGAAGAACTCGTCGCGCGGATACTGCGTGCGAATCAGGTGATCGAGGGCCAGGGCGACCCGCTTGGCCGCGGGAAAGCGACCGGCCCAGGACATCGACCAGCTCATGTCGAGGAGCAGGACCGTCGTGGTCTGGGTGCTGAAGTCGCACTCCCGCACCTCGAGGTCCTCGACGCTCAACTGCACCGGGGTGCGCGGGCGTCCCTCCGCGACGGCTCGCTTGACTCCATTCAGGACCGTGCGCACCACGTGCACGTCGAGGGCATCGCCGAACTGCCAGGGCCGCGTCTCGTCGGGCCGCGGTGTCGCAATCCCGCGAGCGAGGGTCTCGTGACTGCCCCCGCGGCCCTTGCGCAGCTTGCCGTACACGGCGGCCAGCGCCTGGGCGCCGATGCGCCGGATCGCGCGGGGTGTGAGCTCGGTGCCGTCGGCGCCGGGCCGCAGGAAGCCCGCGTCTTCGAGCGTGCTCTCCATGTCGCGCAGCAGGATGAACGACTGCATGCCGTCCTGGGAGAGCGCCTCGCGGAGCTCGTCGAGGGACATCTGCTGGAAGTTGCCCTCGGCCAGGTCCCGCGCCATCTGCTGCAGCTGCTGGATCTGTTCGCGGATCTGCTGAGCCGTGTCGTAGTCCGCGGCCTCCTCGCCCCGAAAGCGCTGGCCGTGCTCGCGCTGGAAATCCTGGAGCTCGCGCAGCCGGTCGACCTCGTCGAGCAGCTCCTGGAAGTCCTCGCCGGCCTCTTCGTCCTCGAAGCCATGGTCGCGAAAGGCCTCGATGGCATCCGCCAGCGACTCGTGCTCGCCGTAGCGCCGCTCCATGAAATCGGACAGGGCCTGGCTCTCCATCCCGTGGCGCGCCCGCTGCACGCGCTCCTCGCGGTCGAGGATCTCGTCGAGCTTGCGCGCGAGCTCCTGCGTCGACTCGTCGAGGCGGTACTGATCGAAGAGCTGCTTCACCCGCTGTCGGAGCTCGTCGATCATCTCCTCGACGCCCATCACCCGGAAGTTCATGCCCGCCATCTCGAAGCCGCTGCGCCGCATCCACTCCAGGGCCTCGTCGACGTCCAGGCCCTCCATCAGGAGATCGGAGAGGGCGTCGAGGGCGCTCTTCGCGTCGAGACTGAACTCGGCGCGGGTACCGTCCCAACGGCTGTAGCGGTGGACCTTCATCGCACGCGCTCGCTCACGACCCCTCGCCGGCAGCGGCACCGGCACTGCCGTAACGAGCGCCGGTTCCGGTCGAGCTCTTGTTGAGCCGGTTCTGGAGGTGCAGGCCCTCGAGCAGCAGCTCGATGGCCGAGGCCAGCTGCCCGGGCGAGTCCCCGCCCGCGAGCGCAGCAGCCGCATCCCGCAGCCCCTGGATCTCGTCGAGGCCCTCGAGGTAGTCGCCGGACGGCATGTCGGCCGACACCTCGACGTTCCACCCCTGGTTGAAGGACTCGATCACCGAGGCCATGCCCTCGAGCGGAACCCGGCCGTCGAAGACGACCCGGGTGGCGCGCTTCATCAGCTCCTCGACGACCTGCATCTCGGTGCGGTCCTCCCCCGCATACTCGAGCTCGAGCTTGCCCGCGGTGGACGTGATCAGGGCCTCGAGATCCGAGATGCGCGGCACGGCCTCCTTCTCGCCCAGCCGCAACGACCGGCGCAGTGCATTGGCGACCAGGGTCTCGTGGTTCGCGATCGACATGCGCACCGAAACGCCCGAGGTCTGATTGACGTCGGGGCTCGAGCGGGCCTGGAAGGTCAGCTCGGCGACGATCTCCTCCATGAAGGTGGGCATCAAGACCTCCACTCCCGGCACCTGCGGAGTCTTCGCCTCCTGGCGCACGACGTCGAGCTCCAGCTCCCGGGTGAGCGGGTAGTGGGTGCGCACCTGAGCCGCGTAGCGATCCTTCAGTGGCGTGATGATCCGCCCGCGGCTCGTGTAGTCCTCCGGGTTGGCACTGGCGACGACCAGGACATCGAGGGGCAGCCGCACGCTGTAGCCCTTCACCTGGACGTCGCGCTCCTGCATCACGTTGAAGAGACCGACCTGAACCTTCTCCGTCAGGTCGGGCAGCTCGTTGATGCAGAAGATGCCGCGGTGCGTACGGGGGATCAGACCGAAATGGATGGTGAGCTCGTCGCCGAGGGTGCGCCCCTCCGCCACCTTGATCGGGTCCACGTCGCCGATCAGGTCGGCAATCGACACGTCCGGGGTCGCGAGCTTTTCGATGTAGCGATCGTCGCGGTGGACCCACGCGATCGGCGTGTCGTCACCGCGCTCGGCCACCAGCGCCCGGGCGTAGGCGGAGACCGGCGCGAAGGGGTCGTCGTGGATCTCGCTGCCCTCGACCTCCGGCATCCACTCGTCGAGCAACGCCACCATGTCGCGGATCATCCGCGACTTCGCCTGCCCTCGCTCACCGAGGAAGATCAGGTCGTGACCGCAGAGCAGCGCGTTCTCCACCGCCGGGATCACCGTGTCCTCGTAGCCCACGATCCCGGGAAAGAGCGCTTCGCCCTTGCCCAGCTTCTCCAACAGGTTGGCATGGATCTCCTGACGGAGCGTGCGCGGCTTCGTGCCGGCAGCGCGCAGCTCGCCGAGGGTGCGATACGGGGGGGCGTCCATGGAGTCTCCGGGCCGTGGGTTGCGTGAATCGGGTCGGGAAGGTCAGCGCCCGCGCGGGCGCGGTCGGCGGGGCGTGCGGCGATCGGCCCCGGTCAGGAGGCGGATCCGGCGCTGGATGATCTCGAGCCGACCTCCGTCTCGGGCGCGCAAACCGGGCGGGAGCGCCTCGCTCGCGATCATCGCACGCGTGTCCGCCCACCGCTCCTCGGTGGCCGGGTGGCTCGACAAGAACTGCGGCACGCCGCCGGGCCGGTCCTCCGCCATCAAGGTCTGGAAGAAGGTGACCACTCCCTCGGGCGCGATCCCGGCGCGGGGCAGGAGCTTCACGGCGAAGGCGTCGGCCTCGCGCTCGGCCTCGCGGCCGAAGGAGTTGATGAAGGCCATCGCCGAGAGACCCCCGAGCAGGTTGGCCGCTCCGGCCGCCGCACCTCCGCCGGCGATGCCAGCGCCGAGCACGGCAGCCTGGTGGGCGATGCCCACTCCGCGCGCGCGGTTGTAGTTCTCCGCGATGTGGCGCTCGGCCACGTGCCCGATCTCGTGGGCCATCACGCCGGTGAGTTCGCTCACGTCCCGGGCGCGCAGCAGGATGCCGGTGTGGATGTAGATCGAGCCGGCGGGCATCGCGAAGGCGTTCAGCTCCTCGTCGTCGATCACGTAGAAGCGATACTCGAAGGGCTGCGGGCCTGCCGCCGCGAGCAGCCGGTCCCCGAGGTCGCGCACGTAGTCGTTGATCACGCGATCGTGCACGAAGCGGAACTGCGTGCGCGCCTCCCGCTCGAGCCGGGCGCCCAGCTCCTCTTCCTCCTGGACGCTGAGCGTCG
>JAJDAR010000443.1 GCA_029261775.1 Deltaproteobacteria bacterium | reverse complement strand
CAGGAAGGCTCGGACCCCTTCCTTGTAGTCGTCGCTCTCGAAGCAGCGGGTGATCGATTCCTGGATCGCGGTCCGGTCCACCTGGTCCGGGTCGCGCGCGATCTCGCGGACGATCCGCTTGACGCTGTGCAGGGTCAGCGGCGCATTGGCGGCGATCTGCCCGGCCCGCTCGCGCACCCGCTCCTCGAGCTCGGCCTTCGGGGCGACCTCCGTGAGGAGGCCGAGGCGCAGTGCTTCTTCGGCGTTGAGGCGTCGCGCGGTGAAGAAGATCTCCTTGGCGGCGGCCGGGCCGACCAGGTCGACCAGCGCGCGGATCCCGGATTCGTGGTAGCCCAGGCCCAGACGCGCCGCGGGGATGGCGAACACGCCGTCGTCGGCGCTGTAGCGGAGGTCGGCGGCCAGGGCGGTCGCCATGCCACCTCCGACGCAGAAGCCGTGGATCATCGCGATCACGGGCTTGGCGATCTGCATCAAGGCTGCGAAGGCCCGACCCGTGTCGCCCTCGTAGGCGATCGCCTGGGCGGCGCCGGTCCGTTTGTCCTCGAACTCGGAAATGTCGGCGCCCGAGACGAACGCCAGGTCCCCCGCTCCGCGCAGGATGACGACGCGGATGTCGGGATCTGCATCGAGCTCCTTGGCGGCTGCCGGGATGGCTGCCCACATCCCCGCAGAGATCGCGTTCCGGCGCTCGGGGTGATCGAAGATCATCCAGCCGAGGGCGCCGTCCTTCTCGATGCGAACCGTTCCACTCATGGCTGGATCGGGAGCTCCTCGCGAGGGTCGATTCGGGAGACCCTACCGCAGGCGGCCGCGACCCCGCCTGAGGCCGGCCCTGGGCGCTCCCACGGGCTTCGCATAGCATGGGCCCGTGAACCGGCCCCTCTCGACCCATCGGGGCAAGCCCGGCGAGCGCTGGCGGAGCGAGCGCAGCTGCGCACTGGCCCGTGGGGGCATGGTCTGCACCAGCGTGCCGGCCGCGAGCCTGGCGGGTCGCGACATGCTCGCGCGGGGCGGCAATGCCATCGACGCCGCGATCGCTGCGGCGGCGGTGCTTTGCGTCGTGGAGCCGATGTCGACGGGCCTGGGCGGGGACGCCTTCGCGCTGCTCTGGTCGGCGCAGGAGGGCAGGCTCCTCGGGCTGAACGGGAGCGGTCGCTCCCCCGCCACGGCCACGCTGGAGGCCTATCGAGCCCGCGGTCACGACGCCGTGCCGCCGCTCGGCATCCTGGCCGCCACCGTGCCGGGCGCGGTGCACGCCTGGGAAACCCTCCACCGGAGAAGCGGCCGGCTGCCCTTCGCCGATCTCCTCGAGCCCGCGATCCGCACGGCTCGCGACGGGTTCGCCGTGACCGAGCTGGTCGCCCACTACTGGTTCGCGCTGGCGCGGATGGGCGTCTTCCAGAACGACGCGGGTCGCTCGGCCTGGACCCGGGCCGGAGAGGCGCCGCGCCCCGGCGACTGGTTCCGGGTGCCGGCGCTGGCCACCAGCCTCGAGCGGATCGCCCACGACGGGGCCCGTGGGCTCTACACCGGTCCCATCGCCGACGCGATCGTGGCCACCTCGCAGGCGGAGGACGGCTACTTCAGCCACGACGATCTCGCCTCTCACGAGAGCCGTTGGGTCGATCCCATCGAGACCACCTATCGGGGCGTTCGGGTCGCCGAGCTGCCGCCGAACGGGCAGGGCATCGCAGCGCTGATCGGGCTCAATGTGCTGGAGGCCCTCGGTGAGCCAGCTCCGGTGGGGCAGGCCGACTCGGCGGTCGAGTGGCACCAGCGCATCGAGGCCATCAAGCTCGCCTTCGCCGACCGTGACGCCTACGTCGCCGACCCGGAGCACGAGAGCGTGGACGTCGCGGCGCTGCTCTCCAAGGACTACGCAAAGGGTCGCGCCGCCCGCATCGCAGAGCGCGCCCTCGAGGCTCCGCCGCCCGGCCTCTCCGGGGACACCGTCTACCTCTGCACGGCCGACGCCGAGGGAAACCTCGTCTCGTTCATCCAGAGCCTGTTTACCGGCTTCGGCAGTGGCGTCGGCTGCGGCGAGACCGGCATCGTGCTCCAGAGCCGCGGCTCGGGCTTTCGTCTCGACCCCGCGCATCCGAACCGCCTCGCGCCGGGCAAGCGCCCCTTCCACACGATCATTCCGGGCATGCTGCTGCGCGGCGAGGAGCCCTGGACCGCGTTCGGCGTGATGGGCGGACACGTCCAACCCCAGGGCCATCTCTGCTTCGTGTCGAACCTGGTCGACCACGGCTTGAATCCCCAGGAGGCTCTCGACCGCCCGCGCTTCCGCTACGAAGGCGGTCGCCGGGTCAAGCTCGAGGCGCCCGAGCTCGGGGTCGCCGAAGGGGGAACCCTGGGCGATGCGCTGACCTCGCGCGGGCACGAGGTCGAGGGGCCAGGGGGTTGGATGGCCGACGTGTTCGGCGGCGGTCAGGCGATCTCGAGAGAGGCGGACGGCGTCCTCGTCGGGGGGAGTGATCGACGCAAGGACGGCTGCGCGGTCGGCTTCGACTGAAGGATGCGGCGCCGCCGGCTAGGCCGCCGGCACTTCGGACGACACTCCTCGGTGTCGCTCGTAGATCGTCCGCACCCACGCCGAGGTCGGGTGGTCCGCCCAGCGCCCCAGCCAGCCCTGCATGATCTGCGGATAGGGCTTCGGGTACGAGGGGCCGCCGGGGGGATGGACGGCGGGCGAGAGCAAGGCCGCGGCCGTCAGGTCCGCCACGCTGAAGTGGCTTCCGACGAGGTATCCGTCGGGCCCGACCGCAGCCCCGATGCGATCGAAAGCGGCCGCCGTCGCGTCCAGCGATGTCTTGGCGGTCTCGGCGGTGATGTTCATCTGCGACTTCATGATCGGTGCGATCATCGGGAACGAGGCGCGGTAGGCGCGAGCCTGGAGGGCGCTGCGGCCGAGCGTGAACTGTCGGCAGAAGTAGTCGGGATCCTGCAGGGTCTCGAAGAACATCGCCCGGCGAAGCTCCGGGCCGAGGCCCGCATCGAGCTCGGCCTGGAGCGCCAGGGCCTGTCGGCGCTGGTCGGGATCCTCCGGAAACAGGCGAGGCTCCGGGACCCGTTCCTCCAGGTGGGACACGATCTGGGACGAGCCGGCGATGATCTGCTTGCCATCGCGGAGGATCGGCACCTGGGCCTGCCCGGACAGCCGTCGGGCGGTGACCATGTGGGGACCCGGCAGAAGGGGCGTCCGGCGATGCGGGAGCCGCTTCCAGTCGAGGGTCCAGCGCGCCTTCTCGTTGAAGTGCGACATCGGAAAGTGGAACAGCTCGAGGTCGTCGCTCGTGGGATGACTCATCGTTCCTCCGCTGCCTCTCGGCCGGTCGAGTGTCGCCCACCCGAGGAGCCACCGCCGGAGCTTCCGCAGCGGTTGGCCGATCCCGGGACCGCTACCCTGCCCGGATGTCCGAGCCCGCTCTCGCCCTGCTGCGCATCTCCGGCGAGGTGTCGACGAAGGCGCGGCCGACCCGGCGACGCTTCGTCAGCCGGCTCCAGCGCAATCTCCGCGATGCGCTCGAATCGGTGGGGGCCGAGTTCGAGATCGACTCGAGCCACGACCGCATCCTGGTCCGGGCCAGCCCGGCTTCCGCCCTCGAGGTCTTGTCGCGCGTCTTCGGGATCCAGTCCCTCTCGCCCGCGGAGCGACACCCGGTGTCTTGCGCCGCGGACGTGGTCGCCCACGGCGAGCGCATCTTCGGTGAGGACGTGGTGGGCCGTCGCTTTGCGGTCCGGGCTCGCAACGTCGGCGGCGAGTCGGTCGCCGGGCTGCGCGGTCGCGACATCGAGGTCGAGCTGGGGGCGCGACTGCTCGAACGAGCGCACTCCGTCGATCTCGACGACCCCGAGTTCACGGCCCGGATCGAGATCTACCGCGGCGCCGCCTACTTCTTTCGCGATCACATCGCCGCGGAAGGGGGTCTGCCCCTCGGCACGGGCGATCGCGCGATCGCGCTCGTCTCCGGTGGCTTCGACTCCCCGGTGGCCGCCTGGCAGCTGCTCCGACGCGGCGTGAACCTGGACTACGTCTTCTGCAACCTCGGTGGCTTCAGTCATCGGCTCGGCACCGTGCGGGTGATGCAGGTGATCGCCAATCGCTGGTCCTACGGCACCCGCCCGCGCCTGCATGCCATCGACTTCAGCGCGGTGTCGCGAGACCTGCAGCGGGTGTCCGAGCCCCGCTATTGGCAGGTGATCCTCAAGCGACAGATGCTGCGCGCTGCGGAGGCGGTCGCAACGAAGTGCCACGCAGAGGCGATCATCACCGGAGAAGCCGTGGCCCAGGTCTCGTCGCAGACGCTGGTCAACCTCCGCACGATCAGCGAGGCGACGCAGCTGCCGATCCTGCGGCCGCTGGTCGGGGCGAACAAGGACGAGATCATCCGACGGGCCGAGCGGATCGGAACCGCAGCCCTCTCCGCGGTCGTCGACGAGTACTGTGCGCTCGTGTCACGCCATCCCGCCACCGCCTCTCGTCCCGAGGCGATCGAGAAGAACGAAGCCGGCATGGATCCAGAGGTGCTCGCCCGGGCGATCGAGGCGCGCGAGATCCTCGACCTCCGCTCCCTCGATCCCGACGCCAGTGGCATGCCGGAGATCGAGACCGATCGGGTGCCCGAGGGCGCCTGCGTGGTCGACCTGCGCACCCGCCGCGAATACGAGGGATGGCACTTCCCCGGCGCG
>JAJDAR010000442.1 GCA_029261775.1 Deltaproteobacteria bacterium | reverse complement strand
CGCGCGACGTGGGCCTGGCGGATCGCCAGGGCGGCGCGGCGCTCGTCCGGACCGACCGCCGGTGTCTCCGGGGGCAAGCTCTCGCGCACGGCGGCCAGCGGCACGCTGCGAACGGTCGGCCGCGGGCTCGTGCGGCTCCAGATCCAGCGGTACTGGATCATGCCCTCCGGATGGCCGCAGGTGTCGAGCCAGTTGGGAACGCCCGGGTCCCGATGCGCGATCACGCAGCGGAAGCGACCGTCGGCATCGAGCCGGGCCTGGTGGTGGTTCAGGCTGGTCTGGCGGGTGGCGTAGTCCATCGTGGTGAACCAGACGTTGCAGAGCTGGATGGCCCAATAGCGGGCCTCCGGGACCTCGCTCTCGACGATCAGGGCCTCCTCCGGAGCCAGCCGGAACCAGTCGTTGCCGTAGGCGATCGCGTCGGCACCGCCCACGAAGCCGCGGGGCGCCGCGAGCTCGCCGGGGCGGTGGGCCGCCCGGAGCTGCTCGATCCACTCGTTCCAGACCTGCTGGGTCAGGTCGATCCACTCGCCCGCCGCGTCGAGGGCGTCCGCCGCCGCCGCGGCCGAGGGCGCCGCAGCGGGCAGGCCTTCGCCGCCGAGCCGGGTGATCTCGAAGCGCGCGGGCTCCTCCCGGGCCCAGTCGACCAGGAACTGCCGCACGGTCACGTAGCGGGTGTCGGGATGGAGCGGCATCCAGTCCCCCGCGTACCCCGGCGGCCGCTCCGCCGAGAGCAGCAGGTCGAAACGGCCCTGCGGATCGAAGGCCAGCTGCGAGGCCAGGCGCGTCTCGTGGACCGCGTCGTCTCCGAGCTGCATGTAGCCTTCCTTCGTCTCGATCAGGAACTCGAACACACTGCGCCGCTCACCCCTGATGCGATAGCGGGCATCGGAGCGGACCCGCGCCCACAGATACTGGTTGTCGGCGTTCTCCGCGCCCCACTTGGCCAGGCTGTCGGGGTTGCGCAGGAAGCGGGGCTGGTCGGGGTCAGCCAGATGCAGCGCCTGATCGATGCCGGAGCGGACGAGCCCCAGCAGGTAGCGGATCCCCTCGGCCCGCAGCGCCGAATGGTCGGGCAGCGGGGCCGCGAGTACGCGACGGCCGGTGGCCGCGAGCCGCTCGACGAACTCCTCCCAGGCGACACCGCTCTCGAGGCGACGAGCTTGCTCGTCCGCCGGCCGTGGGGCCGCCCTCCGGGCCTTCAGCTGCTCTCCCGTCTCGCCGGTCCCGCCCGCGGCGGGCTCTTCGTCCGCCACGTCTAGACCTCCGAGGGAACGCCGTAGCGCTCCTGATAGGCCCGAAAGCGCGCGCGCTCCGCCTCCGCGTGCAGCCCCGTGTCCTCCAGGGCGTAGCGATGGCGTCCGTGCTTGTCCTTGGGCTTTGCCTCCAGGTAGGCCTGCATGCGCTGCGCCGCGTCGGGCCCCAGCGACAGCCCGAAATGCTCGTAGACGCCGCCCAGCGTCTCGAGGGGCCGCTCCATCAGGTCCTGGTAGCGCACGTCGACGATCTGCTCCGGTGCGATGGCGCCGGACTCCCGCAGCGCGGTCATGCCCTCGAGCAGTGCCAGACATGTATCGGGCGTGAACCAGCCAAGCACCGCCTCGGGGTCGATCGCATCCGAGCGCACGAAAGCGGTCGAGTAGAGGATGCTCGCGACCGACGGCAGCACCTTGAGCGGATCGCGATGGGTGACGACGATCCGGGCGTCGGGATACTCGGCGAGCAGCGTGGGCAGGGCGCCGAGGTGGGAGGGCGCCTTCAGGACCCAGCGCTCTCCCGGACAACGCCACTGCAGGTGTTGCAGGAAGTAGCGGTGGAACGCGTAGGCCGGCGTCAGGTCGGCACTGGCGTACCACGCCCCATAGCTGGGAACCTGGTGTCGCCCGAGCAGCTCGTCGCTCACGAAGCTGTGAGCCGTGATCTGGATGCACTCCACCGGCA
Source organism: Deltaproteobacteria bacterium (assembly GCA_029261775.1). Taxonomy (GTDB): domain Bacteria; phylum Myxococcota_A; class UBA9160; order UBA9160; family UBA6930. The sequence continues at coordinate 4,468 of JAJDAR010000442.1, read as the reverse complement.
CCCGCGCGCCGAGCTCATGCATCGAGGCGTACTCGGGCACGATGTGGTTCCAGAGCTGGACCTGGCGCTCGGCGCGCTCGATGCGCGGGTCGTCGGCGTAGGCCTTCGTCTCCGGCGGCGGACAGGGGTGCCGCACCTCCCAGTGCTGCGGGGCGCGGTGGCCCGGGTCCTGGGCCAGCAGCTCGTGCAGGATCGAGGTTCCCGTGCGAGGCAGGCCCGTGATGAAGATCGGCCGCTCGATCGCCTGCTCGTCGATCTCGGGATGGCGCTGGCGCGTCTCGACGAGCTGCAGCCGGTTCTCGAGCCAGTTGCGCAGGTCGTCCCGCGCGATCAGCCGCCCGACGGCGTGGCTGTCGCTCTCCTCGTCCACGGAGCGCACGAAGATCCGGTAGGGCTCCTCGAACGAGGGATCGCCGAAGTCGGAGAGGCCGGTCCGCTGCCGGGCCTCGGCCAGGATCTCGTCGGCGTCCAGCCGGATCCAGCGCGGATCCGCGATCTCGTGCAGGGCCTGCAGCCACTCGGGGCGCGGGCCCGGTCTCCAGACCGACATCCCGGCCCGCTCAGTCGTCGAAGCGAAGCGCGGTCGGGCCCTGCGACGCGTGCTCCAGCAGCTCGAGGACGTTGCCGAAGGGGTCGCGGCCGTAGGCCCAACGCCCGCCGGGCTCGCCCATGGCGGGGGTGTGGAATCGCACGCCGTTGCCTGCCAGGTGTTCGTAGTCCTTGGCGTAGTCGTCGCTGGCCAGGCAGATGTGGGTGATGCCCTCGCGGTTGACCGGCCGCCCGCCATCGCCGGGCTCGGACGCGGCGAACTCGAAGAGCTCGATGCACGAGTTGCCCTTCCGGATCATCCGCACCTTGCAGCCCGCGTCCGGGACGCCGAACGCATCGTTCATCGGGGCGATGCCCGACGGGATCTCGGCGTCCATGACGACCTCGAAGCCCAGGACCCGACAATAGAAGTCGAGCGCCTTGTCGATGTCGGGAACCGCCAGAGCGGGGTGATGGACGCCGAGGATCATGGAGTCTCCAATCGGTTCGAGGGCGCTGCAGGAGTCGCAGGGCTCGCGACGGGCCGTGCAGGATACCGCTGATCGTCGCCGCCGGGGTCGCGTCGGCTCAGCGGAAGAAGCGGCCCAGCAGGCCCGGGCGCCTCGCGAAGCCGAGCACGGCGGCATAGCGGAGCGCGGGGTCCAGGGCGTAGGGCAGGCCGTAGAGCCCGCCGTGGAACTGCTGGGCAGCGGCGCGACGGGCGCGCTCCGCCCCGGCGGCTCCGGCCCGGGCGGGAGCCTCGGGGTTGAGCACGTCGTGGAGCATGAGCCACGTCATGACCGCGCGGGTGATCGGTGCCGGGTAGGTCTCGACCCCGAAGGCGCGCGCGCCGCCGAAGGCCGCGCTGAAGATCGGGTGCTCGAGCGAACGGGTCTGGCTGATCGGCGCCACGTTGGCGGAGATCGCCGCGGTCTGTCCGCCGGGGCCCCGGGCCAGCCAGGCCTCGGCCTGCATCCGCTTCGCGAGGTACTGGGCGGCCTGGTAGGCGGTCCCCTGGATCGGGACGAGCGATCGCGGAAGGGCCAGACCCTCGAAGTCCACCACGCCGAGCGGAAACCGCGCCAGACGATCGAGCAGAGCCTGCCAGGCCGGTCGGTCCGTGCGGCGCAGGTCGGCCGCGACCCGCTCCTCCGGCTCGAGCACGGCCGGGGAGGTGGGCGAGACCAGCAGGGCAACGGACGCCAGGGGCGCGTCGAGGTGCTCCGCAATGGCGTTCATCGCGGCTTCGAGCCGCCACTCGCGACCGGCGCCGGGTGCATAGGCGTACAAGCCCAGATGGACCGGCTGGTCCTCGGCGAAGCGGGCGACGGTGGCGGCGATCTCGGCGGGCTGCTCCAGCAGATCCGCCCCGCCCGGGACGAAGCAGAGCTCCCCCGAGAGCTCGCTCTGCTTGGTCAGCCCTTCGGGTGGCTCGACCCGATCGATCCAGAGCACCCGCGCGCCGGCCTCGAGGAGCGGCAGCGTGGGTGCGAGCTCGGCACCGGCACCCAGGACCGCAAAGCGCTCGCCTCGCAGATCGAGCTCGCCGCCCGACCCGCGTGCGAGATCGAGGGACCAGTGCAGGGCGCGCAGCGCCGCAGCGGTCATGCGACCCTCGTCGTGCCAGCGGTCCATCTGGTCCCGGAACGCATCGACGCCGAAAACCCGGGCGTCGTCGGGCAAGGCGGGGGCGAGCCCGCCCGCGCCGGCCAGCGGCGTGCGCTCGATCGGCAGGGGCTCCGCTCCCGCCGACATCACGGCATCGAGCGACCGCTCGTCTCCTTCGCTCGCGAGGACGAAGGGCTCGCGTCCGAGCTCGGCCAGGACGGTGGCCGTCTCGACGCGGTCGGTTCGCGCCACCCGCCGGGCCTCGAACTGCAGCAACGACTCGGCGTACTCGCGGCGAAAGGCGCGCGCATCCGCGGACAGCGCGTCGGAAAAGGGGGATCCCACGCGGTCGGCGAGCGACCGCAGGGTCTCGTAGAGCAGCGCCGAGGCACTCTTGCCGGCGGGCAGCTCGACGCCATGGCGTCGCTGCTTGGCACCGCCGCTCATCGCTCGGTCCCCGCTCCGCCGTCGGCCGGCAGGGTCACGGCCGTCAGATAGCGGGCCTCGTCACTGGCCAGGAAGACGGCGACCGGCGCGATGTCCCGGTCGCAGTCGCCGAACCGACCGAGGGCCATCTGGGCCTGCTGCGCAGCGGCCAGCTTCGGGTTCTCTTCGGCCCAGCCCGAGAGGCCGGGGGACAGCGCGATCGGGCGGATCATGTTGACGCGGATGCCGTCGCGTCCCCACTCCTTGGCGGCCGACCGGCTCAGCCCGCGGATCGCCTCCTTGCCCGCAGCGTAGGCTGCGTTGCCGGCCATGCCCTCCGTGCCTGCGTTGCTCGCGAAGTTGATGACCGAGCCATGGCCGCTCGCCTTGAGGTGCGGGTAGGCCGCGCGCATCGTCCAGAAGGTCGAGCCCACACACACGTCCAGGGTGCGCTGGAACAGCTCGTCGTCGGTCTCGGCGAGCGGCACGCCGGGGCGGGCCCAGGCCGCGGCGTTCACGAGGATGCCGAGCCCCCCGAGCGCAGCGACCGTCTCCTCCACCGCCCGCGCACAGTCGGCGGCGACGCCGACGTCGCAGCGGATCGCGAGGGTCTTGCGGTCGAGCGCGGCGACCTCACCGGCGGTCCGCGCAGCGGTCTCCGCGTTCGTGTCGGCGATCGCGACGTGGGCACCCTCGCGCGCAAAGGCGAGCGCGATCGCGCGGCCGATGCCCTGGCCGCCGCCGGTCACCAGGGATGTTCGATTCTCGAGTCTTTCCAAGATCTTGCTCGTGTTCCTTCGAGTGAAATCGAGGACGGGGGACCGGTGTCCGAACGCGTCGTCCGGCCAGTCTAGGACAGCCCGGCCCTGTCGAGGGCGCTCGTCCGTCGACCGCGACCCTCAGCGCTGCGACCGGCCGTCGCGGAGCAGGTGGACGTCCGCTGCATCATCCACCCGTGCGTGCCAGCCAGGATGAACCACGATCGTCGTGAAGCTCTCGTCGATGATCGCCGGGCCGGGCACCCGCGCGCCGGGGGTCAGGTCTGCACCGCTGAACACGGGGGTCTCGCGGAACCCGTCGCCGAGGTGGGCCCGGCGTCGCGCGCGGGGCTTTGCATCCGACGCCGTGGCGGTGAAGCCGCCTCGAACCGGCGGGGCTGCGACCGGCAGCTGGCTCACGAGCCGCACGCCGGTGATCTCCGGCTCCTCGGCAGGACGTCGGTGGCCGTAGGCTCGTTCGTGCACCTCGTGGAACCGCTCGACGAGCCGCGAGACGAGCGCGTCGTTCACGAAGGCCCAATCGCCCGCGCCGGCGCCGTCGACCTCGCGGGAGGCAGCCTCGACCGTGAGCGACCAGTTCTGGCCGGGGTAGCGCAGGTTGACCTGGAAGCGCGTGTGCCGCGCATCGAGGGAGCCGACCGTCGCCAGGTGCTGCGCCGCCCGTTCGTCGAGCTCTTGCCACAGAGCGAGAAGTCGCGCCGGATCGGCCCGGCTTGCGGGCGTGAGGTACGAGCGTTCCTCGTCGACACCGGGGAGGGCGGCGAGCGCTCCGAGGGCCGAGAAGGCGGGCGACGCCTTCGGGACGAGGACGTGATCGATCCCGAGCTCCTGCGCCTGCACCGCGGCGAACACCGGACCGTTCCCGCCGTAGGCGAGGAGGGTGAGATCGCGGGGATCGGTGCCGCGCTCCGCCGTCAGCCGTCGCACGGCCTGCGTCATGTTCGCATTGACCACGCGCCAACAGTCGAAGGCGGCCTCCTCGACAGTGCAGCCGAGCGGCCCGGCGACGTGGCGGTCGAAGGCCTCGACCACGCCCTCGCGGCGCAGCTGGAGGCTGCCCCCGGCAAAGCCGGGCTCGTCCGACAGCAGGCCGAGCAGGAGATTGGCGTCGGTCACGGTCGGCGTCT
>JAJDAR010000441.1 GCA_029261775.1 Deltaproteobacteria bacterium | reverse complement strand
GAACGCTGGGTGGTGGTGGACCTGGCGCCGGTGAAGCCGCTGAAGCAGGCCGTGACGCTCGCCGAGATCAAGGCGGACCCGAAGCTCTCCGGGATCGCGCTCGTGAAGCAATCGCGGCTCTCGGTGATGCCGATCGAGAAGACGGCGTTCGAGCGGATCCTGAAGCTGGGGAAGACCAGCTTCAGGTAGCGCCGACCCCGCCTGGGTGCGCCGCTCAGTCAGCCCCGCGGAGGTGGGTGGTGATGGCGTGGAGCCAGTCGGGCTCGTTCTCGAACTGGGGACTGTGGGCGGCATTCGGGACGACGTGGAGCCTGGCGTTCGGGATCGCGGACGCCATCAGGCGGGAGGGCTCGAGGAAGGGAAGGTCCTCCTCGCCGACGAGCACGAGGGTGGGGCAGCCGATCTCCGCCAGGCGATCCGTGACCGGCTCCTGGTCGGCGAGCACGGCGGCCAGGCTGGCGAAAGCCTCGGGATCCATGGCGAGCAGCTTCGCCTCGATGCGCGACCAGAAGCGCTCCTGACCCATGCGATCGGCGGTGCGCTTCGCGGCGGGCGAGCGCTCCCACGGCGGGTTCGCCCGCATGCCGGCGGCCAGCGCGCCCATGCCGTGCTCGCGCGCGATCCGCGCGCCGGCATCGAGGACCTCGCGAGGCATGAGTCCGATCGCGTGGGGCGAGGTGTCCATGAGCACGAGGGAGCCGACGGTGTCGGGGTGCTGGAGCACGAAGCGCAACGCGATCATGCCACCGAGCGAATGCCCGAGCAGGTGACACCGCCCGATGCCCTGCGCCCGCAGGAAGCCCGCCAGATCGTCGCTCAATTGCTCGAGGGTGTAACCCTCCGGCGTTCCGGGGTTGCTCGTGCCCCCGTGACCGCGGTTGTCGGGCAGCAGGGTCCGGCGTTCGGCCGCCAGGGCGGGCAGCACGTCCACGAAGTCGTCCCTCGAGCCGGTGAAGCCATGGACGAGGACGAAGGGCGGGTCTCCGCTGCCGGATTCCTCGAACTCGACCTCGATGCCGCCGACCGGTATCCGCTTTGCCTCGCCCATCTCCAGACTCTAGCGTTGCGGCCATGAGCGTTCCCGAGACCCTCGACGTCGCCACCGCGGGCGAAGACCTGCCGCTGCTCGAGGGCATCCGCACGACCCGGGCCATCCGCCGGTTGCGGCCCGACCCGGTGCCTCGCGAGCTGATCCGGAAGGTCTGCGAGGCCGGGACCTACGCGCCGAGCGGCGGCAACCGGCAGCCGTGGAAGTTCGTCGCGGTGACGGATGCCGAGCGGCGGCGATGGGTGGCGGAGCGCTATCGGCCGATCTTTCTCGACTACATCGCGCCGGCCGTGGAGCGTGCCAAGGCCCCGGACTTCCCCGAGAGCCGAAGGCGCATGCAGAGCGCGGCGATCCACCTCGCGGAGCATCTGCACGAGGTGCCCGTCCATCTCTTCGTGGCGGGCTGGAGTCGCCGCGGCCAGCCTCAGCTGCAGGCCCTGATGCCCTGCATCCAGAACATCCTGCTCGCCTGTCGGGCTGTCGGCCTCGGCGCGAGCCTGACGACGCTGCACACCAGCTTCGGGGAGGAGTGCGACCGCTGGCTGGGACTGCCGGAAGGCTGCCCGACCTGCGCGCTGCTGCCGATCGGCTGGCCGATCGGGCGCTACGGGACTCCGCCACGCAAGCCCGTCGATGAGAGCCTGTTCTGGGAGCGCTACGACGGTGAGGACGCGCGTCGCTCGTGAACGGCTTCCGATCGATCTATCTCAGCCCGCTGCTGCCGATGGCGCTCGGTCTGCTCGCCGGTGGGGTCTGTGGCTTCCGCTGGTTCGCCCGGGGCGAACGGCCGGGGATCCGTGCGGCCCTGTGGTGCGTGTTGCCCGCGGGCCTGCTCGCGTACCTGGGCTTCCTGATCACCGGCGTCACCCTGGTTCGTCCAGGGCTGTTCATGGGTCTGCTGCTGGCGGTCGGCCTGGCGGCCCATCTGCTCGCGGTCGCGATCGCCACGCGACCGGATCGCCTGCGGGCCTGGCAGACCGCGGCGCTCGGAGTGCTGATCGCGGTCTTGCCGGCGCTGGCCGCCGTCCTGCCCAACGGGATGCATCGCTTGCTGCACTGGAATCCGAGCTTCTGGCTGGTGTTGGGCTGGATCCGCGCCCACTCCGACGACGCGACCCTCGACGCCATGGCCCTGCGATTTCCGGCGCGCTTCGAGGCCAGCTATGCGATCGCGCCGATCGTGCTCTGTGCGGGCCTCGCCTGGTACCTGCGAAAACGCGCGGACGAGCGGATCTGACGCAGCGACCGCGATCCGCCTAGCGCTCGCGCAGGAAGGTCGAGGCGAGGGCGTCGGCGTACTCGTTCCAGCGGGATCCGTCGTGCGCCTTGATCCAGCGGAGCTCGACGCCGGGATGCTCTCGCGCGAGGGCGTACAGCTCCTGCACGAGCTCCAGGTTCTTGATCGGTCCGGTCTTGCGCTTCCACCCGCGCTTCGCCCACCCGGCGGCCCACTCGTTGACCGTCTTGACGCAGATCTGGCTGTCGGAGTGCACCGTCACCCGTGCGTCGCCGGGCAGGGCCCGATACGCCTCGATCAGCGCCTTCAGCTCCATGCGGTTGTTCGTCGTGTCCGGGTCGCGGCCGTGCTGGGAGAGCACGATCTCGTCGTTCTCGACCCAGACGAAGCCCCAGCCGCCCGGTCCCGGATTCGGATCACAGGATCCGTCAGTGAAGACGCCGTCCTTGGGGCCCGAGCTGTAGCGGGCGAGGACTTCCTCGGGGGTCAGCAGATCCGTCGGCACCCTACGCTCCCACCCGGAAGAGGATCACGTCCCCATCCCGCACTTCGTACTCCTTGCCTTCGGACCGCATCAGGCCGGCGGCCTTCGCAGCGGTCTCGCCGCCGACCCTCACGTAGTCCTCGTAGCGGATGACCTCGGCGCGGATGAAGGTGCGCTCGAAGTCGCTGTGGATCTCGCCGGCGGCCTCCGGTGCGCGCGCGCCGCGTCGTACGGTCCAGGCGCGGACCTCCTTCTCGCCGGCGGTCAGGAAGGTGATCAGGTCGAGCAGCTCGTAGGCCGCCTGGATCAGACGGTTCAGGCCGGGCTCGGCGAGGCCGAGCGCTTCGAGGAACTCCTGCTTCTCCTCGCCCGAGAGCTCCGTCAGCTCCGCCTCGACCTTGGCGCAGATCCGCACCACGCCGGCGCCCGCCTTGGCGGCGTGCTCTTCGAGCGCGACGACCGAAGGGTTCCCCTCGGTGAGACCTTCCTCGTCGACGTTGGCCACGTAGAGCACGGGTTTCCCGGTGAGCAGGAAGCTCTCGCGGTAGGCCTTCGTCTGCTCGGCGTTCACGGGAAAGGTGCGGGCGGGGTTTCCTTCGGAGAGGTGCGCGACCAGGGCGCCGAAGAAGGCGGCCTCGTCCTTGTCCTCCTTGCGACCCGCCTTGGCTGCTCGCGTCGCGCGGTCGAGCCGCTTCTCGAGGGTGTCGAGGTCGGCGAGGCCGAGCTCGGTCTCGATGGTCTCGACGTCCCGCAGCGGATCGACCGAGCCATCGACGTGGGTGACGTCATCGTCCTCGAAGCACCGGACGACGTGGATCACGGCGGCCGTCTCGCGGATGTTCGCCAGGAACTGGTTGCCGAGGCCTTCGCCCTTCGAAGCCCCGCGCACGAGCCCCGCGATGTCGGTGAACTCGACGGTGGCGGGCAGGACCTGCTTGGAGTGCACGATCGCGTCGAGCCCGGCGAGCCGCGGGTCCGGCACCGGGACGATCCCCGAGTTGGGCTCGATCGTGCAGAAGGGATAGTTCTCCGCCGCGATCCCCGCCTCGGTGAGTGCGTTGAAGAGGGTGCTCTTGCCGACGTTGGGCAGGCCGACGATGCCGCAGCGCAGTGCCATGGGCGGGGAATCTGACGGATTCGCGGGCGATCGCCATGCCGGCCGCTCCGAGGTGCCGGGCAGGGGACGACCTATGCTCGGGCGATGGCTTCGGGCGCGGCCCTAAAGGTCCAGGAAACCTATGAAGCGTTCCTCGCGCAGGGGCACGAGCGCCGGCCCGGGCCGCAGGGCTTCGTGGTGCGCTGCAACGCCTCGCCCCGGATCTACGATGCGAACTTCCTGGCGGGGGTGAAGGCGCGCACCCCCGACGAGATCCGCGCGCTCCTCGATTTCCAGGAACAGGCCATGGACGAGCTCCCCCATCGGCACGTCCTGACCGGGCCCGGCACGCCTGCCGAGTTCACGGCCGAGCTCGTGCTGCGCAGCTACAAGGCCTCTCCGACCCTGCAGCTGGTGCTCGAGGGCGAGCTCGACGGGCCGCCCCCCGACCCGCGCGACATCCGTCCCGTCGAGACCGAAGCGGACTGGCGCTCCTTCGAGCGGCTGCTCCGGATGGATCACGAGGAGGAGAACCGGAAGCCCGGCTCGCCGGGCCTGTCGGAGGAGGTGACGCGTCAGATGGCGGCCGCCCTCCGAGCGAAGGCTCCGGACTTCCAGCTCCACCTCCTCCGGATCGACAAGATCGACGTCGCCTTCTTCGGGGCGACCCCGGGGCAGGGCGGCATGGGCATGGTCGAGGATCTCTTCACGCTGCCCGCCCATCGGAAGCGCGGCCTGGCACGAGCGCTGATCCATCACTGCGTCGCGGATGCCCGCGCCCGGGGTGCGGAGCGGGTCCTGATCGGGGCCGATCCCCTCGACACGCCGAAGCAGGCCTACGCGGCACTCGGCTTCCGCCCGACCTGTCTGACGTGGAGCTACCTGCTCGCGGGCTGAGCGGCGCAGGGCCTCGTCAGGCCGAGGCGTACTCGGCAAGGAAGCTCTCGCGCCAGGCGTCGTAGTGGCCGCCCAGCACCGCCTCGCGAGCTTCCTCCATCAGGCGCTGGTAGAAGCGCACGTTGTGGATCGAGGCGAGGATCGCCGACAGCACCTCGTTGGCCTGGAAGAGGTGGTGCAGGTAGGCCCGGGTGAATCCGCCGGTGCAGGCGCTGCAGTCGCAGGACGGATCGATCGGATAGCCATCGCGCCGGTAGCGACGGTTCGTGAGACGGATCCGACCGCGGCGGGTGAAGACGCTGGCGGAGCGCGCATAGCGGGTGGGGATCACGCAATCGAAGAGGTCGATGCCGTAGCCGATCGCGGCGATCAGGTCCTCCGGGAGCCCGACGCCCATCAGGTAGCGGGGCTTGCCCTCGGGCAGGAGCGGAGCCGTGTGCGAGGTGATGCGG
>JAJDAR010000440.1 GCA_029261775.1 Deltaproteobacteria bacterium | reverse complement strand
CGTACCTCAAGTTCCCACCCCTTGGTAACCGATCCCCCATTGGCGAATCTCAGTCTTCGCGCCCGGGGGACCCATGGTCGATCGCAGCAACGACATCGATCCGACGGAGACCGACGAGTGGCTCTCCGCGCTCGATTCGGTGTTTCGCTCGGAGGGGCCCGAGCGCGCCCACTACCTGATCGAACGCCTGATCGACAAGGCGCGCCGCTCTGGGGCTCATCTCCCCTACTCGGCGACCACCGCCTACCTCAATACGATCCACGTCAGCGAGGAGCCGCAGGTGCCGGGCGAGCCCGGCATCGAGCACCGCATCCGCTCGATCATCCGCTGGAACGCCCTGGCCATGGTCGTGCAGGCCAACCGCGAGTTCAGCGAGCTCGGCGGCCACATCGCGAGCTTCGCAAGCGCCGCCACCCTCTACGACGTCGGCTTCAACCACTTCTTCCACGGCAAGGACCACCCCGACGGTCCGGACCTCTTGTACATCCAGGGCCACTCCTCCCCCGGCATCTACGCCCGCGCCTTCCTCGAGGGACGGATCAGCGAGGACCAGCTGCACGAGTTCCGGCAGGAGGTCGAGCAGGACGGGCTCTCCTCGTATCCCCACCCGTGGCTGATGCCCGACTTCTGGCAGTTCCCGACCGTCTCGATGGGTCTCGGCCCGATCACCGCGATCTACCAGGCGCGCTTCATGAAGTACCTGGAGAACCGGGCGCTGCTGCCCGACACCGATCGCAAGGTGTGGGCCTTCATGGGCGACGGCGAGATGGACGAGCCCGAATCCCTGGGCGCCATCGGTCTGGCAGCCCGGGAGCAGCTCGACAACCTGGTGTTCGTGGTCAACTGCAACCTGCAGCGCCTCGACGGTCCGGTCCGCGGCAACGGCCACATCATCCAGGAGCTCGAGGGCACCTTCCGCGGCGCGGGCTGGAACGTGATCAAGGTGATCTGGGGCGACCGCTGGGATCCGCTGCTCGCCCGTGACAAGAAGGGCCTGCTGCTCGAGCGGATGGAGCGGGCCGTCGATGGCGACTACCAGAACTACAAGGTGAAGGGCGGCGCCTACACGCGGGAGCACTTCTTCGGCACCCACCCCGAGTTGCTGGCCATGGTGTCGAACCTGACCGACGACGACATCTGGAACCTGAATCGCGGCGGCCACGACCCGGCCAAGGTCTACGCCGCCTATCACGCCGCCGTGCATCACAAGGGCCAGCCCACCGTCATCCTCGCCAAGACCGTGAAGGGGTACGGGATGGGCGAGGCCGGCGAGGGCAAGAACTTCACGCACCAGCAAAAGAAGCTCGGCGACGAGGCGCTGAAGAAGTTCCGGGACCGCTACCGGATCCCGATCCCCGACGACAAGATCGGCGAGGCGCCCTTCTACCGTCCCGACGAGAGCAGCACGGAGATCCGCTACCTGCACGAGCGCCGCCAGGCGTTGGGCGGCTACCTGCCCGAGCGCGTGCGTGAGGCTCCGCGCCTCGAGATTCCCGGTATCGATCTCTTCCAGTCCCAGCTCGACGGGACCGGCGAGCGCGAGGTCTCGACGACCATGGCCTTCGTGCGCATGCTCGGCGCCCTCGCCCGCCACAAGGAGATCGGCAAGTACGTCGTGCCGATCGTTCCGGACGAGTCCCGCACCTTCGGCATGGAGGGCCTTTTCCGGCAGCTCGGCATCTACGCCTCGCAGGGCCAGCTCTACGAGCCGGTGGACTCGGACACGATCGCCTACTACCACGAGGACGAGAGCGGGCAGATCCTGCAGGAGGGCATCAACGAGGCGGGCGCGCTGTCGAGCTGGATCGCCGCGGGCACCGCCTACGCGAACCACGGCCTGCCGATGATGCCATTCTTCATCTTCTACTCCATGTTCGGCTTCCAGCGCGTCGGCGACCTGATCTGGGCCGCCGCCGACTCCCAGACGCGCGGCTTCCTGCTGGGCGGCACCGCCGGCCGCACGACCCTGGCGGGCGAAGGACTCCAGCACCAGGACGGGCACAGCCCGCTGCTCTCCGCGACCGTCCCGAACTGTCGGACCTACGACCCGGCCTACGCCTACGAGCTGGCCGTGATCCTCCACCACGGCATGTGTCGCATGTACCAGGAAGGCGACAACGTCTTCTACTACCTGACCGTGATGAACGAGAACTACGCCCATCCGCCCATGCCCGAGGGCGCGACCGAGGGAATCCTGCGCGGCATGCACCGGGTCCGCCCCTCGGGCCGCCCCGACGAGACCCTGCAGGTACGGCTGTTGGGCAGCGGCACGATCCTGCGAGAGGTGCTCGCGGCTGCTGCGATCCTCGAAGAGGACTTCCAGGTCGGCGCCGAGGTCTGGAGCGTGACCTCGTGGAACGAGCTGCGGAAGGACGGGCTCGAGGCCGAGCGTTGGAACGGGCTGCACCCGACGGAAGCACAGCGCAAGAGCTTCGTGTCCGAGTCGCTGGCGGGAAGCGACGCTCCCGTGATCGCGGCGACCGACTACATGCGGGCTGTCGCGGACCAGATCCGTCCCTTCGTCGAAACGCGGTACCGCACCCTCGGAACGGACGGTTTCGGACGCTCGGACACCCGCGAGCGCCTTCGGCACTTCTTCGAGGTGAACCGGCAGTTCATCGTGATCGGCGCGCTCAAGACCCTCTCCGACGACGGCCGCCTGCCCCCCGACGTGGTCCAGACCGCGATCCACAAGTTCGGAATCGACCCGGCCAAGCCGCACCCCTGGACGGTGTAGGCGGCGCGATGGCCAAGCTCGAGTTCCATCTTCCGGACATCGGCGAGTTCCACGACGTCGACGTGGTCGAGGTCCTGGTCAGCCCGGGCGACCGCGTCGAGAAGGAGCAGTCGCTGATCGTGCTCGAGACCGACAAGGCGACCATGGAGGTCCCGGCGCCCTGTGCCGGCGTCGTCTCGGAGCTTCGCGTCGGCGT
>JAJDAR010000439.1 GCA_029261775.1 Deltaproteobacteria bacterium | reverse complement strand
CTGCTCACGCCGGAGACGGGTCGCATCACCGTCATCGCGAAGGGGGCCCGGCGCTCGAAGAAGCGCTTCCCCGGCACGCTGGACTTCTTCAACCACCTCGACGTCCAGATCGATCGCCGCAAGCCGACCTCGATGCCCCGGCTCGAGGCCGCGCGTCTGCGCGCGACCCTCCACGGGCTCCGGACGCACCCCACGCGCTTCGCGCTCGGCTGCTACCTGCTGGAACTGCTCGACCGGCTGGCGCCGGAAGGGGGCGCCCGGATCGACCATCACCGGCTGTTCGGCTTCGCTCTCGGCTCGCTGCGGCTGCTCGATCAGCAGGACCCGGACCTGCGTCTGCGCATCCTGCTCGAGGTCCGGGCCCTCGACGCGCTCGGCATCGGGCCCGAGCTCACCCGTTGCGTCCGCTGCGGCGACGAGCTGCCAGCGGCCGGGGAGGGGCCGGTGGGCTTCCACATCGGTGAGGGTGGACCCTGCTGTGCGCGCTGCACGCCCGAAGGACACCCGCTGCTGCCTGTGCACCGCGGCACCCTGCGGGCCCTCGAGCGCAGCCGGCACATTCCCGGCGAGCAGCTCGGTCGCCTGGCCCTCGGAGGGGCGGCTCTCGACGAGGCCCACGCCCTGGTCACGCGCTTCGTGCGCTTCCACGTGGGACTCGATCTGCGGAGTCAGACCTTCCTCGACCAATTGACACTCTCCGAGGCGAGGGGGAGACTCCCCGCTCCGAACGCCCCCGGGGCCGACTCCCCAGGTGGAGCGCCGTAGCGGCGGGCGGGGCCTGTCGCGCGACCGGCGCGATCCGAGCATCGATCCCGCGACGCGCACAACCGAGAGCATCGATTCCCCATGAGCGCAGACACGAGAGAGCAGGCCGACGCGCCCGCTGCCGCGCGCATGGAGGACGTCGTGTCCCTGTGCGCGCGCCGCGGGTACATCTTCCAGTCGGGCGAGATCTACGGCGGCATCAACGGCTTCTGGGACTACGGCCCGCTCGGGGTCGAGCTCAAGAACAACGTCAAGGCGTTCTGGTGGCAGCGCATGGTCCGCGAACGCGAGGACGTCGAGGGCCTCGACAGCGCGATCATCACCCATCCGCGGACCTGGGAGGCTTCGGGGCACGTCGCCCACTTCAGCGACCCCATGGTCGACTGCCGAGCGTGCAAGAAACGCTTCCGGGCCGATCAGCTCGACGATGCGCCGAAGTGCACGAAGAGCAAGGACGGCTCTCACGATCTCACCGAGCCCCGTGATTTCAACCTGATGCTGAGCACCCAGATCGGCGCTCACGCGGACGCGGCGACCACCGCCTACCTGCGTGCCGAGACCTGCGGGTCGATCTTCACGGACTTCCGTCGGGTCCGGGAGGTCGCGCGCCAGAAGATCCCCTTCGGGATGGCGCAGATCGGCAAGGCCTTCCGGAACGAGATCAACCCACGCAACTTCACCTTCCGCTCCCGCGAGTTCGAGCAGGCGGAGATGGAGTTCTTCTGCCATCCGGACTCGACCGACGAGTGGTTCGAGCACTGGTCTTCCGTGCGGCTCGACTTCCACCGGGACCTGGGCTTCAGCGAGGCCAACCTGCGCACCCGCCCGCACGGGCCGGACGAGCTGGCGCACTACTGCAAGCGAGCCATCGACATCGAGTTCCTGTTCCCCTTCGGCTGGCAGGAGATCGAGGGCATCCACGACCGGGGCAGCTACGACCTGACCCAGCACACGGAGTTCTCCGGCAAGGAGCTGGCCGTCACCGACGAGCAGACGAAGGAGCGCTTCGTACCCGCGGTGGTCGAGACCTCGGTCGGCATCGATCGCACCTCCCTCGCACTCCTGTGCGCCGCGTACGCCGAGGAGCCCCTCGAGGGAGGCGAGAGCCGCACCGTGATGAGGCTCTCGCCGAGGATCGCTCCGATCAAGGCCGCGATCCTGCCCCTGTCCAAGAAGCTGTCCGAGCCCGCGCGGCGCCTGGCTGCGGATCTGCGCAAGCGCTGGAACGTGTTCTACGACGACGCCGGCAACATCGGTCGCCGGTACCGGCGCATGGATGAGGCGGGCACCCCCTTCTGCGTCACCTACGACTTCGACTCCGAGACCGACCAGCAGGTGACGGTGCGCGAGCGCGACGCCATGACCCAGGAGCGGATCCCGCTCGAGGGCGTGGTGGCCTACCTCCGGGAACGCCTCGGAGAGGAGGCGTGAGCGCCCGCAAGTCCGGCCGCAAGACGGCCCGCAAGGCGCCTGCCCGCAAGAAGGCCAGCGAGAAGGCCGCACCCGGAGCGGGCGGCACCGGGAGCCGCAAGAAAGCCGCAACGGGAACCCGCAAGAAAGCCGGGACCGGAACCCGCAAGAAGGTCGGGACGGGAGCCCGCAAGAAGACCGCCGCTCCGGCCCGGAAGAAGGCGACCGCGAAGAGGTCCGCGGCGAAGGCGCGACGCGGGGCGGCGCCCGCGCGGCGGCATGTCTACTTCTTCGGTGCGGGCCGCGCAGAGGGCCGCGCCGAGCTGCGCGACACCCTCGGCGGAAAGGGAGCGAACCTGGCGGAGATGACCCGCCTGGGCGTGCCGGTGCCGCCCGGCTTCACGATCGCCACCGAGGTCTGCGCCGACTACGACCGGGCCGGCGGCCGGGTCCCGCCCGGCGTGCGTCGGGCCGCGCTCGCGGCCCTGGCCCGGGTCGAGAAGATCATGGGCGCTCGCTTCGGCGATCCGGAGGCACCGCTCCTCGTCTCCGTGCGTTCCGGCGCGAGGGTCTCGATGCCCGGCATGATGGACACGGTGCTGAACCTCGGTCTGAACGACACGACCGTGCAGGGCCTGGCTGCCCGGGCGAACGCCCGCTTTGCGTACGACAGCTACCGGCGCTTCATCCAGATGTACGGCGATGTCGTGCTCGAGGTTCCGCACGGCCGCTTCGAGGATCGCCTGGAGGAGCGCAAGGACGCGCGCGGCGTCGACCTCGACACCGAGCTGGATGCCGGGGACTGGCGAGAGCTGGTCAAGGAGTACCTCGAGATCGTGCTCGAGCACACGGGACGGCCCTTTCCCCAGGATCCGCAGGAGCAGCTCTGGGGTGCCGTCGGGGCCGTCTTCCGCTCGTGGCGCAACGATCGGGCCAGGCGCTACCGCGCGATCCACGGCATCCCCGAGGCGTGGGGGACGGCCGTGAACGTCCAGGCCATGGTGTTCGGCAACATGGGGGACGACTGTGCGACGGGTGTGGCATTCACGCGCGACCCCGCCACGGGCGAGCGCCACTTCTACGGGGAGTACCTGAAGAACGCTCAGGGCGAAGACGTCGTCGCAGGGATCCGCACGCCGCAACCGATCAACGAAGAGAGCCGGAGAGAGGATTCCCAGGGTCTCCCCACCCTCGAAGGCGAGATGCCGAAGCCGTATCGCGAGCTGGTGCGCATCTACAAGCGGCTCGAGAAGCACTACCGCGACATGCAGGACATCGAGTTCACGATCCAGAACGGCACCTTGTGGATGCTGCAGACCCGCAGCGGGAAACGCACCACCCAGGCTGCGCTGCAGATCGCCGTCGACATGGCGAAGGAGCGGCTGATCCGGCGCGAGGAAGCAGTCGGGCGGGTAGACCCGAGCTCCCTGGACCAGCTCCTGCACCCGACCCTCGATCCCGAGGCGCCTCGCGAGGTCATCGCCCGCGGGTTGCCGGCCTCGCCCGGTGCGGCGGTGGGCCACATCGTCTTCTCCGCCGACGAGGCCGAGGCACGCTCGCGAGCCGGCGAGAAGGTGATTCTGGTCCGCGCCGAGACCTCACCAGACGACATCCACGGCATGCATGCCTCCGAGGGCATCCTGACCGCCCGGGGCGGCATGACCTCCCACGCCGCCGTGGTCGCGCGGGGCATGGGAAAGTGCTGCGTTTCGGGTTGCAGCGCGTTGAAGGTCGACGCCGTCGCCGGAGAGATGCGCGTCGAGGGGCACGTCCTGCGCGCAGGCGATCTGCTCACCCTCGACGGCTCCGAGGGCACGGTCATGAAGGGCGAGGTTCCCACGATCACGCCGGTGCTCGGGGGCGCGTTTGCCGAGCTGATGGGCTGGGCGGACAAGCTGCGGACGGTCAGGGTGCGGACCAACGCCGACACACCCGCCGACGCGGCCATCGCCCGCGAGTTCGGAGCCGAAGGCATCGGCCTCTGCCGGACGGAGCACATGTTCTTCGAGCCGGGCAGGATCCTCGCCGTACGGGAGATGATCCTGGCCGCGGACGGGCCCGCCCGCGAGCGTGCCCTCGCCAAGCTCCTGCCGATGCAGCGCGGCGACTTCGAGGGGATCTTCCGGGCGATGGAGGGTCTGCCGGTCACGATCCGGCTGCTCGACCCGCCCCTGCACGAGTTCCTGCCTCGCTCCGACGAGGACATCCGCGAGGTGTCGGAGGGCCTGGGCGTTTCGCCCGCCGCCGTTCGCGCCAAGCTCGAAGAGGTGAGTGAGTTCAATCCCATGCTCGGGCATCGGGGCTGCCGCCTGGGTGTGACGTATCCCGAGATCTACCGCATGCAGGTCCGGGCGATCATGGAAGCGGCCTGCGTCCTGGCTGAGGAGAAGCGGGCGGTGCAACCGGAGATCATGCTGCCGCTGGTCTCCCACGCCGGTGAGCTCGAGCTGCTTCGCGCCCTGGTCGAGGAGGAGATCCAGGGGGTCCTGGACCAGCACCCCCGCGCCCGGGTCGCGCCCGCGATCGGGACGATGATCGAGGTCCCGCGCGCTGCCCTCACCGCCGACGCGATCGCCCGCCACGCGGACTTCTTCTCGTTCGGGACCAACGACCTGACCCAGACCGGCTACGCCCTGTCCCGGGACGACGCGGGGAAGTTCCTGCCGGACTACCTCGACGCGGGCATCCTGGTCGACGATCCCTTCGTCTCGATCGACGAAGAGGGCATCGGCCGGCTCATGGAGATCGGCGTCAAGGAGGGTCGGAAGACCCGGAAGGACCTGAAGGTCGGCATCTGCGGGGAGCACGGAGGCGATCCCAAGAGCATCCGCTTCTGCGCCGGGCTGGGCTTCGACTACGTTTCGTGCTCGCCGTTCCGGGTCCCGGTGGCCCGGCTGGCGGCGGCCCAGGCAGCGATCGGGCTCTCGGGGGAAAGACGCAGATGATCGGACGACGAAGTGACCTCGCCGCGGTGGGCCTCTGCCTGCTGCTCTCGGGCGGCTGTGCCCTCTGGCCCTTCGGGGCCGGGAACGAGGGGCCGGCCCCCGATCTCGAGCAGGGCCTGGTTGTCGCCGAAGCCGACCCCGTGGTCGACTTCTACGCGCGCGCCCAGGCGTTCTATGAGCGGCTGGCCCAGCGCCGCTTCAACGACATCACCACCTACCGCGACGAGCAGCTCCGGGATTACTTCCGCAGCGAGGCGGCCTTCTCCGACTACTACGCCGGTCTGGCACAGGCCCTGGTCGACCGTCACTTCGAGCGCAATCGCCCCAACCGCCTGCGCGTCGTCGAGTTCCGGCTCTCCGGCCCGGGGCAGGCCGAGGTGGTGACGCGGATGGTCGGTGAGGACGGTCGCCCGCTCCGGCCCGGCGACATCGCGATCGAGCGCGTCGATCGCTGGGAGCGGCTGCAGGGCCGCTGGTGGATCATCCCGGGGAAGCTCTAGGGCGCTCGCCCGCCGGGGTCTTCCCGGCCGCGCACCCTGCTCGGCCCGCGCCGGGACGCGGATTTGATTCCCAAGAGTGCTCTCCAGATCCTCACTGTGGGAAAAGGAATGCTCACCTCCAGGTTTTTGCGTACCAGTGGGGGCTTGGGCGAACAGGGGAAAGCCCTTGGTTTTCAATCATTTGGGGGAACCTCACCACGTGGTGCCGTGCGTGGCACAGGGTTTGCTCCCCCTTTCCGCGGGACTTCGGTCCCCCACCACCCTTTGAGAGCCACCTTCCGCCAGGAGAACATGTGCTGAGCCGAGAGACCCCCCCCTCGACGCCGGCCGTCCGTGCACCGATCGAGCCCGCACGAACCGCCGAGACCCCGCCCAAGACCACGCCCCGCCGACCCGCCACCCGCCGCCGCGACTCTCCCTGGGAGAGCGATGCGGAGCTGGTCGAGAAGATCCTGGCCGGCAGCCGGGAGCACTTCGACCTCTTGTACGGCGCCTACTTCCCGCGCGTCTTCCGCTTCGCGTTGAAGCGGCTGCGCGATCCGGGTGAGGCGGAGGACGTGACCCAGGAAGTCTTCGTCACCGTCTTCAAGGCGCTCCATACCTACGCCGGCAACTCCAGCCTGTTGGTCTGGATCTTCGGGATCACCCGCAACAAGGTGAACCGGCGCTTCCGAGGCGTGCGGCCGCGCCTGGAATCGATCGAAGGCGCAGCTCTCGAGCTGGCCTCCCATGAGGCGCCCACGGACCGTGCCGTCGACGCGCGACGGATGCTGGCCCACTGCGAGAGCGTGATCGAGACCAAGCTGACGCCGTTGCAGCGCCGCATCTTCCACCTGAAGCATCTGCGTCGACAGTCGATCCGTTCGATCGCCGGCTCGCTCGGCAAGTCCGAGGATGCGATCAAGGCCAACCTCTACCGGATGCGACGAGCCATCGCCCAGGCCGCACCGGGGCTCGAGCAGATCCTCCAGGCCTAGCACTCAGCGCCGCTCTCATCGCGAACCCCTCGGGTCACCCCGGGGGGTTCGCGCGTTTCCGGGTCCGCTGCGACCCTCGGAGCGCACTGCGCAAGATTCTTCGTGCCACCTTGTGCGCCGTCGGGCCACTTTCCTTCATGAGAGCACGATGGGGGCCTCGCTCCGCAGCACCCCGATCCCGGATCGGCATCGCGGGCGGGCATGTTGCGACGGGGAACGCGCCTTGGCGGCCGGTGAAGCGACGGGACGGGCGAAGAGGAAGCGCGCGAAGATCGCAGCGCCGCTCCCCCTCGACACCTGGGCCGACGAGCCGCTGGTCCAGGAGGTCCGTTCTGGCAGCGAGGCGCACTTCAACGTCCTGTACGACCGCTATTTCCAGCGGATCTACAGCTTCGTGTACCTCCGGGTGCGCAACCACGCGGATGCCGAGGAGATCACCCAGGAGACCTTCTCGGTGGTCTTCCGCTCGGCAGGTGGTTACTCCGGTCGCTCGACGCCGCTGGCCTGGATCTACGGCATCGCGAAGAACACCGTGTTCAACCACCTTCGGCGCAATCGTCTCCACGGCCTTCGTGTCGAGCAGGCGGGTCCGGATCCCCTCGTCTCCGACTCCGCGACCTGGGGTTGCAACCCGGAAGAGCATCTCGCGATGGGCCGTTATGCCCGCGCGATCGAGGATCGCCTCAACTCGGTCTCGGACTGGCAGGCCGAGGCCTTCGTGATGCGCCACGTGGACAACCTGACGATCCAGGAAATCTCGGAACGCACCGATCGATCCGGCGACGCCATCCGTTCTGCCCTCTATCGTGTGAAGAGGCTGCTGCTCGAAGCGGGTGATTTCGAGCGCGCCTCGGGGGCCCTGTGATGCCGAGTCTGCCCGAACGCATCCGACGCGCGATTCGCGGAAGGATCGATGCCGACAGACGGAGCGCGCCGCGCTCCACGGATGGACTACGCCATGCCCGGGAGCGAGAGGTGATGGGAGAGACCGCGAGCGAGTTCACGATGGACGAACTGCACGAGTTCCTGAACGGCGATCTCCTGCCTTCGAGTGCCAGCCCCCACTTCAAGGAGCAGCTCCGCGACGAGATGTGGGATCTGGTCCAGGAGTGCTACGGGGACGCCAAGGACGAGGACTAGCGGGAGCCGTCGCCTGGCGTCTCCGCCCGGCTCGCCTCCGAGACCGCCGCGCGATCGCGAGCCGTCGACCGTTGAATCGGGCCCGGGCACACCCGAGCGGTTCCGTCATACTCGGCCGGCGTGGCCCGTGATCCCGTCCCCACCCGTAGCGAGTTCGAGGCGGAGCCCCGCGAGCTCCTGAATCGCGGCGGGCGTCGGAATCCCGACGTGTACCGCATCGATCGCGATGGGGAGCCGCTGGTCGTGAAGGACTTCGCCCCCCGCAGTGCGCTGGTGCGGGCCACGATCGGGCGACTCGTCACCCGGCGTGAAGCGCGGGCCTGGCATCGCCTCGCCGGCCACCCGCTGGTTCCTGCGTTCCGCGGCTGGATCGACTCTCTGGCTTTCGCGGTGGACTACCGACCCGGCCTGCGCATGTCGCGTGGGCTCGCGGGCCAGGTTGCCGACGACTTCGTCGAGCGTCTCTCCGAAGGCCTCGACGAGATGCACCGCCGCGGCGTCGTCCACCTCGATCTGCGCCACCGCAGCAACCTGCTCGTCGACGAAGTCGGCGCCCCCGTCCTGATCGACTTCGGCTCGGCCCTCTGCTTCCGCCCCGGCAGCCTCGGCTACCGCCTCGTCCTCCCGCTCCTCGCCGCCATCGACCGCCGCGCCCTCCGCAAATGGCAACGCAAGCTCGAGCCCCGTACCTGACGCCGCGATCCCGCGATCAGCCTTCGGTCCCGGCCTCTTCGGGAGCCGGCGCCACCGGAGTCTCGGGCACCTCGCGCAGCGCCAGCCGGCCCACGTAGTGGCGGAACGTCTCCAACGTCAGGCGCGCGTCGGCGAGTGCCCGGTGCGCCACGGGCCCCTTCACGAGATCGGCGGTCGTCGCCGCCTGTCGCAGCGAGAGGGCCGGCAGGGTTTCGCCCGCGACGAGGGACCAGGCGTAGAACAGGGTGGCGAGGTCGATCACGTGGTAGTCGAAGGGGTAGGGCAGCTCGCAGCTCTTGTAGCCTCGTTCGAGGAAGAGCACGTCCATGCGCACGTTCTGCCCCGCCGCCACGACCGTGACGCCCTGGGGGAGCATCTCGGCCAGCTCGGTCAGGGCCTGGCGCACCCCGACCCCTTCCTTCGTCCACACCGCCTGGTCGTAGCCGAAGATCGCGGCGGCCTCCGGTGTGATCCGATCCGGGCGTGGGATCACCTTCCACTCCTTCTCCGCCTGCTCGTGGAGCCGGTAGTCGGTCAGGATCACCCCGATCTCGGTGATGTCGTGGAGCTCCGGATCCAACCCTCCGAACTCGCAGTCGAGGAAGGCGAAGGCGAAGTCGACCACGGGGATCCTCCGGGAAAGGCCGAAGCGTGCCCGGTCCGGTGCCGGCGCGACAGCGGGGCAGGGCGCGGCCGGACAGCGAGCCGTTGCGCGGGGCTGACGGATGGCGCTCCCTACGGGAGTCGAACCCGTGTTTCAGCCTTGAGAGGGCCGCGTCCTAGGCCACTAGACGAAGGGAGCGCTGAAGGGGCGGAACCGTACCCCCCCGCGGGCGGGTGTCAATGCCGGTGCGGGGTCCCTCCGGTGCCGAGGATCGTCACCGATGGCCGCAGAACGTCACGTTTTCGCTGCGGGTTCCGGCCCTGCTGCAGTCCGGGTGACCGACCACACAGGGGCGTCCGGCCTACAGGTTGCGCGTCGTCCTGCCGATCGAAGACACACCGGCGAGCCGTTGGCACGTCGGTTGCTTTGCATCCCGACGAACGCCGATCCGACCCTGGCCCGTGGGCCACGGAACGACGGGCAGGTCGCCCGCGGCTCCAAGGTTCGGACAAGGAGAAAAAACCCCATGCGAAAGCTTCTCAAGCGCCAGGGTGGCTTCACGCTCATCGAGTTGATGATCGTGGTCGCCATCATCGGCATCCTCGCCGCCATCGCCATTCCGAACTTCCTCCGCTTCCAGCTCCGCTCGAAGACGGGTGAGGCCCGGACGAACCTCGCCGGTATCCGTACCGCCGAGGAGTCGTACTTCGCGGAGTACGGCCAGTACGTCGCGCAGGCGACGGGTGTGCCCGCCGGTGGTGGTATCAACACCAAGACCACCTGGGTCAGCGGTACCGGCTTCGACACGATGGGCTGGGCCCCGGAAGGCTCGGTCTTCTACCTGTACGCTGCGACCATCAACGGTGCGAGCACCGCCTACAGCGCCGAGTCCGCTTCGGACCTCGACGGTGACGGTGTCTTCTCCGACTTCGCGTACATCCACCCGGTGCCGGCCGCAACGGCTGGCGTGGCTCCGGCCGGTATCGGCGACGGTACCTGCGGCGCCATGGGCGTCTGGGACGCCGGCGCGGGTGC
>JAJDAR010000438.1 GCA_029261775.1 Deltaproteobacteria bacterium | reverse complement strand
TCGCCGACGCGGCCGACCGCCTGGAACAGCAGGTCGAGCTCTTCGTCGTCGAGGGAGGCCCGCGCGCCCGAGCGGATGCGCTCCAGGAGACGCCCCTGGCCCAACCGGCCCGAGGCGCCACCGAGGCTGCGCAGCGCGATGATCCGGCACTTCCGGTCCGGATCTTCGAGGGCGATCTTGATCAGTCGCTCGGCGCACTCGCGGTCGCCCTGGGCGCCCAGTGCGCGGACCAGCTCCGGACGAATCGGATCGTCTGGCCGCTCCAACGCCTCGACCAGGACAGCCGCCGACTCCGGTTCCGGGATGGAGGCGAGCACCTTCGCCAGGTGGGTGCGCAGAGCGTCGTCACCCGCCCGGAAGGCCTCCGCCACCGGTTCCAGGACGGCGATTCCGAGACCGGAGAGGACCTCCACGTAGGTCCGCGCCGCGGCGTCGGAGCCGCCTTCGGTCAGGAACTGGAGCATCGGCGCCACGCCGTCGTCGCCGAAGGAGGCCCAGAGCGAGCGGAGCCTCTCCGGCTTGGCCTCCGTGTCGCAGAGCGCTTCGTGCAGCGGCCGCAGACCGGCGGGCTGGAGCATGCGGCTCCGAGCTGCCTCGAGCTGTGCCTCGACCTCGGCCGGATGATCGCCGCGCAACCGATCGACGACCATCTGGGCAAGGGTCCAGAGCCTTCCCTTGATGCACCGCTGGAACGTGGCCTCGACCATCTGGACCAGCTCCGCGATGCGCGCCTCGCCGATCGGGCTGCGCAGCGTGGCGAACAGGGCGCCGATGAAGGGGCCCCAGGACGGGAAGCGGTCCGCGTGCTCGACCTCCTGCGCCACGCGCAGCAGATCCTCTTCACTGACCCGGAAGGCTTCCTCGGGCGGGGGCGGCAGATCCGCCCAGTCCTCGCGGAGCGGCGCGTCCGCGCGGGCCTCGACCTGCTCCTTGCCCTCGAGAACGTCCTCGCCGTACTCGCTCTCCAGGTAGGGATCGAGCGCCAGCACGTCGACGTGGGGCAGGTCCGCCTCCCAGATCCGCGTCACGTAGTCCTGGCTCAGATCGTCCGGATCGATGACCTCGGCGAGGGCCAGCACCAGTCGCTCGAGCTCCTCCCCGGCCAGACCCGGACGCAACCCGACCTCGCGGATTCCGTCCCGGAAGAGCGGGGTGAGGATGCGGATGCGCTCGTCGGTCAGGCCCTCGACCGTCTCGCCCCCGGCCGACACCCCAGTCGGCGTCAGCCCGAGATCCATCGGCAGGGCTGCGGCCAGCGGTGTCTCGAGACCGGCCAGCGCCCGCACCGACATCTCGTTGTCGGCGGGGTAGGTGCGGAGGGTCTGCACGGCCCGAAGCAGGGCCACCACGGCCTCGGCAGCGGCTTGCGGTGAGGAGGACACAGGGTCTTTTCGACGCCTGCCCGATCGGGCTTGAGCCCTGGGTGAGCTCCCCGAAACGGCCCTTTCGGGCGCCTGGAAGCCTCAGCGGGCCCCGCCGCGCACCAACCGGCCGGGCATGGCGCCGGTCGCCTCGCCGTCCTGCCAGGTGACCTCGCCGCCGCAGATCGTCGCCCGGTAGCCTTCCACCCGCTGCGTGAGCCGGCGTCCGCCGGCCGGCAGGTCGTGGATCATCTCCGGGACGTGCAGGTGCAGCGCGTCGAGGTCGATCACGTTCACGTCGGCCTTCTTGCCGGACTCGAGCGTGCCCCGGTCGTCGAAGCCGTAGACTCGGGCGGTGTTCGAGGTCTGCAGGCGCACCGCCTGCTCGAGCGGAATCCGCTCGCCGCGCGTGCGATCTCGCACCCAGTGGGTGAGCAGGTAGGTCGGCATCGAGGCATCACAGATCAGGCCGCAGTGGGCCCCGCCGTCCGAGAGACCCAGCACCGTCGAAGGATGGGTCATCATCTCCTGGATGGCCCGGTGATCGCCTTCCACGTAGTTGGCCAACGGCGCGAACATGAAGCCCTTGCCCTCGGACTCGAGCATCCAGTCGAGGGCGACCTGCTCGGGCTTGCGACCCTCGCGCTGGGCCGCGGCGAGCACGCTGCGCTCATGCTCCGGCTCGTACTCCGGCGGATCTCCCAACCTGTAGATCTGCGCCCAGTTCTGCAGCATGAGCTTGGCGATCGGATTCTGGATCGCGCTCTCCTCGGCCAGCAAGCGCTCCCGGATCGTCGGATCGGCCAGGCGTGCGGCCCGCTCCGCGAGCGGCAGCTCGGCCAGACCCTGATACGTAGGATGGGCGATGAAGGGATGGATCGTGCTCTGCAGCCCGAACAGCATGCCGGTCGGGCGGCAGGGCACCTGGGGCACGAGCTGCGCGCCCTCGCTGGCCCAGGCCTCGGCGCGTTCGAGGGTCTCCCGATAGGCCATGGGGGCGCCGGGCACCTGGGCGAGCGCGAAGGTCAGCGGCCGCCCGGTCTCCTGGCAGAACTTGCGCATCCACTCGAGCTCCTCGGTCTGCCCGATCGCGCCGTCCGAGACCATCTCGAAGACTCCGTGACCGGCGTCTCCCAGGGCCTTGCCCAGCGCGAGGATCTCGCGGGGATGGGAGTAGGTGCCGGGCACAAGCCCGTGCACGGAGCTGTGGAGGATGGTGCGCGAAGTCGTGAAGCCGACCGCGCCCGCCCGCAGCCCCTCGAGCGTGATCTTCGCCATCTCGGCGATCTCGTCATCCGTCACCTCGAGCTCATGGGCACGCTCGCCGAGCACGTAGGCGCGCACTGCGCAGTGCGGCACCTGCGCGGCGATGTCGAGCACGCGCTTGCCGCGATCGAGTGCGTCGAGGTACTCGCCGAAGGTCTCCCAGCTGAAGTCGATGCCTTCGTGGAGCGCCGTGCCCGGGATGTCCTCGACACCCTCCATCAGCTCGATGAGAAAGTCCTCGGTGCCCGGCCGGACCGGCGCGAAGCCGACGCCGCAGTTGCCCATCACCAGGGTGGTGACGCCGTTCCAGGAGGAAGGGGCGAGGATCGGGTCCCAGGTCGCCTGACCGTCGTAGTGGGTATGGATGTCGACCCAGCCCGGTGCGACCACGTCGCCCCGGGCATCGATCTCGCGGCGGCCCTGGCCGTCGACCCGGCCGACGGCCGTGATCCGGCCCTCGTCCACAGCGACGTCGCCCTCGAAGCGCTCGCGGCCGGTGCCGTCGACGACGGTGCCGTTGCGGATGATCAGATCGTGCATGGGACCTCCAGAATCCGGGTCGGGGAAGGGTAGCGGGCGCGGCACGCGGCCGTCGGCCGGGTCAGCCGGTCACCCGTCGTTTGGAGCGGGCTTGCCGGTCACCCGTCGTTCGGAGCGGGCTAACCGGTCACTTCGAAGGACACACCGGCGTTCTTCTGGAGGCGCTCGATCAGGGTCTGCCCCATCGCAGCGGCCGGGGTCAGGAAGCCTGCGGGCGATTGCAGGTGATCCTGGGCCAGACAGACCGCGCTCTCGCCGAGCATCTTCGACGTGCTTCCGTACCCGGGGTCGCGGTCGCCGCGCAGACGAGCCTGGATCGGTCGCGCGCCACTCCCGGCCGGCGGAGCGGCCCAGAAGCGCAGATCCCAGTAGCCCTCTTCCTGCTGCTGGCGGGTCGGCCCCTCGCCCGGCGCAGGGAGCCGCGGCGTCACGGCTCGGCGCAGCGGACCGAGCGCCATGGCTGCCATGCCGGCATTCATCCCCAGCGTGATCCCCGAGGCCTTCAGCGCTCCGGCCGCCCCGGTGCCCGTGAGCATGGACTCCTGGTAGCGGAAGCCCGGACCGTAGAAGTCGGCCCGCAGCGCCGCCGATCGACGCACGACGCGGGTGTTGATGCCCGCCATCACGAAGGGGGCGGTCCACTGGCCGAGATCCGCATCGTAGGCGGGAGCCGAGTGGTCCGGGCCGTCGGGGCCCTCTCGTTCGCCCTCGGGGTTGATCGCATAGGGGTCGGCCATGATCCGGCGGATCTCCCGGTCCGCCTCCGCGGCCTCCATCATGTGCAGCATGCTCGCGACGGTGCCGCCGCTCATGGCGCCGCTGAAGCCGGCGACCCCGCACTTCACGTGCCGAGAGGGTGCGCCGTAGCGTTCGTGCGCCGCACCCTGGACGTAGTAGACCCCGAGATCCGACGGGATCGAATCGAAACCGCAGGTGGGCACGATCCGCGCGCCGCTGGCCCGCGCCGTCTCCTGGTGGGCGTCGAGCATGCGCCGGATCCAGTGGAGCTCGCCGGTCAGATCGCAGTAGTGGGTACCCGCCCGCGCGCAGGCAGCGATGAGAGGCGAGCCGTAGGTCGCATAGGGGCCCACCGTCGTGCAGACGACGCGGGTTCGCTCGGCGAGCGAGCGCATCGAGTCCTCGTCGGTGCCGTCGCCCAGGACCAGGGGCAGCTCCGCTGCGCCGAGCCGGTCGCGCACCGCGTCGAGCTTGAGCTCGTTGCGACCCCCCAGCGCCCACCGGAAGGACCCCTCGACCCCGTAGCGGCCAAGGAGGTACTCTGCGACCAGCTGGCCGGTGAAGCCGCTCGCGCCCCAGACCACGATGTCGAACTCGCGCTCGTTTGCACTCATCACGAAACCTCCCGGCGCCGACGGACCGGGGGCCCAGCGCCGGGTGTCAGTTTCGCACATCCCCCCGAGCGCGCCCCGACGAGACCCGAGGAAGCGGGCTTATCTGGTACGTTTCAGGGCGCTCGTCCGTCGAGCGGAGGAGGAAGAGCGGAGCCATGGGCGTCGGG
The DNA here is from genome assembly GCA_029261775.1 of Deltaproteobacteria bacterium. Lineage (GTDB taxonomy): Bacteria > Myxococcota_A > UBA9160 > UBA9160 > UBA6930. Next base: position 12,245 of record JAJDAR010000438.1, on the reverse strand, counting down.
TTGCTCCTCCATCCAGGACGGGTCTTGCTCCTCCACCCGGGAGAGATGGGTGCCTCGGTCGGGGCGGCGCTCCGCAACCGGGGCCTCGACGTAGGCTGGGTACGGGCCGACCGGAGCGAGGCCAGCGCCGAGCGCGCCGCGAAGGCCGACCTCCACCCCTGGGCCGACCTGCCAGAAGGCCTGTCCCAGGCCGACGCGGTTCTCTCGGTGTGCCCGCCGGATGCCGCGCTCGACCTCTCGCGAGCCGTGCACGCCGTGGGCTTCCGGGGCCGCTTCGTCGACGGCAACGCCATCTCGCCGTCGACCGCCCGGGCGCTGCACGAGCTGTGGGGCGAGGCGTTCGTCGATGGGGGCCTGGTCGGCCCCCCGGCCTGGCGAGCCGGCTCGACACGCTTCTTCCTCTCGGGCGCGCACGCCGCCGAGGTCGCGGAGTGGTTCGCGGGCAGCCCCCTCGAGGCCGTGGTCATCGAGGGCGGACCGGGCGCGGCCTCCGCACTGAAGATGGCCTACGCAGGCTGGACCAAGGGATCCGCCGCGCTGCTGCTCGCGATCCGCGCACTCGCGGAGCGGGAGGGCGTGACCGAAGCGTTGCTGGATGAATGGGACCGCTCCCAGACCGGCCTCCGCGATCGCAGCGAGGCCACGGCGCGCGGAGTCGGGCCGAAGGCCTGGCGCTTCGAGGGGGAGATGCGGGAGATCGCGGCGACCTTCGAGGCGGCCGGCTTGCCCGCGGGCTTCCACGAGGCCGCGGCCGAGGTCTACGGGCGACTCGCCGGCTTGAAGGACACCGATGACGGCGATCTCGCAGACGTCCTGCGCCGCCTGCTGGCTTCGAGCGACGGGTGATTCCGCCTCATCGGGGCCCAGGCTCGATTTTCGTCGGCCAATCCGGGAACTGAGCCGTACGGTTCCAGGAGACGAGATGACTGGGACCCTGGGACGGGCGAACCGCCTCGCTGATCGGCAGGAGGAGTCGCCGGACGAGTTCGCCACGGAGCGGAAGCCAGCCACGGCAAGAGTGCTGTGGCAAGCTCCGAGGTCCGGATCGCGGCGGCGCTCGGCTGGGGCCTCGGAGGTGCGGAGGTTGCTCGTGGACGCCAACGCCGACGCCGTGCTGATGAACGGCATGCAGCGAGGGGACCCCGATGCGATCGAGCGCCTCTACGACCGCCACGCCGCGTCGATGCTAGGTGTCGCCATCAAGGTGCTGGGCGGTCGCGAAGACGCCGAAGATCTCGTGCACGACGTGTTCATGGAGGCCTGGCAGCGCTCCAGCGGCTTTCGGCCGGAACGGGGTAGCGTCCGCACGTGGCTGCTCGTTCGGACCCGCAGCCGCGCGATCGACCGCATGCGCGCACTCGGCTCAGCACGCCGTCATGCTCGTGAAACCCTTGCCCATCCTCCCGAGCCCCAGCCCTCCCAGGCGCCCGAGCCCTCACGGCCTGCCGACCAGCAGAAGGCGATCGAGCGCTTGCGCTGCCTGCCCGCCGCCCAGCGGGATTTGCTGGAGCTGGCGTACTTCGGCGGGCTGTCCTGCTCGGAGATCTCGAAGCGCACCGGGGTTCCGCTCGGCACCGTCAAGTCGCGGCTTTCGAGCGGTCTCGAGCAGCTGCGCCTCACGCTCGGGGGGCCGGATCGATGAGCGAAGAGCGCCGTCGACGCGCGGCCCTGATCGCCCTCGGCCAGGAGCCGCCCGATCCCGAGCTGAGCCTCGAGGTCGAAGAGGCGAAGTCTGCCGCCCAGTTGCTCGCACACGCCGCCAGCCCCATCACGCCCGGCGAGGACCTTCGTGCGCGTCTCATGGCCTCGGCGCGCGGTCTCGACCCCTACGCCGGCTTCGTCGATCGACTGGCCCGCATGTTCCATCGATCCACCGACGGGATGGCTGGGATCGCGCGTCGGATCACGGACCCGGCGACCGCATGGGAAGAGCTCCTCCCCGGCATCCGCCTGCTCCACTTCGAAGGCGGCGCGCCGTTGGCGACGGCGGACTGTGGGATCGTCCGGATGGACCCGGGCGCGACCTTCCCCGTCCACCGCCACCTCGGTCATGAGGTGTCGATGATCCTGTCGGGCGTCGCGGTGCTCGAGGACGGCCGGACGTTGCTGCCGGGCGATCTCAACCCGCTGGAGGCCGGTTCGGTCCACACCTTCCGCGCGGGCCCCGACGAGCCGCTGGTATTTGCGGCGTTCGTGCACGAGGGATTCGAGGTGATCGAGGGCTAGCCCTCGAGTTCGCATCCGCGAAGGCCGGCGCTCGGCCCTGCTGTCTCGAGAGCTCGCCCTCACCTTCCTGATCCGGGCAACGGGTCCACCCTCCGATCTCGGAGCCATCGGATCCGTTTCGGCCGATTCGCGATCCCGTCCGTATGGATGTCGAACCCACTCGCGGACGGTCCGATGCAAACCCGAACAGCCCTCCTGGCGCTCGCCCTCCTCATCTCGCTCGGCTGTTACACACAGCCGGGCGCCTCCACTTCCCTTGCGGCGCTCGACGTCGTCCTCGCCGAGCTCCCACCCGCCGCCGATCCCGAAGGCGAGCTTGCCGGGATGCAGCAACGGATCGCGACCGGTGTGCGTCCAGTCGCATGGCTCGAGCGGTTCGGTGCCGCGGTCTCCGAACACGCGGCCCGAAGCGGCGACGACGCGCTCTATCACGTCGTCGAGCATGCCTCGCGCCTGGCGCGGCAATGGAATGCGGAGCCCGAAGCGCGGCTGTTGGAAGCCCTGTCGCTCCACGGGCGACATCGCTTCGCCGAGGCGGAGCAGGCTGCGCGCGCCCTCGTCGAGATGCGCGGTCTCGCCGGAGACCACGCGCTCCTGGGTGACGTGCTGCTCGACCGGGGAGACCTGGAGAATGCGGGCTCCGAGTACCAGCGGATGGTCGATCTGAGGCCCGGCGCTGCCGCCTACCTTCGCGTGGCTCGCCTGCGCTTCCTGCTCGGCGACACCGAAGGCGAGGCGGAGGCCCTGGCGTGGGCCGCTGCTGCAGCTCATCCCGACCCGCCCGGCGCGTGGGCGAGCGTCTGGAGCTCCGTCGCCTTCGCGGCACTGCGCGCGAATGCCCCCGAGGCCGCAGCGCGAGCGGCGGAACGCGCACTGCACGTGGCTCCGGACGATCCGGCGGCGCTTCACGCGCTCGGCCGAGCGCGACTCGCGCAAGGGCGTGGGTCCGACGCGCGCGCTGCTCTCGAAGCCGCCGCACGGGCCCTTCCCCATCCGGCGCTTTGGCACAGCCTGGCCGAGGCTCTGCGCCTGACGGGCGAGGAGCAAAGTGCGCAGCGGCTCCAGGATCGGATCGCGGAGCGAGGCGAAGCGCGGGATCCCCGAGCCACCGCCCGATTCCTGGCCGATGCCGGACGAGAGCCCGAACGCGCCGTCGCACTGGCTCGCCGGGAGCTCCTCCAGCGTCGGGATGCCCACACGCGGGACGTCCTCGCCTGGTCATTGCACGCTGCGGGCCGACCCGACGAGGCCTGGCCCCACGCTCAGGCGGCTCTCGCTTCGGGTCTCGCCGACCCGGCCGTGGCCCTGCACGCGGCGCTGATCGCCGAGAGCATCGGCGAGAGCGGCCGGGCGGCGGATCTCGCGCGGACGGTCCGATCGGGCCGCGCCTCGCTGCTCCCTTCCGAGAGGATCGCCTTCGGCGAACTCGAGAAACGCCTGTCGGGCAGCTGAGCCCGACGGCACGAAAAGCGCCCTGAACCCAAGGAGAAATGAACGATGAGACACCGATCCACCTTGACCCGCACGATCGGCGCGATGGCCCTTTCGGCCCTTCTCGCCTCTACGGGCGCGCTGGCATCGAGCCACATGGACGCGCCCTTGATCACGCTCGACGACCCCGCCAACACGACGGACGTGTACGCCTTCGTCGCGGAATCCGAGGGACGCAAGTTCCTTTCCACCGCTCTCGCGGTCAATCCCTTCGAAGAGCCGGGCATCGGACCGAACGCCTACCGCTTCGATGATCGCGTCCGCTACGAGATCCACGTGGCGCTCGGCGAGGACCTCGCGGTGGGACGCCCGACGGTCACCTATCGGTTCGATTTCCGGACCGAGTTCCCGGACCGGGGCACGATCCTCCAAGGCTTCCTCGGAACGATCCGCGACATCCACGACGACGCACAGAACCTTCGTCAGGTCTACGACGTGACGCGGATCGACCGTCGCGTGCGCGACAAGCGCCGGCGCCCCCAGACGACCGTGATCGGGCGCAACCTGCCCGTTCCGCCCAACAACCAGGGCAACGTCACTCCGGAGTACAACCAGGGAAGTGACGGCGAGCAACGCGCCCGGGAGGGAGTGGACTCCTTCGGCGCCCTCGATCGCTACACGCAGCAGGCCGTGCAGTTCCTCGAGGGAGGCCACGTGGTCTTTGCAGGTCAGCGCGATGATGGCTTCTACGCCGACATCCAGGCGATCTTCGATCTCCTCGCCCTCCGCTCGGGGAACGACCGCTTCGATAGTCAGGGCGGATTCAACGTCCACACCATTGCGCTGAACATCCCGGTCGAGGAGCTGGGAGGCGACCTGCAGCAGGTGGGCGTCTACGCCACGACGTCCCGCCCGACGATCAAGGTGGTGCGCCGCCGGGGCAAGACGAGGGCCGTCGAGCGATTCGTCCAGGTCGCGCGCCAGGGCAACCCGCTCTTTTGCGAGGCGCTGGTCGCGATCGAGGACAAGGACCTCTACAACCGGACGACACCCCAGGTCGACCGCGAGCTCTTCGCGAAGTACGCCCTCGAGCCCGAGCTCGCCACGCTGCTCGGAGCGATCGACCGCGACCGCACCGACCTGGCGGCGATCTTCATCCCGGACGTGATCAAGGTCGATCTCTCGACCGGGCCGGCTCGTCTGGCGGGCGGCGGCGCCGCGCACGCAACCAATCCCGACGACCCGGGCTTTCACAGGCTCGGCTTCTTCGGCAACGATCGGCTGACCAGTCGGATCGACGAAGGCTTCGGCGGCGGACTGATCCCGGGCGGCTGGCCGAACGGACGGCGCTTCGGCGACGACGTGCTCGACATCGCCATCACGGCGGTGATCTCGGACTTGCGGCCCGTGTTGGGGCGACCGGCGGGAACGCCGATCGGTCAGCCCATCGTCAGTGTCGCGGACGGCATCGACAACGTGAACGAGAACGACATCTCGTACAACCGCGTCTTCCCCTATGCCGCCACTCCGCTGAACGGACGCAACCACCCCCACCACTAGGCCCACCGACCCCTTCCCAGGGTCCGGTCGGTGGACCCGGCGGCGGGCGCTCGCTCCCGCCGCCGCCGCCCGGAGGCGTCCCCTGGCTGGCCCGCGCAGCAAGCGCCCCCGACGCGGCGCGCGGTTGGCACTTTCCCTCGCGGCGGTCGCCCGGGCGCACGATCCGGGAATGAGCTCGCTCACCGTCGACGTCGACGCGGACGGAGCCGTCTCGACCCTGCGGCTCTCGCGTGAGGACGCGGCTCGGGCCGGAGGGGCCGCTGCCTTCCCCGCCGAGCGCTTCGACCTTCGTTTCGACGACCGTCCCGTGGCCGCCGGGAACTGGGAAGCCAGAGCCGATGCCGACGGAGGACTGATCGTGACCGCCCGATTCGCGGGGACCGGCCAGCGGGTCAGTGTCTTCCCGGTCATCGCCCCTGGCCTGTCGGAAGGCCACCGCCAGCTCGTCCGAGTGAGATCCGGCGACGCCACCCTTCGTTCCGGATTCCTGGCGTCCGGAGATGCGGCGCTTGTCGTGGCGCGGGACCGGCACGCCCCCACCCCTCAGGACTTCGCCGTCCTCGGCTTTCAGCACGTCTTGTCGGGCTTCGACCATCTGCTCTTCCTGCTCGCCCTGCTGCTCGTCTGCCCGCGGGTGACGGACGTGATCCGGACGACCCTCGCCTTCACGCTGGCGCATTCGCTCACGCTGGCCGCGGTCACCGTCGGCGGGCTCGAGGTCGCCGCTTCCTGGGTCGAACCGGCGATCGCCGTGACCGTCGTGCTGGCGGCACTTCGGGCAGGTCTCGGGCGTAGCTCGGGGGCGCCGCGGTTCGCCTTCGGTTTCGGCTTGCTCCATGGCCTGGGCTTCGCCGGCATGCTGGGCGACCTGCTGGACCGTTCGGACGCCGTCGCGCTCCCGCTGATCTTCTTCAACGTGGGCGTCGAGGCCGGCCAGATGCTCGCGGTCGCATGCGTCCTCCCGCTTCTCTGGCTCCTGGCGCGGCGGCCGCAAGGGCTTCGAGCGCTCCAGCCTGTGCTTGCCGCCTCGGTCGCCGTCTGCGGCGTGATCTGGGCCTTCGAAAGGATCGCCTTCCAGGGCGGCTAGAGCGGTCGATCCGCGGCCCAGGAGTTCGCGGGCGGCCTCGCCCCTCTCCCTCGAACGCGCCATCGTCGGTCCCATGACTCCCGCTGCAGGCGGCGCTCGGGGCGCTCTCGACGGCCTCCGCATCCTCGATCTCTCCACCGGCCCGGTCGGCGGTGTCGCCACCACCGTCCTTTCCGACTTCGGAGCGGATGTCGTCAAGGTGGAGCCCCCGGGCGGGGACCGGTTCCGGGAGCTGGCGGCGAGTCCGCTCTGGCTGCGCGGCAAGCGCAGCATCGTCCTCGACCTCGCCTCGGCCGACGGACGGGAGCGCGTCGGCGGACTCGCAGCAGCGGCCGACGTCCTGCTCGTCAGTGGACCGCCCGGGCGCGACGCGGATCTGGGAGTGCCCTTCGCCGCCATGGCCGCCGCCCACCCGGCGCTCGTCCAGTGTCACCTCACGCCGTGGGGCCCGCGCGGTCCGTACGCGCGACTTCCCGGCTACGACGCCTTGCTTGCCGCCAAGTCGGGGCGAATGCGGGTGTTCGGACGGCAACGTCGTGGCGATGCGCCGGGTTTTTCCGCATTGCCGGTGGCACAGCACGCCTGCGCCATGGGGGCGGTGCAAGGCATCGCCGCGGCGCTTCTCGAACGCGAGGCGACCGGCCGCGGTCAGCTCGTCGAGACGAGCCTGCTGCAGGGTCTGCTGCCCTACGACCTCGCGGACCTGCTGTTCGTGCAGCTCGCCGATCGCGGTGCGACGGACCTTCCCGACCTCTCCGCAGGCGACCTGCCGACCCTCAACTACCACCCGGTGCGAGCGAGCGACGGCCGTTGGATCCAATGCGGAAACCTGATGGAGCACCTCTTCTACGCCTTCCTCGACGCGCTCGATCTGCTGCCGGAGCTGCTGGCCGACGAGCGCTTCGAGGGCGCGCCGGGGCGATGGGCGGCGCCGGTCGTCGAAGAGGTGCGGGACCGGATCCTCGGGCGCGTCGCCGAGCGAACGGCGGACGAGTGGATGCAGATCTTCCGCAAGAACGGCAACGTCGCCGCCGAGCCCTTCCTGACCAGCGAGCAGGCGCTGGCGCACCCGGACCTGGTCGCCAACGGAGAGATCATCCGCTCCGACGATCCGAAGCTCGGCGCCTTGTGCCAGATCGGGCCGATGGCCCGGCTGTCGGAGACACCAGGGCGCATCCGGGGGCCGGCACCAGAGCCGGGGGCCGACGTCGACGAGGTCCTGGCCGATTGGACGCCCCGCGCCGGGCCCGCCGGTCGTGGGGCACCCACGAGACCCGGCGAGCCCTTGCACGGCCTCCGCGTCATCGACCTCTCGACCATCATCGCCGGTCCCCTCGGCGCCTCGATGCTCGCGGATCTCGGCGCCCGGGTGATCAAGGTGGAGCCCATCTCGGGCGACCCGAGCCGCGCCATCCTGCCCGGGGGTGCACTGGCGACCCGCATGAATGGCGGCAAGGAGTCGCTGGCGGTCGATCTCAAGTCCGACGAGGGTCGCGCGATCCTGGCAGAGCTGCTGACGAACGCCGACGTCGTCCTGCACAACTTCCGCCCCGGTGTGCCCGAACGGCTCGGCGTCGGCTACGAGGCGTGCCGCGCCCTCAACCCTCGGGTGATCTGGGCCGCGGTGCAGGGCTACGGCGAGCTGGGCCCGGACGCCGGACGCCCGGCGACCCACCCGGTCGTCGGGGCCGCAACGGGCGGTGCCACCTGGCAGGCGGGGCCGGCGGTCGATGCCCCGTGCGGCGACCTGGCCGCGACCCGGGAGGTCGCACGCCAGCTGATGCGCGCGAACGAGGCCAACCCCGACCCCAACACCTCGAGCGTCCTGGCCGCTGCGGTGCTGCTGGCGCTGCTCGCTCGCGAGCGGAGGGGTGGAGACCTCGGCCAGCGCATCGACGTCAGCATGCTGGTCGCCAACGCCTGGGCCAACGCCGACGATTTCGTCGACTACGCCGGCAAACCCTCACGACCGCGCCTCGACCTGGAGATCCTGGGATTCGCGCCGGGCTACCGGCTGTATGCCGCGCGCACCGGCTGGGTGGTGCTGGCAGCGACCCGCGAGAAGGAGTGGTGCGCGCTGGCCGAGGCCGTCGGCGAGCCGGCACTTCTCGAGCCGGCCGGCCGCAGCGTGGATCGGCTGGCCGCCCTGTTCGCCACCCGCGACGCCGAGAGCTGGGAGCGCGATCTCAGCGCCGGCGGCGTCGCGTGCGTCCGTGCGGACGGACCTGGACCCGGGCGCTTCTGGGCGGAGGACGAGCACGTGCGGGTGCTCGCCCTGAATCCCGTCACGCGACACGCCGAGCACGGCGACATGCTGCGCTGGGGCCCGATCGTCCGCGTCGGAGGCCCGGCCGCCGCCTGCGCACCGGCGCCCCTCACCGGAGAGCACACCGAGCGCATCCTCGCCGAGCTCGGTCGCAGCGGGGGCGAGATCGCGGCGCTGCGCAGTGCCGGAACCGTCGGCTTCCCGTACCCCGACTGAGCCGTCCCGCGACACGGACGCTGGGAACCGATCGGGCCGTTCGCTCAGCCTCGCTCGAGCCCACGCAGGAGGATGTCGGCGATGCCGTCGGCCGTCTCCTTGGCGGAGCGCGAGGCCAGCTCCGCCACCTCGGGCCGGCCGAACTCCCGACCCAGACCGCCGAGCACGTGGGCCAGCGATGCCGTGTCCACGGGCTCGATCTGGCCCTCGGAGATCGCCCGATCCAGCAGGCTTCGCGTCACCGCCATCACGTAGTCTTCGTGGGCGTCGAGCAGGCGCTTGGCACCGGGGATCTCGGTCAGGTGGTGCGCGAGGAACACGGCTTCGGGTTGGACGGCCTCGTTGGCGGCCCGCAGGTAGGCGCGCAGGATCTCGAGCGGCGGCTTCGTGGCGTCGAGCGACTCGATCGCGGCGCGCCCGATGCGGTGCAGACGGCGATCCACCACCGTGAGCACGAGCTCGTCCTTGCTCGGCGAGATGCCGTAGAGGGTGCGCAACGAGCAGTTCGCCTCGGCCGCGATCTCCGCCATCGTCATCGAGGCGAGCCGCTCGGCTGCGACCTGCCCGTCGAGCTGCTCGAGCAGCGCGAGCTGTCGGGCCGACAGACGGCTCTCGGCCTCCGGGGAGAGCAGCGGCTTCGGGGCGCGCACGCCCGGGAAACGCACGCGCTTGCGGCCGGTCCTGGCCGGCGCGGCGCTCACGGCAGCAGCGTCTCCGGGAGATCGACGACCCGGGCCCGCAGCCACTCCCCCAGGCTCTTCGCCTGCGCGTCCTGACGCGTCGAAGAGGCAACCCCCTCCTCGAGCAGGCCGTGGACGACGAAGTTCAGCGATCGAAGGGCCGGAAGCCGGTGGCGGTCCACGCGCAGCGACGCGACCTCGGGCAGCAGCTCGCGCAGCCGGGTCACGTCGAGGTAGGAGTCGAGCCAGGCCCAACCCTCGTCACTGCGCGCGAAGATGCCGAGGTTGGCGTTACCGCCCTTGTCCCCGGATCGCGCGCCGAACACGGTGCCGAGCGGCAGGCGGCGGGTCGCGCCACCCGGCACGCCGGCCTGCGGCTCGGGCGCGGGCGTGACGTCGGCCTTCGCGTCGGGAATCACCGACGAGACGGGGTGCGACGCCCCGCCGAGCACGACCACCTCCTGGGGCACCACCTCGGCCGGGACGCAGGCCGGCTCGTAGACCCCGAAGGGCCGGCCGCCCGCGGGCCCGCTTCCGACCCCGAAGTAGCCGGGGATCGTCGCCAGCGCGAGCTCGGTCACCGCGTTCGAGAAGGCCCGTCCGACCTTCTGCTCCTCCGGGTCCTTCACGCTGATCCGCAGGATCGCGACCGCCTCCTCGTTGGTGCGCGGATCCGGCTTGTCGGTGCGGATCAGGCGGGTAGTGACGTGCGCGAAGTCCTCTGGCCCGAAGGGACAGGCCTCCCAGAAGGCGTCCTCCACGAGCCGCGCCTTCTCCTCGATGTCGAGTCCGGTGAGGCAGACGCTCATCTCGTTGCGGAAGCCGCCGGGGCGGTTGATGCAGACCTTCAGCGTCGAGGGCGGGGGCTCACCCTGCACGCCGGACATGCGCACGCGATCCTTGCCGACCTCCTCGAGCTGGATCGTGTCGAAGCGCGTCGTCACGTCCGGGCCCAGGTACTGCGGTCCGCCGATCTCGTAGAGGAGCTGGGAGGTGATGGTCCCGACCGACACCTCGCCTCCCGTGTCGTCGTGCTTGCCGAACACCGTCGAGCCGTCTGCGGCGACCTCCGCCCAGGGAAAGCCCGTGCGCACCATGCCCGGCACTTCGGTGAAGAACGAGTAGTTGCCGCCGGTCGCCTGGGTGCCGCACTCGATCACGTGGCCGGCTGCGACGCCTCCGGCGAGGGCGTTCCAATCGGTGCGTGACCAGCCGTGGCGCCAGGCCGCCGGCCCACAGACGATGGCCGCATCCGTCGTCCGGCCGGTGACCACGATGTCGGCTCCGGCGTTCAGCGCGTCGACGATGCCCCAGCAACCGAAATAGGCGTTGGCGGTCAGGAAGGCGGAGGCGTCCTTGATCGGCTCGCCGGTCTCGAAGTGGGTGAGCTGGTCGGCGGCGATCAACTCGGCCATGCGCGGCAGCAGATCGTCGCCCCGCACGTAGGCGATGGTCGGGTGCAGGCCCAGCTTCTCGGCCACCTCCGCGATGGCCTCGGCACAGCCGTCGGGATCGAGCCCGCCGGCATTCGCCACCACCTTGATGCCGCGGTCGAGGCAGGTGCCCATCACCTGCTCCATCTGCGTCACGAAGGTTCGCGCGAAGCCCCCGTTCGGTCGTTTCAGCCGCGTGCGGGCGAGGATCAGCATGGTGAGCTCGGCGAGCCAGTCGCCGGTCAGCACGTCGATGGGCCCGCCCTCGACCATCTCGCGAGCGGCCGAGAGGCGGTCGCCGAAGAAGCCCGAGCAGTTCGCGATCCGGATCGGGTCGGTCATCACGATTCTCCCTTCGGTTCGGCGCTGGCCGCCTCCACCACGAGCAGCTGCGCGCCGCTCTCCACCTGGTCACCGACGGCGACCAGCACCTCCGCCACCACACCGTCTTCGTGAGCCCGCATCGGGTGCTCCATCTTCATCGCCTCGAGCACGAGCAGGGTCTCGCCGGCGCGGACCGTGTCGCCGACCCGGACCCGCACCTCGATGACCTTGCCCGGCATCCTGGCGACGAACCCGCCCGCGCCCAGCTCGGCCCCGGAGATCACGAAGCGCGGCTTCTCCCGGAGCTCGACGTCGCCGTCTGGCGTATGGCAGAGGAGCCGGTCGGCGTCGCGCGTGACGCGCGCGATACGCCGCCTTCCATCGATCTCGACGTCGATGCTCCGATCGTCGCAGTGGTGGACGCGTGCGGTCGAACCCCCTTCGAAGTGGAAGACGCCGTCCCGCGTGCGCCGGTAGCGGACCACGACCTCGTCGTCTCCGTGGATCAGCACGAGCTCCTGCTCCGGCATCCGCGCATTGCGCCAGCCGCTCGGCAGATCGGCCAGGACCCGTGCCTCCGCCCGGTTCCGGTCCTGGACCCAGAGCGCGGCAACCCGCGCGGCCCGCTCCCAGGCGGCCGGCTCGAGCGCCAGCTTGCGTGCAGGAGCGACCCGCTCGATGAAGTCGGTGGTGGTGTCGCCGGCCAGGAACTCCGGGGTGCGCAGCGTGGAGACGAGGAAGTCGCGATTGGTGGTCACGCCGCCCAGGTGCAGACGCTCGAGTGCCAGCGCCAGGCGACCCGCCGCCTCGCGACGCGTCGGCGCGTGGGCGATCACCTTGGCGAGCATCGGATCGAAGTCCGTGCCGATCACCGAGCCCTTGGCGACGCCCGAGTCCCAGCGCACGGCGGGCTCGGCCGCCGGCTCGAAGGCCAGCAACCGGCCCGTCTCGGGCAGGAAGTCGTTGGCCGGATCTTCGGCGTAGAGCCTCGCCTCGATCGCGGCACCGGTCAGGGAGATCGC
>JAJDAR010000437.1 GCA_029261775.1 Deltaproteobacteria bacterium | reverse complement strand
GGGTGGGTCGACATCCATACCCACTACGACGGGCAGGCGACCTGGGATCCGCTGCTCACGCCCACCTCGTGGCACGGGGTGACGACGCTGGTGATGGGCAACTGCGGGGTGGGCTTTGCGCCGGTGCGGCCGGGGCAGGAGGCGTTCCTGATCGGGCTGATGGAAGGCGTGGAGGACATCCCCGGCACGGCGCTCCACGAGGGCATCACGTGGGGTTGGGAGACCTTTCCCGAGTATCTCGATGCGCTCGAGAAGAGGCCGCGGGTGCTCGACATCGGGACGCAGGTGCCCCACGGCCCGGTGCGCGCGTACGTGATGGGCGAACGCGGCGCGAAGAACGAGCCGGCGACGAAGGCCGACATCGAGCAGATGGCGGCGATCGTGAAGGAGGCGATCGCCGCGGGCGCGCTCGGCTTCTCGATGTCGCGCACGATCGTGCACCGGGCGGTCGACGGCGAGGTGGTTCCCGGGACGCATGCGCCCGAGGAAGAGATCTTTGGAATCACCAAGGGGTTGGCGGAGCTCGGTCGCGGCCTGATCGAGCTGGCACCGGCCGGCGTGCAGGGCGAGGACATGTCCGCTCCCGAAAAGGAAGTGGACTGGATGCGCCGGCTCTCCGCCGAGACGGGCCGCCCCGTCACCTTCGCGCTCGTGCAGCACGACGTGGCGCCCGAGCACTGGCGCCGCATTCTCGAGCTGTGCGACGAGGCGGGCGAGCGCGATGGCGCCACGCTGCGACCGCAGGTGGGCTCGCGCCCGACCACCCTGCTGATCGGGCACTCGACGTTCCATCCCTTCAGCTTCCGGCCGAGCTACGCGGCGCTCGCGGAGCTTCCGCTCGACGAACGCGTTGCGAAGCTTCGCGACCCCGCGTTGCGCCAGCGCATCCTTGCCGAGGAGTCGGTGTACCCGATCCCCCAGCTCGCCATCGTCGTGTCGATGATCGAGAACGGCCTCGACAAGGTCTTCCGGCTCGGCGACCCGCCGAACTACGAGCCCGCGCCGGAGGAGAGCCTGCAAGCCCAGGCCGAGGCCACCAGCCGTGACCCCTTCGACCTGCTCTACGACTGGATGCTCGAGCTCGACGGCCGCCAGCTGCTGATGCTCACCTTGCTCGGCTACAGCGACTACGACCTCGAGGCGCAGCGCGCGATGCTCGAGCATCCGCGCACGGCCTTCGGCCTCGGCGACGGCGGCGCCCACTGCGGCGCAATCTGCGACGCCAGCATGACGACCTCGCTGCTCGCCCACTGGGCACGCGATCGCAGCCGCGGGCCGAAGCTCCCGGTCGAGCAGGTGGTCCGCAAGATGACCCGCGACACGGCCGAGCTCTACGGGCTGCTCGACCGCGGCGTGCTAGCCCCCGGCAAGAAGGGCGACGTCAACGTGATCGACTTCGAGCGGCTCCGCCTCCGCCTGCCCGAGCTCGTGAACGATCTGCCGGCCGGGGCCCGGCGCCTGATCCAGCGGGCGGAGGGCTACACCGCCACGATCGTCTCGGGCCAGGTGACGTTCCGCAACGGCGAGCACACCGGCGCCCTGCCGGGCCGCGTGGTCCGAGGTCACCAGAACGGGTGAGTCGGGCCTCAAGGGCGGCGCCGCTCCTACCGATCGAGGGGCGTGCAGATCCTGTCCGGGCTCTCGATGGTGCTCTTCATCGTGGTGTGCTCCGCCGTCGGAGTGCGGCTGCTGGTGAGGGCTTTCGGAACGCGCGGCCAGGAAGAGCTGATGTGCGCCCTGGGGTTCACCCTGATCGGACTGATCGGGTATCCGATGACCCTCGCCTCCGGCGCCGGGGTGGTGACCGCCGGGGAGGTGATCGTGCCCCTCTTCACCGTCGGCACCACGGCGACCTGCGCAGGGATCACCGCCTTCTTCGTTTTCACCCGGCGGGTCTTCCGCCCCGCTGCGGTCTGGGCCGGCGGTCTCGTCTGGCTCTGCGCCGGGCTCATGGCACTCGCCACGGCGGGTCAGACCCAGGCGCTCCTGGCCGCCTCGCCGGAGCAGCCCTCCTTTGCCGTGAGCTTCGTCTGGGCGCTGATCCTCCAGTGCGTCTGCTTCGTGTGCTTCGGCTGGATCGCCTTCGAGGGGGGCCGGCAGTGGCGCATGGCGGCCCGCCGGCTCACCCTGGGCCTCACCGAGCCCGAGATCGTGGACCGGTTCCGGCTGTGGACGCTCTTCGGGGTCTCGACCCTCCTGCTGCTCGTGGGCTTCGCGATCCCGCTGGTCCAGGGCCATGCACCGGCCGAGGACCCGGTGACCCACGTGTCGAGCGCGGTCTTCGGGCTGATCAGCAGCGTGGCGGCCTACTTCGCCTTCCTCCCGCCCGCCTGGTACCGGGCCAGGACGCGGACGGTGGCGAGATAGTCCGAGGTTGCAGGTGCCCCGCGGGGCATTTCAACTTACATTCGTCTATCAACTTGCCATCGAGTGTAAGCCGGTCGTACCCTGGGGCCCGTGAATGCAGCCCCGCCCGCTGAAACCACGCCCCCCGCCGAGCTGGGGCGTCGCGAGCGCCGCAAGCTCGAGCTGCGCGCGCGGGTGCTGGAGGCCGCCGCCCGGCTCTTCGAGCAGCAGGGCTTCCATGCCACCAAGGTCGCCGACATCTGCGACGACGTGGACATCGCCCAGAAGACCTTCTTCAACCACTTCGCGACCAAGCAGGACGTGCTGCGCGAGATCGCGCGGTACTCGCTGGGTCAGGTGCTCGAGCAGATCGAGCAGGCGCGCAAGGCGCCGGGCTCCGGTCTCGAGCGCCTGGGCAGCTTCTTCGAGCACGTCAGCGACGATGCGGACGAGGCCGGGCCCATGCACCGGGAGCTCCTGACCGAGATCCTGCACGTCGCCCACGAGAGCTCCAAGCCCGAGGATGCCCGGCGCCTGCAGCAGGCCTTCGGGGCCTTGATCGACGATGCCGCTGCGCGTGGCGAGCTGGCCGCCGGCGTCGATCCGAGGGCCGCCACGGAGCTGGTCCTCGGCTCCTACTACGCACTCATGTTCAACTGGGCCCACCTCGAGGACTACCCGCTGCGCGCACGCGCCCGGGCCCAGGTGGACTTGTTGGCCCGGATCTTCGAACCCTTCCCCGCGCCCACGCGCGCCGCCGAGGAGTGAGCCCATGGCACGACGAGACCAGGAGCACGATGTGCTTCCCATCCCGAACGGCTGGTTCGCGGTCGCCTTCAGCACCGACCTGCGGGTCGGCGACGTGAAGCCGATCTCGTACTTCGACGAGGATCTGGTGCTGTTCCGCGGGCGTTCCGGCGAGGCGAAGGTGGTCGATGCCTTCTGTCCGCACCTGGGCGCGCACCTCGGCCATGGCGGTCGCGTGATGGGTGACACGATCCGGTGTCCCTTCCACGGCTGGCAGTACGACGGCGCGACGGGCCAGTGCACGCACATCCCGTACTGCGAGCGCATCCCCCCGAAGGCGCGGGTGCGTGCCTGGGACGTGCAGGAGAAGAACGGGATGATCTTCGTGTGGCACCACCTGGAGGGCAAGCCGCCGGAGTGGGACTTCCCGGTGCAGCCGGAGATCGGTCATTCGGACTGGTCGGAGCCGCGCACCTTCGAGCTCGAGGTGCCGGTCCACGTGCAGGACATGCACGAGAACAACAACGACCCGGTCCACTTCCAGTTCGTGCACGGCATGATGGAGACGCCACCTTCGGAGATCGAATTCGGCGAGGACGGTCGCTACTACCGGATCGTCAGCCACAGCGAGCAGGTGACCCCGGTCGGCACCTTCCAGACCTCGCTGATCCGCGACTCGTGGGGGATCGGATTGTCGGCGGTCAGTACGACGGGCATCCCGAATGCGGGCCTGCTGATGTACTCGTCGACGACGCCCATCGATGCCACCCACACCCACTCACGCTGGCTTCTCACGGCGACCAACAACATGGTCGACGTCGCCGGCGAGGAGTTCATGCGCGGCATCACCGCGGGCGTGAACCAGGACATGCCCATCTGGAGCAACAAGGTACACCGCGCCCGCCCCGTGCTCTGCGAAGGCGACCAGTACCTGGCCCAGTTCCGCAAGTGGACGCGCCAGTTCTACTCCACGGATCACCCCGCCGACGACTGACCGGCTGGACTAGCATGGGGCGTACCCGATTGTTGACCGAGAGACCCGACCCCTTGGTCAACTGTTGACGAAGGGGTCGGGTCTCTCGGTCAACGTCTTTGAGATGAGGTGGTGGTCATGAAGTTTACGTGGTTCAACTTGATGCCCTGGCCGCATCTGCCGGACGACTTCCGGCAGAGCCATCGCTCGGTCTGGGTGGACATCCCGAGTGACCTGTACGACCCGGAGGAGGGCAACCGGGTCTATCACGAGTACATGGACCAGCTCGAGTACGCCGACTCGCTGGGCTTCGACGGCATCGGCGTGAACGAGCACCACCAGAACGGCTACGGGCTGATGCCGTCGCCCAACATCATCGCAGCCGGGCTCGCGCGGCGGACCTCGCGCGCCGCGATCTGCGTGATCGGCAACTCGATCGCCCTCTACAATCCGCCGATCCGCGTGGCGGAAGAGTTCGCGATGCTGGACGTGATCTCGGGCGGGCGGCTCGTCGCGGGCTTCCCGGTCGGCACGCCGATGGACACGAACTTCTGCTACGGGCAGATCCCCGCGCTGACCCGCGACAAGTACTACGAGGCCCACGACCTGATCATGAAGGCCTGGGCGGAGAGCGAGCCCTTCGCCTTCGACGGCAAGTACAACCAGCTGCGCTACGTGAACTGCTGGCCCAAGCCGATCCAGAAGCCGCACCCGCCCATCTATATCCCCGGCGGCGGCTCGATCGAGACCTGGGACTGGTGCGCGGAGCATGACTACAACTATTCCTACCTCTCCTTCGGCGGCTACATCGCCGGCCAGGCCATGCTCGCGGGCTATTGGGAACGGATCGCCAAGCTCGGCAAGGACGAATCGCCGAACCGGGCCTCCTTCGCGCAGATCATCTGCGTGGCGGAGAGCGACGAGCAGGCCGAAGAGCTGTTCGCAGAGCACATGCTCTACTTCTTCAACCGCTGCCTGCACGTCTACCCGGGCTTCTCGGATCCGCCGGGCTACCGCACGCTGAAGACGATCAAGGCTGGCAAGCTCAACCAGCTGCGCTCCGAGGCCCAGAAGGTCTTCTCGAACCTGACCTGGGGCGACCTCGTCGACAACGGCTTCGTCATCGCCGGCAGCCCCGAGACCGTGCGCGAGCGCTGCGAGCACATGATCAAGACCCTGCGGGTCGGTCACGTGTTCGGTCTCTTCCACATGGGCAACATGCCGGACTGGAAGACGCGGCTCTCGACGAAGCTCTTCGCGGAGAAGGTCATGCCCGCCCTGCGCGACGTCTGGCCCGACTGGAAGGACGACGACCGCTGGTGGATCAAGCCCTACGAGGGCCGGGTGCGCGTCGAGGAGACCTATCCGGGCGCCGAGCGCGACGCCCGGGCCGATCGCCGCCCGCCGGAGGGCTCGCTGTGAAGAGCCGGACGATCGAGACGCGCAAGGGCATCCGCTGTCAGGTGCGCGAGGCGGGCAAGGGCGCGCCGCTCGTGTACCTGCACGGGGCCGGCGGGCCCATGCCCGAGGAGCCGGTGCTCGAGCGGCTCGCCGAGCGCTTCCATGTCTTCGCCCCGGTCTGGCCGGGCTTCGGCGAGGAAGAGGGCGAGGAGCTGCTCGAGGACATGCTCGACTTCACGCTCCACGGCTGGGACGTGATCGAGACGCTGGGCTTGGAGCGCCCGCACCTGGTCGGCCACTCCATGGGCGGCATGATCGCCGCCGAGATGGCCTGCGTGAACGACCGGGGCCTGGGCAAGCTGGCGCTGATCGCACCGGCCGGGCTGTGGATCGACGAGCATCCGCTCCCGGACATGTTCGCGGTCACCCCCTTCGAGCTGCCGGCCCTGCTGTTCGCCGATCCCGCGGCAGGCCAGAAGGTCCTGACCGCCGGGCTCGACTTCACCGACGACGAGGCGCTCACGAACTTCATGATCGGCAACGCGCGGCGCCTCGGCACCGCGGGCAAGATCCTGTTCCCGATCCCGAACCGAAGGCTCTCGAAGCGGCTCTACCGGATGACGCGAGAGACGCTGCTGGTCTGGGGACGCCAGGATCAGCTGATCTTCCCGCTCTACGCCAAGCGTTGGCAGGAGCTGGTTCCGCAGGCGGAGCTCCACGAGGTGGACGGAGCCGCGCACATGGTGCCCTACGAGCAGCCGACCGAGGTCGCTGACGCGCTGCTGCGCTTCCTGGGCTAGGCGGGCTCGCCGGCCGAGGTGCCGCCCGCCGCGAGCTCGCGGCTCTCGGCGCGGATCGTCTTCCAGCGCAGCGGCGACAGGATCTGCGCCCACCACGTCATCGGGAACGTGGGCAGATCGGGGATCCCGATCTCCTCGGGCGGTTCGCGGTCCTCCGGCAGGAAGCGCGTGCCGAACAGCGTGTCCCACACGATCACGGTCTGGCCGTAGTTGTGGTTCGCCTCGTCGATCGTCTTCGAGTGATGCCAGCGATGCAACTCGGCCATGCTGAAGAAGTGGTTGAGCGGGCCGAGGCGCAGCTGCAGGTTCGCGTGCTGGAAGATTCCATGCACGGCGGTGACCAGGGTGAAGATCCCGAGCGCCTCGATCGGGCAGCCGAGCGCCACGAGCAGGCCGTAGGACGGGATGAAGGTCAGCATGGTGTCCACGGGATGGAAGCGTCCGGCGTTCAGCCAGTACAGCCGCGGCGCGCTGTGGTGCACGGCATGGATGCGCCACAGACCATCCCACTCGTGCTCCCAGCGGTGCACCCAGTAGCCCGGCAGCTCGCCGATGACGAGCGCGAGCGCAGCCTGGGCGAGCAGGGGCCATGCCGTCGGCCAGAGGCCCAGGCCGATCGCGTCCGAGAGCCAGCCCGAGATCATCACGCCGCCCGCGAGCACGAAGGGCGTGAGCAACGCCACGAGGCCGCCGATGGTGAGGCTGTGGGTCGCGTCCACGCGCACGTCCTTGCGCGAGAGGTTCCAGCTGCGGTGGTGGGGGTAGACGTGCTCGAGCACCGCGACGATCGCGAAGGCGGCGAACTGCGGCGCCAGGAGCGCGGTCGCTGCCGGGGTGCCGCCGGCCATCAGGATCATCATCCAAGCGACGACGCCCGCCATCACGACGGGGAACACCGCCCATTGGAACAGGGCCGGGGCCACCCGTTGTGCGCGCGGAGCAGCGGCGGTCATGACCCCATCTTAGCCGCATCGTGCGCGGTCCGGCTCGCGCGATCGCCCCTCCGGGCCCCGGGCAGCACGGGCAGGCCTGGGGCACACTCGGGCCTCACAGCGAAGGAGATCCCATGCGGATCGGCATCATGGTCGGCGCGACCCCGGGCCGCGACGGAACGATCGACGGCCTGGTCGAGAGAGCCCGCGACCTCGAGGCTCGCGGCTTCGACACGCTCTGGATGGCCAACATCTTCGGCCTCGACGCGATCGGCGCACTGGCCATCGTGGGGCGCGAGACCGAGCGGGTCGAGCTCGGAACCGCCGTGGTGCCGACCTTCCCGCGCCACCCCGTGGCGATCGCGCAGCAGAGCCTGACGACCCAGGCGGCCTGCGAGGGCCGATTCGTCCTGGGCATCGGCCTCTCCCACAAGATCGTCATCGAGGACATGTTCGGCTTCTCCTACGACAAGCCGGCGCGCAACATGCGCGAGTACCTCGAGGTGCTGACACCGCTCTTGCGCGGCGAGCCCGCGAAGTTCGAGGGCGAGCACTACCGCGTGAACGCCGGGCTCGAGGTGCCGGGCGGCACGCCGACGCCCCTGCTCATCGCCGCCCTCGGCGACGTCATGCTCAAGCTCGCCGGGACCTTCACCGACGGCACGATTCTCTGGATGACCGGCCCCGCCACGATCGAGGGTCACATCGGCCCCAAGCTGCGCGGCGCCGCCGAGGAGGCCGGCCGGCCGGCGCCGCGGATCGTCGCGGGACTGCCGATCGCGCTCACCCACGACCCGGAGGCCGCCCGCGCCTGGGTCGGGGAGAACCTGGCGATGTACGGCATGCTGCCGTCCTACCGGGCGATGCTCGACAAGGAGGGCGCGGCGAGTCCTGCGGACGTCGCGATCGTCGGCGACGAAGCCGCGCTGGACGCGGCGCTCGATCGCCTCCGCGACATCGGCGTCACGGACTTCGATGCGGCGATCATGCCCGTGGGCGACGGCGTCGAGGCGCGCACCCTCGACTACCTGCAGAGCCGGCTCGGCTAGGAGGCATCCCGGAGCTCCGACGCGCGGTCGCGTCGGAGCAGGATGCGATCGGGACCGATCGTTTCGACGGTCTCGTACTGCTGCTCCAGGTAGCGATCGAGGTCGCGCGCGCCGACGGCCGGGACCCGTGTCTGCAGGTTGTCTCGCCAACGGTCGAGATGGTCGTCCGAGAACATCTCGCGCAGCAGGATCACCGGCGGCCGATGGCGCTCGAGATCCGCGATCATCTCTCGCTGCACGACCGCGGTGTCCGCGACCGCCGGGTGGAGCTCCTGGTAGCGCACCGCGGGCAGGCGCCCGAGCAGGAAGTAGCGCCGGATCGGCGTCGTGATCAACGCGTCATGGCGGGTTGCGCCGACGAAGAGCCGATCGTCGGGCGCCGCGGCCCGCTCGAGCCAGCCCTGTGCGGCACGGAACAGCTCCACGTCGCCCGGGTAGACACGGCTCCCGCGCCCGCGCTCGCCCGGGAACGCGGCCGTCCGGCCTGAGGTCTCCACACTGAAGCGGACGAGTGGATCCATCGCATGGGCCGTCCCCAGCAGGCCTGCGAGGCCGAAGACGACCAGTCGGATCGGGACGCCCGCGTGGCGAACGGTCGGCGCGAGTGCCAGGGTCGCGAGCACGCTCCACGAGATCACGTGGGTGTTGATCTGGACCTGGGCTCCCCACTGGTGGAGGAGGAAGGTGGCGAACAGTCCGGCTGCCCAGGCGCGCGCTTCGGCGCGGCCGCGGACGATCCACGCACACGGGAGCCAGGCGATCGACGGCAGCCAGAAGGCGAGGCTGAACCCGACCGAGAGCGCTGCCGATCGGAGCGGCGTGCCAGGCTGGAAGGCCTGGGCCGGCCACAGCGGAAGGACCTCGGGTCGGGAGGCCGGGAAGTCTCCGAGGGGAAAGACCACGAGGTCCTGCCAGAGGTCGCTGCCGGCCAACGCGGCGAGCCACGCCATCGGCGGCAGGAAGACGAGAAGCGCGCCCGCGGCGGTCCACGAGGGTTCGCGGAGCGCGTGGCCCAGGCCCCGATCCATCGGGAGCGCGCGCAGCAGCTGGACGCTGGCGATTCCGATCGCGGAATAGCCGGCCACGTCGTGCTTGAAGAGCGCCGCGGCGCCGAGGGCGCAGCCCGCTAGCAAGGGATGCGACGCGGAGCCGGGTTTCGCCACCAGGGCCCAGGCGATAGCGATCCACAGCAACGCGGGCGGATAGCTTCCGCAGCTCGAGGGGTAGGACGTGGCGAGGATGGCGAGGCCGACGATGCCTCCGCCGGCGATCGCCGCCGCCCGCCCCGCGCCCGCGCGGCGACAGGCCGCGAAGAGCACGCCGACCGCGGCGGCCAGCAGCACGCTGGCCGCGATCGGGCTCACCAGCCACCGCTCTCCGAACACTGCGAACAGCCCGGCCAGCAGGTAGAACTGGCCCGGCGCGTAGATCGTCCAGAAGTCGCGGTAGGGCAGCTCGCCGGCGAGCACGCGCATGGCGCCGACCTCGGGGACGCCACCCGGGAAGCCCTCGCGCCACGAGAGCGAGAACAGCGCGAGGAACACGACGCCCAGGCCGATCGCGGCCAGGAGGTCGCTGCGATCCAGGGCAGGGGCCCTGGAGGCTTCCGTCGGCGAGTCGCCTACAGCCAGCGGGGCGGGGTCTCCACGTCCCGGGCGAGGATGGCCAGGCACTCCTCCGCGCTGCCCCAGGCGAGCGCGCGGTCCTTGCCGCGGATCGTGAAGAAGTAGAGGTCGTTCTCCTCGATCAGTCCCTGTCCCCCGTGCAGCTGGTGCCCGAGCATCGTCACCTCCGGCACGGCGCGCGAGAGTGAGGCCTTGACCAGCGCCGCATCGTCGGAGCTGGCTCGTCCGTCTTCGAGTGCGTCGAGCAGCTCATAGACGAGAAAGCGGCTGCTCTCGACGTGCATGCACATGTTCGCCGCGTGGTGCTGCACGGCCTGGAAGGCCGCCAGCGGCTGGCCGAACTGCACCCGCACGTTGGTGTAGGCGACGGTCTGCTCGAGGGAGACCTCCATGCACGCGAGGATCTGGGTAGAGGCGAAGGTCCGCGCCAGGTCGATGAGCTGGCCCACGGCGGCCTCGCCGGCCACCCGCCGAGCCGGCACGTCCCGATAGGTCACGATCGCCTGGGGGGTCCGGCCGGTAGAGCGAAGGGCCTCGGTGGAGACTCCCGGCGCGCTCCGCTCGACCAGGTAGAGGCCCAGGCCCTCGGTGCCGCGCGCGGTCACCAGGTGATGAGTCGCGAAGTCGGCGTAGTCGACGTAGTGCTTCGCGCCGGCGAGTCGGCCCTCCGCATCCACGGCGGCGTCGACCTTCTCCAGGTCGTCCGCTGCCTCGAGATGAGCCGGCACCACGATCGCGTTGCCGTCGACGAGCGCGGCCAGGATCTCGCTCTCGTCGCCGTCTGCATGGCGGGCGAGCATGACCGCTGCGGTCATCACCTCGGCGCCCGGCACCACGACCGCGCGGCGCGCGAGCTCGTGGACGAAGATGCCCGCCTCGACCAGACCGGCCCCGCCGCCGCCCACGGTCTCGGGGAGGGGGATGCCGAGCCAGCCCTGGCCCGCCATGGCCTTCCAGAGCTCGGCGTCGGCGACCCGCTTCTCCTCGTGCTCGCGCACGCGGTCGAAGGGGATCTCCGTCTCCAGGTACTGGCGCATCGTGGTCTGGAGCAGGCTCTGGGTCTCGCTGAGGTCGGGATTCATCGCCGGCTCCCTAACGCGTCATGCCGAGGTGGCGGGTCGCGATGATGCTGCGCTGTACCTCGTTGGTGCCGCCGCCGAACCGGAGGATCGGCGAGGCCAGGTAGTTGTTCTGGATCAGGCCGCCTTCGATCGACCGGGCATCGTCCCGGGCGAGTCCGCCCGCGCGTCCCGCGATGTCCATGGCGAGGGTGGTGATCCGGTAGCGCAGCTCGCTGCCCGAGATCTTGGCCATCGATGCCTCGCCCGGCTTGATGGCGCCTCGCGCGATGGTGACCGCATTGCGGATCGCCAGCGCGCGGTGCCGCTGCAGCTCCACGCGCAGCTCGGCCAGGCGGTTGCGCACGACCGGGTCGGCGAGCTTGTGCGGGGCGTTCTTCTGCAGGTACTCAACCAGCACGTCGTAGTTGCGCGCCAGGTTGCTGGTCGGAGACAGGCCGACCCGCTCGTGGTTCAGCGCGTGCATGATGATCGACCAACCACCGTGGAGCGGGGGCAGCACGTCCTCGTCCGGAACGAACACGTCGTCATAGAAGGTCTCGTAGGTCTTCAGGCCGCTCACGGTCTGGAGGGGCCGGATCGTCACCCCGGGCGAATCGGTCTTCACGATCAGGACCGAGATGCCCTGGTGCTTCTTCGCGTCGGGATCCGTGCGCGTCGCGAGCCAGATGTGGGTCGAGTGCGCGGCGAGCGACGTCCAGATCTTCTGGCCGTTCACCTTCCAGCCACCGTCCACCTTCTCGCCCTTGGTGCGGAGCGAGGCCAGGTCGGTGCCTGCGTTGGGCTCGCTGTAGCCGATCGCGAAGGTCAGCTCCCCGTTCCAGATGCCCGGCAGGTAGGCCGCCTTCTGGCCCTCGGTGCCGTACTGGGCGATCGAGGGTGCCACGGACGTGAAGGTCAGGTTGCCGTAGGGCATCCGCCAGTACTCCATGGTCTCGACCAGGATGAACTGGTAGAGCGGGTCGCGGCCGTCGCCGCCCATCTCCTTGGCCCAGCACATGCGCATCCAGCCTTTTTTCTGGAGCGCTTCGTAGTACTTGCGCGAGAGGGGGCCGGGTGCGCCTTCGAGCTCGCGTTGCTCGGCGAGAAGCTCCGGAGTGCGCCACTCGTGGATGAAGCTCTCCACCTCGTCGCGGAAGGCGAGGTACTCGTCGGGCCAGCGGTAGTCCATGGGTCTCCTCGTATCCGTCCCGCCTGCGGCGCCGGGTCTGGCGCGGGGCGGGTGCCGCGCGAAGGCGCTCGCCGGGGTGGGGGAGTCTACTTCGGCCCCAGGGTGGCTGCGAGGTGGCGGGTCAGCCGGCCGCGGGAAGCTCCAGCCGGGCTGCGGTCTCGTCCGGCGAAGCCAGGCGGCGACCGTGTGCCTTGGCCAGAGCGGCGGCCCGTCCTCCTCAGGCCCGCTCGTCGAGCATCAGCGCCAGCACCGTCGAGGGCGGATTCGAGAGCCAGATCTCGTGGTCGGCGGGGAACAGGCCGCGGTCGACGTAGCGGTTCGTGACCCGCACCACGATCGCGCAGTAGCGGGCGGCGGCGAGCACCTCGTGGTAGTCGAGATCGCGGAGCTCACGCCCGGCCGCCGCCGCGTAGATCTCGCGCTGCTCCAGCCGCGTGGGCTCCCCCGGGAGGCGCTCGACCTCCTCGGCCTCGTGCATCGTCCAGTCGAACATCAACCACCAGCCGAGGTCGAAGGCCGGGGGTGCGACGGCGATGTTCTCGAAGTCCGTCAGGCAGGCCGGCTCGCCCTCCCGATAGATGATGTTGCCGGGTCGCGAGTCGCCCCAGCTGATCGAGAGGGAGTCGTCCTCGGGGAGGCGATCGTGGAGCCAGGCGAAGGCGCGTTCCAGCAGCGGGTGCTCGCGGCCCTTCAACTCGCGGCGGGCGAAGGCCTCCCACAGCTCGAGCTGTGCCTTCGTTCCCGGTCGTGTGCCGGCGGGAACGAGCCAGTCGAAGCCGGCCTGCTTCCAGTCGGCGGCGTGGATCGCGGCGAGCGCCGCGAGACCGCTCTCGATCATGCGCCGCCGGCGCTCCGGGGACGCGGCGCAGAAGAAGCCTTCCTTCGTGTAGGCCGGGTTCACGAGAGGGACCTCGCCGTCGACGAAGCCCATCACGAAGAAGGGCTGCCCGAGCACCGAGGGATCGCTCTCGTAGCCGATCAACGGGGCGAGGGGGACGTCGGTGGCGCGCCGCAGGCCCTCCATCGCGCGGTACTGGAGGGCGACCTCGACGTCGAGGCCCGGCGCCTGGGCCGGGTAGATGGCGGGCTCGGGGCACTCCCGGCGCAGCACGACCTTCTCGGCGTGATCTGCTCCGCCGCGCGTGACGCGACAGGGCACCACGAGCGTCTCGGCGGAGTACCCGCTGCCGTGGAGCGCCACTTCGTCCACGTGCACCGCCTCGGCGTCGGGCAGTCGCTTGCAGAGCCACTCGGCCAGGGGCTCGGTGAGATCGCGCTCGGCCTCGCTCATGCTGCCTTTTCCCTCTCAGGTGGCCTCTCGACGCACGAGGGTACCCCGGCTTGAAACGCGGGGTCGACCGTCCGTATGCTCCCCGTCGCTTGCGGGGTTCGCGCCATCCTGGCGGGGTCCGTGGGACGGGAGGCGCGAGGCATGACGGGTCGGCTGGACGGAAAGGTCGCATTCATCACGGGTGCGGCGTCGGGCATCGGGGCCGCCACGGCGCTGCGCTTCGCCCAGGAAGGCGCGGTCATCGCCGGCTTCGACCTGAACGACAAGGTGGAGCCCGACTGGGACGAGGCGGCGGGCATCGCACCGGCCTCGACCTTCGCCTCGGGTGACGTGCGCGACGAGGACCGCGTGCGCGAGGTGATCGCCCAGGCGGTCGCCACCCACGGCGGGCTCGACATCGTGATGAACTCCGCCGGTGTCGCGGGCGGCGGCATGGTCCACATGCTGGAGCAGGACGCCTGGGACCACGTCATGGACATCAACGCGAAGGGCACCTACCTGGTCAATCGGCACGCGATCCCCGCGTTGATCGAGCGCGGCGGCGGCTCCGTCGTCAACGTCGCGAGCGTCGAAGGGATCGAAGGTTTCATGGGCGGCAGCGTGTACAACGCTTCGAAAGGCGCGGTGATCCTGCTGACCAAGAACATGGCGATCGACTACGCGCGCAGCGGGATCCGGGTCAACGTCGTGTGTCCGGGCTTCATCGAGACGCCCCTCTTCCACGCCGTGTTCGGGATCGAGGGCGCGCAAGCCTTCCAGGAGCAGATCCGCGAAGCCCACCAGCTGGGGCGATTCGGCAAGCCGATGGAGATCGCCAACGCGGCGCTCTTCCTGGCCTCGGACGAGGCTTCCTTCGTGACGGGTGTGACGCTCCCGGTGGATGGTGGCTACACGGCTGGCCATCGGTTCGGGGGCTGAGGTGCGGGCCAGGACCCTCGCGTGGCTCCTGTGCGCGGCCCTCGGGCCGGCGCCGGTTCTCGGCTGCGGCGTCTACCGCGCGATCGTTCCCAAGGTCGACTACGACGAGGTCCCGCCGGAGCTGCCTGCGGATCTCGCGCGACCCGCCGTGATGATCTTCACGAAGACGAACGGCTTTCGGCACGAGGAGGCGATTCCGGCCGGGGTTGCGTTCTTCCGTGAGCTCGGGGCGCGGCGCGGCTGGTCGATCTTCCATACCGAGAATGGCGCGGCCTTCGAGCCCGAGGTGCTGGAGCGCTTCGACGCCGTCGTCTGGCACCAGACGAGCGGCGACGTGCTCAACGATGGACAGAAGGCCTCGTTCCGCGCCTGGCTGGCAGCGGGGCACGGCTGGCTGGGCACCCACGCGGCAGGAGACGGCTCGCACACCTGGCCGTGGTACCGGGAAAACTTGATCGGCGCCGACTACGGCCAGCATCCACTGGGGCCCCAGTTCCAGGAGGCTCGGGTCGACGTGGAGGACCGCGATCACCCGGCTTCGGAATCTTTGCCGGAGAGCTTCCTCCATACCGAGGAGTGGTACTCGTTCACCGAGAGCGTGCGGGCCAAGGGCTTCCGGGTGCTCGCCACCGTCGACGAGTCCACCTACTCGCCCGAGATCGACTTCCTCTGGCTCGACCAGGACCTCCGGATGGGCGACGACCACCCGATCGTCTGGACCACCTGCGTCGGCCAGGGCCGCGCCCTCTACTCGGCTCTCGGTCACCAGGCCGCCGCCTACGACACCCCCGAGGTCCAGCACATCCTGGAGGGCGCCCTCAGCTGGGCCCTCGCGGCGGATGGTCCCAGCTGCCCCCAGCCCTGAGTCGACCACCGGCCCGACCGCTGGTGTTGACCGAGAGACCCGACCCCTTTGTCAACGGTTGTTGACCGAGAGACCCGACCCCTTTGTCAACGGGGGCCGTGGAGGCGTTCGGGTTGGTAGTTGCGGAGGCGGTCGAGGAGCCAGAGGGCGCCGAAGACGGCGATCAGCAGGGCGGGCAAGATGGCGAGGGTCTCGAAGGAGGTGCCGGCGGCGTCCCGCAGGACGACCTGGAGAGGCTCACCCGAAAGGGCCTGGAAGGCAGCATCGCCGCCTGCGGCCTCGACCTTGGCGCGGTCGAAGATGGCGCCGAGACGCGGCAGCACCATCTGGATGGCGAGTGCGCCGGCCACGCCCATCAACCCGACGAAGAGCTCGCCGCCGCGCGGATAGCGCTCGGAGATGTTGGCCAACATCGTCGGCCACATGAAGCAGACGCCAAGCCCCCAGATCGTGGCGGCTCCAATCGCGGTCGCCGGGGAGTCCACGCGGGCCAGGGCCAACAGACCGATCGATGCGAGCACGGCTGAGCCCCACAGCATCCCCAGGTTCGAGATGCGATGGGCGATCGGCCCGGCGAAGTGACGCAGGATGAACATCATCCCGCTCACGTAGATCAGCAGCCAGATGCCCCGCATGCCGACGGTGCGCGTCAGGGTGAGGTCGATCCACTGACCGGGCGCCAGCTCCGAAGCCGCCGTCAGGAACATGCACACCCACCAGACCACGAACATCGGCTGGCGGAAGATCTCGCCGAACATCTCCTGCATGGACACGCCCGCAGCGGCGCGCTCGGTGCGCGGGAAGCGCATGCCGAAGAACAGCGCGGCGGCGACCGTGGCCGGCAGCAGGATCATGCCGAAGCGCGCCTGCCAGCTGAAGCCGAGCGCACCGAGCCCCACCTCGATCAATCCACCGACGATGATGCCGGCCGGCCACCACGCGTGGACGATGTTGAGGCGGTTGGTCTTGTCCTCGGGATACAAGGCGGCCACGAGCGGATTCACCGCGGCCTCCATGAAGCCCCAGCCCAGGCCCGAGAGCAGGAAGCCCAGCCACAGCAGATCGTAGACGCCGTCGCCCTCCGCCAGGCTCGGCGCGGACACGGTGACGAGCGTGCCGACGAAGAACGCGGAGGCCGAGATCAGCAGGCTGCGACCCGTCCCGATCCAATCGAGGAAGGCGCTGCCCAGGCCGAGCGTCGTGGCGAAGCCGAGGAAGGCGATCCCCAGCAGCTCACCGGCCAGCTCGCCGGAGTGGACCGGATCGATGCGGGCCAGATACTCGACCTCGAGGGCTCCGATGATGCTCGCCCGCAGCGAGAACGACAGCCCCGCCGTGAAGAGCGTCAGCGTGCTCATGACGAAGATCCGGCGGGTCGGGTAGTCGGCGCGCGATTGGCTCATGGCTCGCGTAGAATACGGGCTCCCTACGCCGAGGACACCCATGATCCGCGTGCTCTCCGTTCTCCTGCTCCTCGGGCTCGTCTCGGGCTGCAACTCCTTGCGGGTGTTCTTTCCCTCCAGCAGCCACGACACCACACCGCCCGAGCTGCCCGCCGAGCTCGCATCGCCCTCGGTCCTGGTCTTCTCCAAGACGAACGGCTTCCGCCACGAAGAGGCCATCCCGGCAGGCCTCGCGCTGCTCGACCGGTTGGCCGCCGAGCGCGGCTGGAGCCTCTTCCACACCGAGAACGGCGCGGTCTTCACGCCCGAGCTGTTGGCGCGCTTCGACGTGGCGGTGTGGCACAACACGAGCGGCGACGTGCTGAGCGAGGATCAGAGGACGGCGTTCAAGACCTGGCTCACCGAGGGCGGCGGCTTCGTCGGCCTGCACGGCGCCGGAGGCGATCCCTCCTACGACTGGGCCTGGTACGTCGAGGAGCTCGTCGGCGCACAGTTCATCGGCCACACCATGGGTCCGCAGTTCCAGGAGGCGACGGCCATCGTCGAGAGCCGCGATCACCCGGCCACCCGCGACCTGCCGGAGAGCTTCCAGCACGTCGAGGAGTGGTACAGCTTCGACCGCAGCGTGCGCGACGCGGGCTTCGAGGTCCTCGTCCGCGTCGACGAGTCGACCTACACGCCCGAGCTGCATCTCCTGTGGATGGACACGGACCTGCGCATGGGCGACGACCATCCCGTCGTCTGGTCCCGTTGCCTGGGGCAGGGACGCACCTTCTTCTCGGCCCTCGGTCACCAGGAGGCCGCCTACCAGCGCGACGAGATGGCGTCGCTGCTCGGGGGTGCGATCGACTGGGCCGCCGGGCGAGCGGGCCCCGCCTGCGGCGCTTCTCAGCCTCCGTCCGCGGCGAGCAGGTAGAACACGTAGCCGTAGCTCTCGTGGTGGCGGAGGAAGAGCGTGTGCTCGCGCTCGGCCTCGTCGAGCGCCCGCGCCACCTCGGGCTCGTGCCCGCGCTCCTCGCGTAGCGGCCCGATCCGTTCCGCGATGCGATCGTAGTAGTCGGCCAGCCAGTCCTCCTTGGGCAGCGCGAAGTCCCCGATCCGTCGGTAGCCCGCGCGCCTGGCCCGCTCGCGGTTCGTCTCGCGGGAGGCGATGCCCGGGTAGGCCTCGGCCCAGAACGCCAGCGCCTCCGCCGCTGGATCCGGCACCAGCCAGGAGATCTCCGACACCGCGGCCAGGCCGCCGGGGGCCAGCAGTCTCCGCCAGCTGCGCAGCCCGGCCTCGAAGCCCAGGTGATAGATCGCTCCCTCGCTCCAGAGGACGTCGAAGGACCCGTCGGGCAGGCTGTCGAGCGCGCCCATGTCCGCCTGCACGGGATGGATGCGCCCGGCGAGCCCGGCCGCTTCGGCCCGCATGGCCAGCTCGCCGAGAAAGGGCGGCAAGCGGTCGATGGCCGTCACTTCTCCCCCGGTCTCCGCGGCCAGCGCGATGCTCTGCCGACCCGGGCCGCAACCCAGGTCGATGATGCGCGGGCTCGGCACCAGCGGTCCCAGCGCGCGCAGCGCCCGCAGGGTCGTGGCATCGCTGCCCGGCCCCTGCTGCGGCAGCCCTTCGTGGAGGCGCCAGAAGATCTCCGCGCTCACGATCCGATCGTTCCGCGTCGGGACCGCAGCAGCACGACGGCGCCGATCAGCGTGGCGAGGACCATCAGTCCCTGGGCCGGTGTCCAGCCGAAGTAGCGCGCATCGTCGGTGCGCAGCGCGTCGAGCACGAAGCGGGCGGGGCCGTAGAGCACGAAGAAGAGGCCGAAGAAGAAGCCCGTCGGCCGCGGCTTTCGCAGCAGCGCGAGGAAGAGCCCGGAGATCGCCGTGGCGACGAAGAACTCGAGCAGGCCGAGATCGAAGCGCGGGCCCTCCGGGAAGGCGACGGCCAGCCAGTGGGTCGAGGCCCGCCCCAGGTGGTCGTGCTGCAAGGCGCAGCCGAGCCGGCCGACGGCGAGGGTGAAGGGCAGGGCGAACAGGCACAGCTCGAGGAAGCGGAAGGTCTCGCCCCGGTCGAAGCCACGCACGCGCGAGACCACGAGCATGCCCAGCAGGCCACCGAGCATGCCGCCGGTGCTCGACAGGCTGCCCCAGACGCGGAAGAGCTCGAGCGGGTCCTCCCGCAGGCGCTCCGGGAAGTACGTGACCACGTCGAAGACGTGGGCCGAGACGAGCCCCAGGCCGATCGCCCACATGCAGAGATTGCCGGCCCGGCTCGCGTCCACTCCGAAGCGCGGTGCCAAACGGATCACCAGGCCGAACTGCACGAGCACGGCGGCGAGCACGAGCACCCGGAAGGCCGTCAGCTCGTAGCTGCCGACCTCGAGGGTGGGGTGTGGGAAGAAGGGAATCACCTGCGGAGCTTGGACGGGAGCCGGGCGCGGCGCAACGGGGCCAGGGCGGTCGGGGCACAGGGTCCATCGGGGCCGGTAGACTCCCCGGCCGATGGACGACGTGGCGTCACGACCGGGCGGTCTCCGCACACGCCTCGCGGCACTGCCCGGCGTGAAGGCGGCCTGGCTCGTGGGGATGGCGCTGTTCATCTGCATCCCGTACTTCGCGTTGCAGTCCGGCCCCTTCCACCCGGTCCGTCAACCTCCCGTCCTGTGGATCGATCGCGCGATCCCCTTCGATCCGCGTTGGCTCGGTCCCTACCTGTCGATCGTCGTGCTGGTTCCGCTGTTCCCGCTGCTGGCGAGGCGCCGCGACGAGGTGGCGCGCTACGTCCGCGGTGTCGTGCTGCTGAGCCTTCCCTGCTTCTTGTGCTTCTACCTCTGGCCGGTGGCCGGACCCCGTCCCGAGCAGGTGGCGGGGCCTCTGCAC
>JAJDAR010000436.1 GCA_029261775.1 Deltaproteobacteria bacterium | reverse complement strand
GGTACCGCACCCTCCGCGTCCTGTACCTCGGGTTCGAGGTCGAGGAGCTCGAAGACCCGGTCGAGGCCGATCGCGACGTCCTGCGTACGTCCCCAGGTCTTGAAGAGCATGCGCAGCTGGCCGGCTCCGTCGCTGAACCGCGACTTGAAGAAGTTGTAGAGGCCCAGGGTCCAGATGCTGAAGCCGAGCGCCTGGACCATCAGCGGCATGTGTGCGGCCGCGCGGGTGGCCGCGAAGGCTCCTGAGGCGATCAATCCGACTCCGCAGACCCAGAAGAGCGCGACGGTGAAGACCGCGAGGCGATCACGCGCCACGAAGGCCGCGCGAAAGGCGCCTTCGCTCGCGTCCTCGAAGACCTCCTGCCAGCGGCGCTCGGCGCCGTAGGCCTTGATCACCCTCACGCCCACCAGCGTCTCCTGGATGCGCGCGGTGAGCGCGGCGTTGGATTCGCGCGCAGCCCGGAAGCCCACGCGCAGGCGCTGCGAGAACCAGAGACCCAGGAGCAGGAGCGGGGGCCAGAGCAGACCGAGGAGCAGCGCCATCAAGGGATCGAAGGCGGCGACGACGGCGACCGCGAGGGCGTAGCGCCCCAGGGTGGAGATCGGGGTGAAGAAGAGCAGCTCGACGAGCTGGGTCACCATCGCCGAGTCCTGCATCATCCGATACAGGGCATCGCCGATCGCATGGTCGCTGTGGAAGCGCATCGACAGCCGCTGCAGCTGGTCGAGCAGTTGGACCCGCAGGAGCTGGTTCACCCGCTGCAGGATCCAGACCTGGTAGTAGTAGAGCGCCATGAAGATCGGCGTGACGACCACGGTCACCACCACGCCGATCCACAGGGCGCCCTCCAGCAGGCTCCGTCGCACCTCTGCCGAGAGCCCCCCTACGTGGGTCACGATCGCCGGGTCGAGACCGAGCCACAGCGCCTGCTCCTCGGGAACTGGGAGGCCCTGCAGGACGCGGGTCCAGATCACGTCGATCAGCAGCAGGCCGACTGGAAAGAGCAGGACGGCGAGGACGGAGAAGCCGCCGAAGAGCCCCAGCAAGTGGATCCGCAGCGGCCGCAGCCATTGGAGGCAGCGTGCGAGCAAGCGCACCACCAGTCGGAACGGCAGCCGGTCGTCGCGGCCGCCCTGCCCGAGGCGTGAGAGCGAGGCCAGGGATCCGGGTTGCGGCGCCCGGCCGCTCCGATCTGGCGAGTCGTTCCGCTGTTGCGGCTGGTCCGGGCGGTGTGGGTCGTGCGGCTCGCTCAACGTGCTCCTTCCGGGCGTAGCCCCCGAGCGGCGAGGGAGCTGCCCGCGGCTCGACCCACGCGATCCGGACGGTAATCCGGGTCCACGGGAGACACCACGGAGCGGGGCGGCGTTTCGTCCCGCTTCCGGGTGCCCGCCGCTGGCGCGGGGCTCAGAGGCGCAGGCGGCTGTTGCGCCGGCGGCCCGTGACGCTGTGGACGATCGCTCCGAGCACCATGCCCATGCCCAGGATCAGGGCGCCGGTCAGCCATTCGGCGGAGCGGGTGCCCGCGCGCAGCTTGTAGTTCTCGCGGGTCAGCCGTTCGATCTCACCGCGCTGGCCGCTGTCCGCGGAGCTCAGGTTCTCGTTCTGGCTGCGCAGCTCCCCGGTCTCCTCGCTCAGGACACCGAGCTCGCTCTGCAGTCTCTCGGCCTCGGCTTCCAGCTCCGTGAGGCGCAGCGTCGGCGGCGCCTCGGGGTCGAGGTAGCCGGCTGCGATCCAGCCCTCCTTGCCGGCCTCGGTCCGGACCTTGGTCCAGTCGCCGCTGCGCTTCAGGACCGTCAGCCGCTCTCCCGGCTGGGTCGAGGCCAGGATCCTGAACTCCGTCCCCGCGCCGCTGCGCAGATTGAGGGGAGCTCCGCGAACCCAGGCGTCCTCCGCTCCGGCCGCCCCCGCCACGATGCATGCGAGAGCCAGGATGAGCCAAGCGGCCAGCCGCCCTTTCATGAGTCCTCCTACCGAGCGCCGCTCTGCGCCCGAGGGGGGCGGCGTCGGAAGGCCTGGATTGTATCGGCCCGATCCTCTCGCGGGAGGGCCATGACGGCGAAGCCCTTTCCGAGCCGGGGCGCCGCGCGGGGGCGACTCCCCGCACCCGCGATCGGAGGCCTTCAGGAGCCACGTCCCGCCGATCCTGCAGCCCGCGGAGGGTTCGATACCCTCTGTCCCCGATGCCGATCCAGTTCCTCGCCGCCCTGCTCGTGCTCGCCTTCGCCGGAGTGGCCACGGCGGCGGAGCTCGAGATCAGCGACGAGCAGCGCGCTCGTCTCGAGCGCGGTGAGGTGTTGATCTCGGAGGGCGTCCCGAGCGGGAAGGGCTTCGCGTACCACGCGCTGGGCCTCGTGAACGCGCCGCCGCTGCGGGTCTGGCCCGTGGTCCGGGACTGCGCGGCGATGGACGAGTACATGCCCCGCATGGCGCGTGCGGACGAGAGTGAGCACGGCAACGACACCTACGTGTGCGAGACCGAGATCGAGCTGCCGTTTCCGCTCTCCAATCGCGTGAACGCCGCGCGCTCCTTCCTCTCGGAGCTGCCCGGTGGCATCTTCCGTCGCCAGTGGTCCCTCGTGCCGGGCGACTGGGACTACCACCGCAACGACGGCTCCTGGACGGTGCACCCCTGGGAGGATGGCACCCGCACCTTGCTCGCGTACTGGCTCGACGCGTGGCTCAAGAGCGGGGTCCCGGATTTCGTGATCCATGCCGCCCAGACGGTTCAGGCGCCCGCCGTGTTCGACGCGATCCGCGAGCGGGTCGACGTCGCGCCGGCCTCGCAGACGGCGCAGGGCCCTTCCGACCTCTCGTCCATCGACGTCTCCGCGCCGCCGCCCGACACCGCCGCGTCGCGCTGAGCACGGCTCATCGGGCGCCGAGGGCGCTCTGGATCTCCTCTTCGCTGAGCCCCGCCTCGCGCAGGATCGCCTCGCCATCGGCGCCCAGCTCCGGCGCAAGGGCGGTTCCGGGAGTCGGATGCGCCGACAGGCGCAGCGGCGCCGTGACCGTCCCGAAGGGCCCGGCCCGCGGGTGCTCGAGCTCGGCGAAGACGCCGTTGGTCGCCGCCTGGGGATCCCGGATCGCCTCGGCGAGCGTGCGGACCGGCGCCCAGATCAGCGGGTGCCCGGCGAGGTGCGCCTCCCACTCCGCGAGGGTGCGGTCCTGGAAGCAGGCGCTCAGGATCTCCGACAGCTCGGCGCTCTGCCGATAGCGCGCGCGTGCATCGTGGAAGCGCTCGTCGGTGCGGAGTTCCTCGCGTCCCAGGGCCGTGCACAGGGCAGGCCAGTAGCGGTCGGACTCGATCATGACGAGGAACAGCCAGCGCTCGTCGGCCGTGGGGTAGTGGTTCCAGAGCGGGTTGCGCGGTCGACGGCGGTCGTGCGGGACGGGTCCGTCGCCGGTCGTCAGCGTCGGTGCCGCATCGTTCCCCTGCACGTAGAAGCCCACGTGGAGCAGGTTCACGTCGACCACCTGCCCACCGGCACCGGCGTCCCGCATGCGGAGCGCCGAGAGGATGCCGGTCGAGAGCGCCAGGGCGGCCGCGTGATCGCCGACTCCCGGCCGCAGCCACGCCGGCGGGGCGTCCGGCTCCCGCATCAGGTCCATCAGACCGGTGCGGGCCCAGTACGCGGCGTAGTCGAAGGAGGGCGTGTCCGCCTCGTCCCCTTCGCGCCCGTAGCCGGTCAGGCCGGCGACGATCAGCTCGGGACGCTGCGCGCGCAGGCTCTCGGCATCGAGACCGTACTTCGCGAGGCGGCCGGGCAGCATGTTGGTGAGCACGACGTCCGAGCCGTCGATCACCCGCTGGAGGGCCCCGCGTGCCTCGTCGCGCCGCAGGTCGAGCACGAGCGATCGCTTGCCGCGGTTGTCCATGTGGAACTGCGGCGCTTCGCCGAAGTCGCTCTTCCAGCCGAGCAGCTTGGGGCGGGAGTGGCGAAGTGTCTCACCGCCTTCGACCTCGACCTTGATGACCTCGGCGCCCAGGTCGGCCAGCAGCGCGCCCGCCGCGGGTGCCGCCACGAAGCTGGCGATCTCGGTGACGCGGACGCCTGCGAGGGGCGCCCGTGCGGAAGGGGAAGGCTGCATCCCGGCACGATACCGGTTCCGGGTGGGGCGCTACGAGCCCTCAGGGAGCGGGGTAGGGGAAGACCTCGTCAGCGCCCCGCGTGCGACCCTCCGCGTCCCGGTAGACGGCGTGCTTCCGCTGGAACTCCGTCGGCGAGCGCAGCCCCGCGGCCGCGGTCAGCGACGCGAGCCCGGCCCGCAGGGTGGTGACGTAGTTCATCACCCGGTACTGCTTCTCGTCCACGACGAGAGCCTTCATCAGCTTCTCGTCGGTGGTCGCGACCCCGACCGGGCAGGTGTTGTTGTAGCAGCGCTGCGCCTGGATGCAGCCGACCGAGATCATGAAGCCGCGGGCGATCTGGACGGCATCGGCGCCGAGGCTGAGTGCCAGGGCCACACGATCCGCCGAGAACAGCTTGCCGGAGGCGATGATCTTCACGCGATCCCGGACCCCGGCGCGCCGGAGGGCGTCGTCGGCCTCGATGATGCCCGAGCGGATGGGAAGCCCCATCGTGTCGGCCATCTCGCGGTAGGTCGCGCCCGAGCCGCCTTCGCCTCCGTCGACCGAGATCCAGTCGGGCCCATCGCCACGCTGGTCCATGGCGAGCGCCAGCTCGTCGAGGCTGCCAGGGCCCCCGACCACGACCTTCATGCCGACGGGCTTCCCTCCCTCCTGCCGCATGCGCGCGATCCAGTCGAAGAGCTCGTCGATGTCGTGGATCATCGGGAACCGGGCCGGGGAGTCGATCGTCTTGCCGACCTCGACGCCGCGGATCTCGGCGATCTCGGCCGACACCTTCTCGCCCTCGACGTGGCCTCCCCGGATCTTCGCGCCCTGATGGAGCTTGAGCTCGAAGCCGACGACCGCGTCGAGCGCCGCCTGCTTGCGGAACTTGTCCCAGTCGAAGCTGCCGTCGTCGGCCCGAACGCCGAACAGGCCCGGCCCGATCTGGAACACGATCGGCGTGCCCCCGAGCAGGTGGTGGCTCGAGAGCCCGCCTTCTCCGGTGTTCATCCAGGTCCCGGTGGCGAGCCCGAGACCCTTCGACAGGGCCTGGATCGCGTTGCGTCCGAGTGCGCCGTACGACATGCCGCTCATGCCGATCAGCCCGGTCAGGCGCCAGGGGTGGGGCAGATCGGGGCCGATCACGGGCGCGTCTTCGGGATGGAGCGTCCACGGGGCGACCCTCGCTCCCTCTACGTGCTCGCCGCGGCTGAGCAGGCCGTCGTGGTCCACGACGTAGCGCTGGGTGTCGAGCTGGGGCTCCTCGTCGATGGCGAGCTCGTCGAGCAGCGTCGGCAGCAGCCCGTTGCGCAGGTACCAGCCCGGCTCTTCGAAGTCGCGCTTCGATCCGAAGGAGATCAGCGACTTCATGTACTTGCCCGACAGCACGATGTTCTCGTAGTCGTCGCGCGAGAAGGGCGCCCCGGCGCGATCCCCTTCGAACAGGTACTGGCGCATCTCGGGACCGATGCGTTCGAACAGGTACCGCAAGCGACCGAGCAAGGGGAAGTTCCGCAGCACCGCGTGCTGAGACTGGAACCGGTCCCGCATGTAGAGAACGGAGAGGACCAGGGGAGGGCCCGTCATCATCGCGATCAGCAGCACGAGATTCGCGATGCCGACCCATTCCGTCAGACCATCCAGAGACATGAACCGATTCCCCCAGCTGTGGTCTCCCGCTTCGGCAGATCCCCGGGATCCCGTGAGGCCGGCGAGGCCGCAACTGCCTCGAGAGGCCACTGGGTGAGGGCTTCGCCCCTCGTCGGTAGGTCGGGGAAGCCCTGAACGGCTCGGGCTCCGCGGGTGTCGTACCGATGGAGACACCCATGCAGCGCGTGCAGCTCGAAGGGACACCGCGCCAGATGGGCGAGGCCTTCGGCGAGGGCTTTCGCCGGGAGGTCGCGGAGCTCTACGCCCTGCGTCGCGACAACGCCCTGGCCCAGGCCCGGCAGTATGGCGGCCGCACCGTCGCAGAGGGCGACCTGCTGGGGCTCGCTGCGCGCTGCATGCCGGTGTGCCTCGCCTTCGACGCGGAGGGCCATGAGGAGCTCCTGGGCATCGCCCACGGCGCGGGCCTCGGGCCCGAACAGGTCATGGCCCTGAACGGGCTCACCGACCTGCGCGACGTGCTCGCCTGGGGCGGCGATCCCGAGCAGATGGACGGCTGCACCGCCTTCGTCGTGCAGGGAGACCGCACGGAGGATGGCGCGGTCCGCATCGGGCAGACCTGGGACCTCGGGACCGCGAACCGGCCGTTCGTGGTGAGCGTGCATCGCCGGCCCCGGGAAGGTCCGGAGACCTGGACGGTCACGACGGCAGGCGCGCTCTCCTTGATGGGGATCTCGGAGACCGGCGTCGCGATCGGGACGACCAACCTGCGCACCCGGGACGCTCGCGTCGGCGTGCCCTACCTGCAGCTGATCCACCGAGCCCTGCGCTGCGAGGACGCCCGGGAGGCGGTCCTCTGCATCGCCGGGGCCCCCCGCGCCGGCGCCCACAGCTTCGTCGTCGCCGACCGGAGCGGCGCGGGCGTGGTCCTGGAATGCACGGCGACCCTCGCCCACGAGCGCTGGGTTCGCACTGGGTTCGACGTCCAGACGAACCACTGCCAGCATCCTCCCCATCGTGCGCTCGAGGCCGCAACGCCCGTCGCGTCGTCGCGCGCGCGCCTGAGCCGGATGCGGAGCCTGCTCGCGGCTCCGGGGATCCTGGACGATGCGCGCCTGATCTCGTGCCTCGCCGACCGGGAGGGCGGTGGCCTCTCGATCAACCGCGACGACGTCGATGGGATCAGCACGAACGCCGCCTTCGTCGCAGCCCCCTGTGATGGATCGCTGCGGGCCTGCGCGGGCGCCCCCGATGCCGGCCCCTGGGCCTCCCTCGGGCCGGGCCGCCCGGCTCAGGCGCGCCGCAGGGGAGCCCGGTAGCTGCAGCTCTGCCCGGCGGTCTCCTCGACCTCGACCGTCAGGACCTCGACCCGGCCTGGCGCCAGGGAGGCGGCGAGCTGGTTCCAGACGTGCACGGCGAGCAGCTCCATCGTCACGTTGGGGAGCGGGAGCAGCCGCACCTCGTCCGCAGGGAGCTGATAGTGCCGACCCCTGCAGCGGATCGTGACCGCTGTCCCTTCCAGGGTGACCTCGAGCTGCGGGCTCTTCTCGGGGATCAGCGT
The DNA here is from genome assembly GCA_029261775.1 of Deltaproteobacteria bacterium. Lineage (GTDB taxonomy): Bacteria > Myxococcota_A > UBA9160 > UBA9160 > UBA6930. The sequence continues at coordinate 4,753 of JAJDAR010000436.1, read as the reverse complement.
GTGCTCGTCGAGCTCCTGGCAGATCGCGCGGATCCGGGTCTTGACCTCCGCCACCGGCGCGAGCAGTCCCTCGGGGCCCATCTCCCGTCCCTCGAGCTCGATGCGCACGCGGTAGTTGTGGCCGTGCAGGCGTTCGGCGGGCGCATCCGGGAACAGCGTGAAGTGGGCCGCGGCGAACTTGAAGTCCTCCTTGGCCAGCTTGACGGTCAGTCGGGCGGGCTCGGTCACGCGGCGAGCTTGGCTCGCGGGACGTCCGGTCGCCAGTCCAGTAGGATCGGGAGCCATCGCCGACGCGCGCCCCTTCGGGAGGAGACGCCCCTGCGACCGCGATCCACCATCTCGGGGAACCGCTTTCGACTGCGACCGACGTGGCTCATGGCTTTCTTGTCCCTCGTTGGCCTGGTGTGCAGCGGATGTGATCTGACGGGCGATGCCGAAGCGGCCGAGCGTGTGATCTGGCGGGGAAGGGTGCTCTCCGCGTCCCTGCCCCGTCCGCAGTTCACGCTCCGGGACGCGAGCGGCGGCCGCTTCGTCTTCGACGAGGAGACCCGTGGCCGTCCGACCCTGCTCTTCTTCGGGTACACGAGCTGTCCGGACGTCTGTCCCATGCACTTCGGTCAGATCGCCGCTGCGATGCGGGAGCTCGAAGGCGAGTTCGAAGACGTGCGGGAGCGCGTGCGCGTCGTCTTCGTGGGTGTGGACGCGCCACGCGACACGGGTGAGCGCGTGCGCAGCTGGCTCGACCACTTCGATCCGTCCTTCGTGGGGCTGGTCGGAAGCCCGGAGGAGCTGCAGGTTGCGCAGCGCGCGGCCGCGGTGCCGCAGGCCACGCGCGATCCGGGTGGGAGCGACCAGGCCTACACCGTGAGTCACGCCTCCTACGTGCTGCTCTACACGAGCGACGACCAGGCGCACCTGCGCTACGCCTTCGACACGAGCAGCGAGGACTGGGTGCACGACCTGGCTCACGTGCTGCGCGGGGGGTGGCGATCGTCGTGAGAGCGATGCGTGGCGTCGGCGACGACGAGCGGGGTCCGTGCGCGCGGTGGGCCCGCAGGCTCGACTTCGCGTTCGCCGTGGCTCTCCTCAGCGCTGCGATCCCCGGATGCGGGGCCTCGGGGCCCGAGCCCGCGGCGCAGGTCGGTGACCTGATCGTGGTGGAGCCGGCGCTGGTCGCGCCGCCGGGGGGCAGTGCGGCGCTCTACCTGCGGGTCCGAAACGAGGGTGGGGAGGGAGACCGCTTGATCGGTCTCTCGGCGCCGATCGCCCCTCACGCCTCGCTGCATCGCACCCGGGTCGAGGCTGGACGCGCGACGATGAAGGCGGCGCCGGAGGGCTTTCCCGTGGGTCCCGGAGAGGTGCTCCAGCTCACGCCTGGGGGGCGCCACGGCATGTTGATGGGCATCGCGAGTCCGCCCGAGGTCGGGACGACCGTGGCCGTGACCCTCTCGTTCGAGAAGGCCGGCGCCGTGACGCTGCAGGTGCCGGTGATCGCGCACGCAGGCCCGGGCGGCGGCGGTCACGAGGGGCACTGAGGCCACCGGTCCCTGGTCGCTCGCGGAGATCGAACGACCGTGGAGTGGCTCCCCGGGCAGGACTCGAACCTGCGACCCAGCGGTTAACAGCCGCTTGCTCTACCAGCTGAGCTACCGGGGAAGAAGGGCGACGAGTCTAGGCCCACGGCCCAGGAACGCAACGCGGGCGCCCTGGCGTGCCGGCGCGGGTCGCGGAGGAGCCATGGGCGGAGATCAGGGGCCCTCGAGCGACGGGATCGACACTTCGACGATCGCGGAGGGTGGCGCGGAGGAGCCGTCCGGCCGGATGCCGACCAGCTGGTAACGGAGGCGCTGGTCCGGCTCGACCTGGTCGTCGAGGAAGTGGGGCGACGCCGAACGCCCGATCTCCTGGCTCCGCAGCGCTCCAACGCGCAGGATCCGGGTCTCGGCGAGAGTGGCCTGGACCTCGTCCTTCCAGACGAGGCGAACGCCTTCTGCGGTGACGGCCGCCTCGAGCCCGTAGGCGACCCCGAGCACCGGCAAGGGCTCCGAGCGGGCGCTCTCGAGGGCGTCGCGATCGATGGCAACCAGGGCGTACTCGAGCGCCTCGGCCGCGCCGACCTCGCCGTCGACGACCTGCGTCGTCGCAGCCGGCACCTCGGCGAAGGGCTCGAAGCGTCCCGATGCCCGGCGGCGCAGCACGCGGTAGGTCACGAGGTCGGTCTCGACGTTCGGAGCCCAAGCCAGGGTGTTGCGCCCGACCTCCTGGGCGACGAGCCCGAGCCCGATCGGCGGCAGCGGCTCGGGTTTGGTCACGGCCCGCTGGGCCTTGGAGGGCTCGCCGATGCCGCCGGCTCCGTTGCGTCCCGCGATCCGGTAGTAGAAGACCCGCAGGTCTCCGAGGTTGCGATCGACGTAGGTCGTGGTGAAACGTCCGTCGAGCAGTGCGAGGGTCTCGAACTCTCCGCGGGCCGTCGGGCTCCGCGTCACGACGTAGCCGCGGGTGTTGGGATCCGGAGACGGATCCCAACGGACGGCCACGCGCCTCGGAAGGTGACTGAAGGCCTGGAAGCCGGGCGGCGGCTCCGGCGCGGCGGCCGTCCTGGCCTCCACCGGCGGGCCTTCGCCGGCTGGACCGAGGCGACCCTCGTCGTCGAAGGCGCGCACCCGGTACAGGTAGGTCTTGCCGTCGCCGAGATCGCCCGCACCGTCGCGTGCCCCATGTTTGGGTCGCAGGTCGGTCCCGCGGTCGAGCCAACGGGTGCGGTGGCGCCCCGCGACGGCGCCGACGCGCTCGAAGCGGTCCTTCGCCGAGAGGGCGCGTTCGATCACGTAGCCCGAGACGTCTGGATCGAGCAGCGGTTCCCAGCGGAGGGGGACCGCGCGGAGCTCACCGGCGACCGCGGCCAACCCGCCAACCGGCGGCAGTACCGCGGGCGGCTCGTCGACGAAGACCGGGATCTCGGTCCGGGGGGACGACTCGAAGAGCCCGCGCGCGAGCTCGACGTCGGGCAGCAGCTGGCAGCCCGACAGCAGGGCGACCCAGAGGGCGAGGGTGCCGGCGCATGACCGGCTCAACGGCGGTTCCCCGGGGTCGGCTCCGCGCGCAGGCGCTCGAGGTTCTCGAGCAGGCGCTCGGCGCGGGCCGAGTACTCGCTGGCCTCCTCGTGGTCGGGGTCGACCAGCAGCACCTTGCCCCATTGGTCGAGGGCCGCCTGCAGGTCCTCTTGCTGGTAGTGCTCACGGCCGGCGCGAAGCAGATCGGGCACCTGCGGCTCGAGCCGACCGCGCACCCGCGCGAGGTGGCTGCGGACTCGCCGGTGCACCGGGTTCGCGCGAAGGGCCTCCAGATCGAAGCGGATCGCGGCGTAGAGATCGCCGGCGCGTTCGGAGGCCAGGGCGTTCTGGAAGAATCCCTCCGCACGGATCTCCGCATCCGAGGCGTCGAGTCCTTCCGGATCCAGGGCCGCATCGAGGGGCGCGGTCGACTCCGGCATGCCGGGGCGCTCCTCGCTTCGGATCCGGGCGATGTAGGAGAGGTAGCCCTGGGCGCTCTCGTTCTCCTTGTCCAGGGCGAGCACCTGCCGGAAAGCCCGGGCCGCGCTGCGGTGGTCGCCCGAGGTGAAGCCCCGGCGTCCCCTGGCGAGCAGCTTCTCGATCCTTCCTCCGCGGGCACTCTCGAGTGCGCGCTCGGCCGAAGCCAGCTCGGCCGAGAACGGGTCGAGGCTTCGGAGCTCCACGAGGGCTTCTCCGGCAGCGGCCAGGTCACCGGCGGCGAAATGCTCGTCGAAGCGAGTGCTCACGGCCGTGCGTCGCTTCTCGAGCTCGCGGACGAGCTTCTGGACGTGCTCGAGGGACTCGCGGTCGTCGGGCTGCAGCTTGAGGGCGAGCCGATAGTTCAGGACCGACTCGGCCAGGCGCTCGCGCCGCTCGTAGTAGGCAGCGCGCTTGCGATAGCGCACCACCAGGGCTTCGAACTCCTCCTGCACGAGCGCGATCCGATCCTGGGCCCGCTCGTAGGAGAAGTGATCGGGCCGGATGCCACGCCAGGTCTCCAGCGCCGCCAGCCGATCGCCTTCGCGGTAGCGGCGCTCTCCCAGCTCCATGGCCGTCGTGCAGCCCAAGCCGAGGCAGAGCGTGAGCGTGAGCGCCGCCCGCTCGAGATGTCGTCGACGCGGTTCGATCATCACCTGGCTCGTCCGCCTCGACCGGAGCTGGATCACACCGGGGCCAAGTATCGGACCTGAAGCCGCATCCCCCTGGCCAAGCATCGGACCTGAAGCCGCATCCCCCTGGGTCAGCTCCCGCCGACGGCTAGGACGTGGGCGGAACGTCGACCGAGTATACGTGAACCGGCTCGACGCGACCGGAGAGCTGGCGCTCGCCTTCGAATCGCAGCCGTACCACGTCCCGGACCCGGCGTTGGACGGCCTCGGAGACGAGGATCTCCCCGGGCCGGGCGAGCTTCTCGAGCCGGTGGGCGACGTTCACCGCATCGCCGATGGCCGTGAAGTCCGATCGCCGGTCCGAGCCGATCGTTCCCACCACCACGGCACCCGTGTGGATGCCGATGCCGATCTGGACCGGGTGCTGGGGGGCCTGCAGCGCGGCGGTCCGCTCGGCGACCGCCTGCTCGATGTCGATCGCCGCCTGCACGGCCTGGGCGGCATGGTCCTCGCACGGAACCGGCGCGCCGAAGTAGGCCATCACCGAGTCGCCGATGAACTTGTCGATCGTGCCGCTGCGGGCGAGGATGC
>JAJDAR010000435.1 GCA_029261775.1 Deltaproteobacteria bacterium | reverse complement strand
ACCAGCAGGCCGTCACTCGTGACCGTGTCGCGGTACACGATGCAGTCGATGCCGGCGATCCACTTGGTCGCATCGAGGATCTCGATCACGATCTGCTCCCCGTCCTCCTCGTAGACCCAGCGATGGCCCACGACCAGCGGGAAGTAGGGGTTCGGGCGGGTGGGATTGCGCGGGTCCTGGAACAGCTCCGGGTCCATGTCCGGGGCGTAGCGGGCTTCGCCGATTTCCCGGCACAGGGCCCGTCGCGCCTGGAACTGCTCGACGCAGAGCCGTGCGGTCTCCCGGCTCTCCTGCTTGGCCTCCTCGAGGCAGTCGCTGCGCGCGTCGGGCTCGTTGATGCAGAAGGCCCTGGTGGTGTAGTGGTCGTCTGCGACCTCCGCGTAGCAGGCGCTGTACTGGAGCCTGGCCGTGGTCGTACAGATGCCTTCCGCCCGGCGCCGCTTCTTCTTGGCCTCCGCCGGGCCGACGATGACGACCATCCCCGCCAGAGCCAGCACCGCGCCGGCGATTCCGATCTTCCAAGTGTTCACGTGTCTCATGTCTGCCTTCACTCCTGGTCTTCGATGAACTCGGCGAGGTCGTCTGCCCAGAGCCCCTGGGAAGTGCCGCTCGCAGATCGACCCTACGGACGCAGGGCTCCGGCTCGCGTCGGCGGCCTGCGCTAGGCAGCGGTCCCCCGCGTCGGCGCTTTGTGGCACGCACCGCTCGCGCGGCCAGGGAGGGCCGGATGTCGCGCAGCAGGCCAGGCGTGGAGCGGCGCCTCCGCCGCGGGAGAGCGCGGCCAGATCCGCGATCCGTGATACGCGGGGGCCGGGTCCCCGGGGGCGAGCCCGCTCGCGGGCTGTCCTGGTCGCGGAGGAAGGTCAATCCGCGATGCGCACAGCCCTGGCGTTCCGGGGCATCGACCGGGGGGCTTGGGTCTTCGCTGTGCCTACTCGCGAACCGAACCCGCGACCCGCGGCGGATCCTTGAGGTGGGCTCGCCCCTGGCGGTCGTAGCTCACTCTCGACTCCAGACTCTCGTCGTCGACGACGGCGACGATCCCGTTCGGTTCCACCCGGCGCCAGGTCGCCCGCCAGCGCGTCGCCACCTCGCGCCGGCGGGCGGCCGAGGCACTCTCCCAGCCAGGGCCCACACGAACCACGAGCATGCGGGGGAGCTCAGGGCTCCGTGCGACGGCCCGTAACCCCACCGGCTCGTGGGCTTCACCGCCGCGGATCTCGGCGATCGCGTCGCCGGGGCCCGGGCTGTGCGCGCCGGCAGCGACCGCCGCGCCCAGCAGCACAGAGCCGAGCAAGGCCGCGGCCGCGAGCGGCAGCGCATGCTTCACGGTCGGAGCGCTTCTACCGCAGCCTGCGGTATCGCGATCAGGTGCACCGGCAGGTGATCGCGAAGCTCCTCCTGCTCCTCCGCTGTGAGCCCATCGAACCACGAACCGGTCGAGGCGCTCGAACGGGCGACCAGGCTCCTGGACAGGGCGCCGGGCACCTCCACGGGCAGCCCGGGGGGCGTGAAGCCGTCGCCGCCGAGATCGACGAAGATCGGGTTCGTGAAGGCGAGCGAGTTGAAGCCCGGCACGATCTTCTCGACGAAGGGATCGGGTGTGGGGCTCACGCTGATGCTCTCGCCCGCTTCGACCAGCAGCCAGGTGTCCGCGCCGAGCGTGATGGGGATCGACTCCTCGAAGCGGATCTTGCGATTCTGGGTTCCCGCCCATGGAAACCTCGGGCCGAGACGCACCGCTGGGTTGCTGGCCGTCGTGAAGGTGTGCGTCGTGAACCCGTTCTGGACGATGCGGACCTGCGGGACCTGGACCCAATTCGCCGCTTGCACCTTGATGTGGAGGGTCACATCGGGCGAGCTGGGAACGAAGTAGTCCCCGAGCGCCGCAGTGGCGCCCGACCCGTCCTCGAGTGTGAGCTCCACGTACGGGCCGGTGGTCGCGAGCAGCCGGCCCGCCCCGGTCTGGGCGTGGAAGGTCGGTTCCGACAGGGTGGCCGTGTCGTCGCCCACCCCGAGCACGTAGGAGCGGCCGAAGCCGGCCGTCTCGAGGGTCAGCCGATGGCTGTCCGAGACGGCCGTGCCCACGATGAAGGGCACGGAGCTGGGCCCGCCCAGGAAATCGACCTGGTTGAGCAAGGAGAACCAGTCGCGTCGGACCTCGAGAAAGGACCCGAAGCTGGTGCCGTTGATGATCTCCATCAGATCGAAGTCCAGGTTCCGGAAGCCGTCCGGATTGGCGACGCCCGACTGTCCGAGGACGTCCGTCGAGAGCAGCAGGTCGTTGGGCGCAGCGGTGATCGGGAGATCCGGGTCGTAGCCGACGTTCGTGAACAAGCCGATCGACGTGATGCCCGAGACGCCGGCCCGCGGATGGTTGTACTGGATGAGCTGGGCGCCCAGCGCTCGCAGGCGGCTGTAGATCATGTTCGGGGCGACGAACTCGTCCTGGATGCCACCGTCGTACCGCTCATCGGGTTGGACCGGGAGGGGCCAGGCGTTCAGGTGGCCGACCGAGTCGGGGAAGGTCGGCGGGTTCTGGTTCGTGCCGGTGACCTCCTCCCCCACGATGGAGGTGATTCCCACGGGCAGCGCCAGGCTGCTGATGATGGGCGCGTAGTCGGTGACGAAGTCATGGTCGGTCGAGACCATCACCTCGATGCCCTCGCCCGCGAAGGTCAGGACGCGGTCCTCGAGGGGCGCGGAGCTGTCGAAGCTCCGGCCCGAGTGGATGTGGAAGTCGGCCGAGAGCGCATCCGGCGTGTCCACCATCCGGCGCAGCCTGGCGCGCACCCGTCTCGGGCGGGGCACGACCGAGCCATCGGAGAGGATGCGCGGCTCGCGCACGGTCACCCTCCGCCGAGCCACCGTGTACTCGAGGCCGCGCGAGACCACGACCTCGTAGCGACCGGGACGCAGGTCGACCGTCGTGGCGCCCTCGAAGTAGGCGACGTTCCCGATGTGGGGACCGCGTCCGAAGGTCTCCGGCCGGGTGTCGTTCGGCGCGCCAGCGCCCGCCGGCAACTCCAGGGCCTCGAACTCGTACTGGAACCGGGGGTCCGGGGTGCCGTCGATCCCGATGATCGTGGCGCGGGCGGCGAGGGAGGGGTCGGGGCCTTGGACCCGCTCACGGGCCTCGATGACGAGGGCGCCCAGGGCGCTCAGGTCGGGGATCGAGGCGACCGTGTCGGTGGCCGCTGAGACGACGACGCCGCCGACCGTGACGACGTCGCGCTCGGGGGCGCGAACCTCGAGGGAGTAGGTGCCTACCGGCAAGGTCCAACTGCCGAAGCCGCCGCTGGCGTCGGTGCGCCGCTGACTGACCGGCGCACCGAGCGGGAGCCCGGCGATCGCAGGGCCGGCGGTGCGGGTCGCGATCACGCTGGCGCGCACGTCGTCGCTCTCGATGCCGTCGATGTCGCCGGAGATCGTGCCCGTGGCGAAGCCGAGCCGGGCACCGAGCTCCGAAATCATGGCGTTCGTGACCCCCGCGACGTCGTCGTCCCCGGCGACGTAGACGCGCCGCGTGTAGTGGAGGCTCTCGCCCGGAGCCAGGCTGCCGATCGGGAAGTTGCCCAGCGCGGAGACCGACTGCCCGTTGATGCCGAAGAGGCGGTTCACCGCTGCCGGGGTGCCGCCACCGCCTGCCGGATCGATGAAGGCGCTCTCGCCCAGCACGCCATAGGAGACGCTCCCGATCGCAGTTCCGGTGACCGAGTCCATGACGCCGTCGTCGGGCCCGAGGCGTCCGGCCCCCGCCATGTAGACGGGCAGCTCCAGCGCGCTCGCAGGGTTGCCGAGGTCGAGCTCCACGTGGTTGAAGCCCCTCGCGGTCAGCGGAGTGAAGGGAGTGACGCCGCGAGAGACCCAGAGGAACACGTCGAGGAAGCCGCCGAGCAGGGAGGCCGTATTGGTCGGGTTCAGGTTCGTGACGACGGTGTGGACCGTGACGAAGTCGTCCGAGCCGTTGAGGGTGTAGGTCGTGGTGAGCGGAAGATCGGTCTCGGGAACTCCGCTCGCATCGAAGCCCTGGAGGACACCGCTGACGGTGATCGATGCCGAGGTGGCCGTCGTCGATGCGCCGATCGTGTCGTAGGCGATGAAGTTGGAAGTGCTCAGACCTCCGACCGTGAAGATCTGGTTCAGCTGGTCGTTGTCCTGCCCGACCAGCCCGAGATCGATGATCGAGCCGCCGGAGATGGCCGCCTCGTGCCCCTTCGGCGGAGCGGCCGCCCCGAGCAGCGGAACGAGGTCGGGCTGCGGGGCCACGTCGTCGACGACCAGCTCGATGACACCGTTGGTGAGGTACCAGTCGTCGATGCCGCCATCCGCATCGCTACCGCCGAACAACAAGGTCGGCGCGTTCGCCACATCCACCTGGGTGGCGACGAACTGCGAGGACGCCGGCGCTGCGGCAAGGGTTGCGACGAGCGCCCCCCAGACGATGCGGCGGACCGGGGAGGGGATGAGGCTCGGCATGGGGTCTCCTGACCCGACCCACCGGGGGCGCCCAGTGGATCCGGGGGGGCAACGGGATCCCATCATACGCGAAAGGGGGTGCGCTGGGGCGTTCGGGCAACGTCGAGGCGCAGCCTCCGGGCGCCCTGGGGGGATTGGCGGCACCGGCTAGCCGCCGGCCACGGCCGGCAGCACGTCGATCTCCTGGCCGTCTTCGATGACGGTGTCGTCTCCCTCGGCCAGGTAGCGGGTGCTCCGACCGTCGACGAAGACGTGGGCACGGCGGGAGAGCGCCCCGTCCTGGAGCAGGAGCTCCCCGAGCTCCGGCCAGCGGTCCACCATGCTCAGCACGAGGGCTCGAACCGTCGTGCCGGGCGGGAGGGGCAGGTCGACCTCCTTGCCTCCCACGATCGGTCGGAACGTGGCGTACACGCGGATGCGCACGGGGATCCCTTCGCCCGGTCCGTCAGGGGATCTGCAGCGTGCCGAGCTTGCCCTCGGGCACCACGCCGTCATCCCAGCCGCGAACCGCGTAGTACTCCTCGAGCATCGGACCCAGCTCGCAGACATGCCCCTTCGAGCCGCCGCTGTCGGAGGCCTCCTCGAGGAACCGCGTCGGCAGCGTATCGCTGCCCGGTCCGAAGCCCGCGAGGTTGTTGTAGTAGCGCTCGAGGTTGTAGATCCTCTCGCCTGCTTCCATGACGTCATCGGCGCTCACGGGTCGACCCATCGCGGCGGAGTACTGCTTGGCGTAGTCCTCGGCGCCCTGCGCGAAGGCGCTGAACTTGCAGAGGTCCATGCTGTCGCTGAAGGCGTGGAGATCCTGGAAGGTCTTCATCAGCTCGCCTTTGCCCTTCCACGCGAGCGGATCCGCTTCGATCGGCACGACGCCGAGCTCGGCTGCGGCCACGTAGCCGCGCAGGTGGCAGGCCCCGCGGTTGCTGGTGGCATAGCCGAGGCCCATGCCCTTCATGCCGCGCGGGTCGTAGGCGGGCAGGGCCTGCCCCTTCACCGCCATCGCGATCTCGGGATGCCCCAGACGCTCGGCGGCCCGCGCCGGGCCTTCGGCGAGCAGGTCCCCGTCGCCTTCGCGCGCGGCGATGGCCTCGGTCATGGCCACCATGGCGAGGGTGTCGCCCCAGGCGAGACCCGCCCCCGTGACCCAGCCGCGCTCGGTCGCCTCCATGTACATCGACAACGCATTGCCGAGCTCGATCGGATCGAGACCGAGGTCATTGCACTGGTCGATCAGTTTGGCGATCGAGCCGAGGTCGTCGTTCAAGCAGTTCGAGCCGAGCGACCACGCCGGTTCGTACTCGACGCTCTCCATCTTCAGGCCCTTCCACGGACCCTCCTGCACCTCGACCTCCTTCTTGCAGGCCACGGGGCAGGCGTGACAGGTCGGGTCGCCGGTGAGGATCGTCTCGACGACGGTCTCTCCGCTGATCGCCTCGGCGCGGTCCCCGAACGACGTGCTCTGGCTGTTGCGGGTGCCGAGTGCGCCGATGCGGTTGGTGATGTTCGTGATGACATTCGTTCCGTAGACGGAGAGCCCGCCCTTCTTGGGGCTCGTGATGTTGGCCTCGTCCCGGATCAGGTCGAGGGCTTCCCGACGGACCTCCCTCCATCGATCGAGGTCCCGGACCTCGCTCCTCTCGCGGGACGCCTTGATGACGATCGCCTTCAGCTTCTTGACGCCGCCGACCGCGGCGGTGCCGCCCCGTCCGAAGGCGCGATCGTCCTCGTTGACCCAGGCGGAGAAGCGGCAGAGCTTCTCGCCGGCGGGACCGATCGCGTTGACGGAGACGTCCTTGCCTCCGTGACGCTCCTTGAGGAGGGCCACCGTCTCGTGGATCCCGAGGCCCCAGACGTCCGAGGCGTCGTGGAAGCTGATCCGTCCCTCTTCGACGAACACGTAGGTCGGCGCCGCCGCAGCCCCCTCGAAGATCAGCCCGTCGAAGCCCGCCCAGCGCAGCCGGGCACCGGTCCAGCCGCCTTGATGGCTGTCGGTGACCGTGCCCGTGAGCGGCGATTTGGTCACGCAGGCCCAGCGCCCGCTCATGCTCATCTCGCTGCCGGAGAGTGGTCCGTTCAGGAAGCAGAGCAGGTTCTCCGCCGAGAGCGGCTCGACTTCCGGCCCGGCCTCGAGCACGTACCGCACGCCCAGCCCACGGGCCCCCACGTACTTGCGGACCCACTCCTCGGGGGCGGGCCTCATCTGCCAGCGCTGCTCCGCCAGGTCGATGTGGGCCATCGCTTCTCCGAACCGGTCGAGCTGCATTGGGGCTCCTTCGCGTGGGTGCGGCTGGATCGCGCCGACCCGAAGCATACAAGGATGGGGCCGATCCCGGTTCCGGTCACCCGGTGCGGATCGGGCGCGCGCTGGACTCGTCCACGCGCACGCGAGACCGGCCTCGGCTAGGGCTCGGGCCCCAGCGCGGTCGTCTCGTCGGGCGAAGGCTCCGGCGAGAGCAGGCGAGAGCACGGCCACGCCGTCACCACGACGAACGCCCACAAGCCCAGGCCCCACGGATCCGCACCGCTCCACGCCTCCTCCTGGAGCCAGAAGAGCTGGAAGAAGGGAATCGCGAGGAACAGCGACAAGCTCCCCCGGAAGAGCGCCGTGTCCCAGATCAAGACGCCCACGCCAAGGGGCCAGATCAGGTACCAGGGCCAGGTATGGCCAGTTCCGACCACGGCCGCCGCCAGCAGGGCCGCGAAGGCGAGGCGCAGGAGTGCGTGGAAATCCGAGCCCCGGGCGAAGCGCCACGCCAGCGGCAGCAGCGCCAGCCCGACGCCTCCCAGCAGGAGCCAACGCGCCGAACGGGAACCCAGCTGCGGGCCGGGTAGAACCTGCGTCAGGGTGGCGAGCGCCTTGCCCGGCGAGAGCACGCGGAAGCCCATGCGGTCGGTGCCACCGAAGATCGAGCCGTCTCCAAGGAAGGGAAGGGCGGCCGCCAACATCAGCAGGGCGGCCGCCGCCAGAGCCACCGCGCCCGCGCGGCGCGATCGGGAACCCGGGCCGAGCGATCGCCACGCCTCCACGGCCAGGAATGGCAGGGTCACGTACTTGACGAGCACCGACGCCGCGAGTGGAAGGGCAGCCCACGACGAGCCGCGCCTCGCCAGGACGAGCCAGCCGAGCAGTCCGACGACGAGTGCGACATCGTTGTGGGCCTCGGCGACTGCGAGCAGGGGCGAGACGGGCAGCCAGCCGAACAGCACCAGGGCCACCGCCTGACGCCGGGCGTCGCCGTCGCTCAGCCGTTCGACCGCTCGCAGGGCGATCAGCCAACAGGCCAGCAACACCAGCTTCATGGCGGCGAGACCGAGGAACGCGCCGCCCCGGCTGGTCAGCCCGATCGCCGCACAGACCCAGGCCCAGAGGGGGCCGTAGGTGAAGCGCAGCTCGAAGCGGTCCATCGGCAGCCCGGCGAGTGCCGCCTCGGTGAAGGGGACGTGGTAGGGGTTCACGCCTGCGGCGGCCATGCGTCCCCAGGCCACACCCATCCACATGTCCTGCGTGAAGACCGGGTAGGCGAAGACGCACAGCCCGACCGCGGCCAGGGCGCTGCGGCGAAGGAACGGGAGCGCTGCGGCGGCTTCGATGAGCGCGGGTCGCGCTCGGGAGAGGGCGTGAAGGGCGAGACCTGCCGAGGCCGTGGCGAGCAGGCACCAGACGCCCCATAGCACGAGGCGCAACGACTCGTCGGCCACCGCCGATGTGCCCTGGGCCCACCCCGTCGCCTCGATTCCCAGCGCCGAGAGCCAGCGCAGGAACAGGGCGGCCTCGCGGGGTTGCTGCACCCCGAAGGGCGCCGCGGTCGCCAGCGCCCAGGAGAGCGGAATCCAGCTCGCGTAGGCGAGCAGAAGGCCTGCGGCCGAGAGTCGAAGCCGGGCGCGGAGTCGCTCGGCACCCGTCGCGGGCGTCCCCATCGCGGCAGCATAACGGGCCCCTCGATCGTCCGATAAGCTCGCTCGATGCGGTGGCTGGCGCTGGGGCTCTGGGTCGGCGTGGGCCTCACGCTCGCCCGCTGGGTCACGATGGAGCCGTGGGCGCCCGTCCACCTGCCGATCGATCTGGCGTGCGCGCTCCTCTGGACCGGCGGAGCCGCTTGGCTCGCGCGCGGTGCCCCGGCCCCGAGGCTGGCCTGGGCCAGCATGGCGTTGCCTCTCGTCTGGATCTGGGCCAGTGCTCTCGGGGACGCGCCCCTGTCCTTGCGCGGGAAGGGTGCGGCGGGTCTCGCGGCGGGGATCGGCCTTCTCCTGCTCGCGCGCCGCCGCGACCCACCCGCGGCCTGGTGCCCCGCCGCCCTGGCGATCCTCCTGGCGGCGGGCCTTGCCGGTGCGGACGCCACGCGCGCCGCATGGTTGGTGCTTCCCGCGGCCCTGGTCCTCGTGGCGCGGGCCCCGGCCGCGTCCGACCGGCCGCGCTGGGGTCTGGCAGCCAGCCTTGCCTCGGTGCTTCTCGTCGTGCTGCTCTCGGTGCCGGTCCCCGGTGCCCGCGGGCGCTTCGATCCCGCGGTTGCCACGCCGCCGAAGCCGGGTCCGGCCGTGGTCCTGATCGTCCTGGATACGCTTCGCCGGCAACAGCTGTCCTTTCACGGCTATCCCCGTGAGACATCGCCCGCGCTGGCCCGGCTGGCGCCGCAGGCGTTGGTCTTCGAGGCCGCGACCGCGACCTCCTCGTGGACGCTTCCGAGCCACGCCTCGATCTTCACCGGCCTCTCTCCTCGTCAGCACGGAGCCCACGGCTACCGCGGCAAGGCGCCGCTCGGCAACGCGTGGCCGCTGGCCGATCGCTTCGAGACGCTGGCCGAGCGCGTGCACGATGCGGGCTTCGCCACGGGTGCCGTGGTCGCGAACCACTTCTACCTCGGGCCCCGCTATGGCCTCGACCAGGGCTTCGACACCTACTGGGCTCCCTCGCCTCGAGCGGGCCTGCAGTTGCCGGGCCTCGATGCGCTGACCGCGACCTTCCGTCCGCATGCTCTCGGGCGCGTGCGCTGGCCCTACTACCGGGCCGAGCAGATCACGGACCGGGCCCTGGCCTGGATCGACGCACGGGGTGCCGCGGGCTTCCTGCTCTTCGTGAACTACATGGACGTGCACGCTCCGAACCGCGGGAGTCCGGATCCCCGCGTTCCGCCCGCGGACGAGCAGAGCCCGCAAGAAGCGAGCTTCGATCTGGACCGGGTTCCGGAGGGCGTGCCGATCCCGCCCGCCGTGCACCGCCACCTGGTGAATGCCTACGACCGCGAGCTGCTCGATCTCGACCGGGAGCTCGGGCGCCTGCTCGACACCGTCCGAAGGGGGAGCCTGGGCGAGCGGACCACCGTGATCGTCACGTCGGACCACGGGGAGTACTTTGGCGAGCACTCGCTGATCGATCACTCCCGGGACCTGCACGAAGAGGTGCTCGGGGTCCCGCTGCTGGTGGCCGGGCCCGGGATCCCGCCGGGCCGCCGGCACGAGCCGGTCTCCTTGTCGAGCCTCCATCCGACCGTCCTGGCCCGGATGGGGCTCCCGGCCGACGCGCCGACCCTGCTCGACGGCGCTGAGACCGGCCCGGTCAGCGCCGAATGGCACGCCAGCGAGCACGCCCTGCATCTGGATCCGCGCTACGGCGGGCGCTTCGATCGGGACGTCTGGGTCCACCGGAGGGGTTCGTACAAGCTCTTCCGCGACGACCGGGGCGGAAGACAGGTCTTCGACCTCGAGGAAGATCCCAACGAGCAACGGGATCTCTCCGAAGCCCGCTCGGAGCTTCGCGCGGAGCTCGAGGCGGAGCTCGACGCGTGGCTCGCCTCCCGGCCGGCCGCGCCCGCTGCGGGTACGCCGGCCGATCCACAGCTGTCGCGAGAGGAGCGGGAGCAGCTCGAGGCCCTGGGGTACGCCGAGTAGGCCGGGACCGGCAGCCGGTCAGCCGAACAGCGCTTCGCCGACGAGCTCCTCGCTGAGGGTCCAGAGCCGGGTAGCAGAGGCCGGGTCCAACGCGTAGGCCGCCACGCCGGACTGGGCGATGTCGCCGCCGAGCTCCCCGACCGTGCAGTTCGCGAGGTAGCTGCCCCCGCGGTCGGCAAGCTCGGGAGCGGTGGCGGCCCAGACCTGGGTCGCGGCGCCGGCCTCCACCGTCTTGAACTCCATCGGCGGCGATTCCTCCGCGGCTCCGCCGTGTCTTGCGGCGCGCTCCGCTCTCATCTCCTGCATCTCCTTCAGCGTGTCTTCGGTGAAGTGGCGCGCGAGCTCGGTCATGATCATGCCCGGGTGCACCGAGTAGGCAGCCGCGCCGCGCGGCCGGAGACGTCGGTCGAGTTCGACGGCGAAGAGCGCATTGGCGGTCTTGGACTGGCCGTACGAGATCCACGGATGGTAGGGCCGGCGCTCGAACATCGGGTCGTCGTAGTCGACGTCGGCCATGCCGTGAGCTCCCGACGAGAGCTCCACCACGCGCGAGCCCGCTCCGAGAGCCGGATCGAGCAGGCCGGTGAGCAGGAAGTGACCGACGTGGTTGGTGCCGAGCTGCATCTCGAAGCCATCGGCGGTCGTAGTGTGGGGGCACGCCATCACCCCGGCATTGTTGAGCAGCACGTCGACCCGCTCGTGCTCGGCGAGAAAGCCCTTCGCGAAGGCCCGGACGCTCGCGAGCGAGGCCAGGTCGAGCTCGCGGGTCTCGAGCTGCGCATCCGGCACCGTTTCGCGGATTCGCGCCGCTGCGGCCGCGTTCTTCTCGGGATTCCGCGCGGCCATGGTGATCGCGGCCCCCTTCGAAGCGAGGGCCCGCGCACTCTCCTCGCCAAGGCCGCCCGACGCGCCGGTCACGACGACGCGCTTTCCGTGCAGATCGATCCCCGCCAGCACTTCGTCCGTCGTCGAGTCCTTGCCGAATCCAGCCATGGTCGTGGTCCTCCTTCTCGCCCGCCCCATGGTTCCCGTCCCGGCCCGAAAGGGCAAACCCGCCCGAAGGTCGTCGCTCCGTGCACCGGTGGGTAGACTGCGCCCGTGTCCGGCCGAGCCTTGGAAGCAGCGCAGCAGTGGCTCCTGCTCAGCCTGGCCCTGGCTGCGTTGGCGACGATCGTGCTGGTGGCGCCCCAGTCGTACCAGCTCGTGCGTCAGGTCGACGGCGGAGGGGTCGGCCTGCTCCAGAAGGCGCTGATCCTCTGCTACTCGATGAGCGTCTACTTCGCTTTCGCCCTCCCGCTGACGGCGATCGCAGCCGGCCTGCATGCCGCGTGGCGGCGCTGGAGATCCGGGCGCCGCGCGCCGGGCGCGGCCGCCTTAAGTCGGCTCCCGACCCGCGCGCGCTGGACGGCCCTCGCGCTGGGGCTGTCGCCGCTGCTCGTGGCCGCTGCGGGATTCGTCCAGGAGACCCGTGGGAATGCCCTCGAGATGAACCGGGTCGCCTCCCGCACCGAGCGCGACGTCAACCTGGTCCTGATCGTGATCGACACCCTGCGCGCCGATCACGTCGGGAGCTACGGCTATCCGAAGCCCACCACGCCGTTCCTCGACTCTCTCGCCGACGAAGGCGTGCGCTTCGCGCGCTGCCATGCTTCGGCATCGTGGACGAAGCCCTCGGTGGCGACGATCCTGACCTCGCTCTATCCCTCCACTCATGGCGCGACGAGCTTCCGACGGCAGCTCCCACAGGGGATCACCACCCTTCCCGAGCTGCTCCGAGAGGCCGGCTTTGCCACCTACGCCTACGTCTCGAACTCCAACCTCAAGGCGATCTTCCAGTTCGACCAGGGCTTCGACGTGTTCGACGACCGCGGGCTGCGCGACACGCTCTACCTGGCGGCGCTCCGCCGTCTTCCTCTTCTCTCGGACGGGTTGAAGCAGGTCACGGGACTGCAGTTCAATTTCCGCGATCGAGACGACGCCGTGACCGCGAATGCCAGGATCTTGAGCTGGCTGGAGCGGAACCGCGACGAGAACTTCTTCATGTACCTGCACTACATGGAGCCGCACGCTCCCTATTCGGCCCCCGAGCGCTACAGGGCGATGTTCCCACCCGGCGCGTCGGAAGGGGCGCAGGCAAGGGCGGGGTACGACGCCGACATCCGCTTCCTGGACGATCAGCTCGCCGCGCTCGTCGCGCGCTTCGAGGAGATCGGCATCGCCGAGAAGACGCTCTTCATGGTCACGTCCGATCACGGCGAGGCCTTCGGCGAGCACGGGGACCAGGGACACGATCACACCGTCTACCAGGAGCAGCTGCACGTCCCCCTGATCCTCCGGAACGGGACGGCGATTCCAGCGGGTCGGGTGGTCGAGTCGGCCGTCCGCACGGTCGACCTCGCGCCCACCCTGTTGGACTACGCCGGACTCGATGCACCGCCCGGGATGGAGGGCCGCACGCTTCTTCCGCTGGCGGTCGGGGGCGAGGAGCAGATCGCCCGGAACGTCTTCATCGACCATCACTCGGCGCGCGCCCGGAACCGCTTTCGCGGTCTGATCACGGGCGGACGCTGGAAGTACATCGAGACCTTGCAGAGCGAGCTCCGGGACCCCGAGCAATTCGGTAGCGAGGAGCTCTACGATCTGGCCCGCGACCCCGAGGAGACCATCAACCTGCTCGCCCGTCGCCCGGAGCGCGCCTCTGCCCTGCGCCGCCAGTGCAACGAGATGGCTCGAAGAACGGAGGCGGCGGCGCTCGAAACCGACGCCGTCGACCGACTCGACGCCGCCACCCGACGCCAACTCGAGGCCTTGGGCTATCTGGACTGACGGGTCACGGCGGTCCGGCTACCGGGCCGTCCTCGGTCTCGTCCATCGTCTCGCGAATCTTGCGGGCCAGGGCGGCCAGGTCGAAGGGCTTGTGGAGGAAGGCGGTGGCGCGATCTTCGAGCTGAGCCGCCCCCAGGGCCTCCGAGTAGCCGCTCATGAAGACCACCGGCATCGAGGGAGACAGCTGCCGGATCTCGGCGAAGACCTCGCGGCCCCCCAGTGCCGGCATCGTCAGATCGAGTACGACCAGACGGAAGTCGTTCATGCGGGCGCGAAAGGTCTCCAGGGCGTCGGCGCCGTCGCACGCCTCCTCGACTCCGAATCCCAGGGTCATCAGCAGGTTGCGCACCGGGCTGCGGACCGCGGCCTCGTCGTCGGCGAGCAGGACGAGCCCACTTCCGCGCCAATCGGGTCGGCTGCGCCCCGGGGCCCCAGCGGCCACCATCGCGGCGGACTCCTCCGTTCGCGCCGGGAACCGGACTTCGAAGCGCGCGCCCGCCCCCGGCTGGCTCTCCACCCGGATCTCTCCCCCGTGGCCCTGGACGATTCCCAGTACGGTGGCGAGCCCCAGCCCGCGACCCGCGAACTTGGTGGTGAAGAATGGATCGAAGACGCGGGCGCGGGTCTCGCCGTCCATGCCCGACCCCGTGTCGGTCACCCGCAGTCGGACCTTCCGCCGGGGTTCCGCGGGACCCGGTTCGTCACTCGCTCGGGCGTCGACCACGTCGGTCTGCACGACGATCGTTCCCGTCGCTCCATCGAGCGCCTCCGATGCGTTGGTGACGAGATTCAGGATCACCTGTCGCAGCTGTCCGCGGTCGCCGAGGATCGTGGGGAGGTCGTCTGCCAGGCGTGTCTCGAGCCGCGCCTTCTTCGAGATGGCCGAGCGCAGTAGCCCCGTCATCTCTCCAATCAGGGCCTGGAGATCCACGGGCTCTTCCAGGCTGGTGCCGCGCCCCGCGTACGTGAGCAGCTGGTCCGTCAGCTCGGCCGCGTGCTCGACGGAGCGAGAGATCGTGGCGAGCTCCTCCTGCAAAGGGGAGTCGCCAGGCAGCTTGAGCCTGGCCATCTCGGAGCTGCCGAGGATCGCACTCAAGATGTTGTTGAAGTCGTGGGCGATGCCCCCCGCCATGATGCCCAGCGACTCCATGCGTTGCGTTTGTCGGACCCACCCCTCCAGCCGATGCGTCTCCTGTTCGGCCTGGCGCTGCTCGGTGAGATCGTGCAGGAGGAAGATCCCACCCACCGGCCAGCCGGACCGATCGTCGACCCGGGTCCCCGAGACGGTGACGACCCGGCTTCGCCCGTCTGCCGACTCGAAACCGACTTCGCGGGTCGTGGGCTCCGGTGTGCGAACGGCCTCGAATGCATCGAGCAGGGCAACCTCGGTCGTGACGGCCTGGATCGGCCGGTTCAGGAGATCGTCGACGTCGCGACCGAGCAGTCGGCCGGCGGCCGGGTTGGCCAGGCGAACGAGCTCCTGGTTGTCGCTGACCAGCAGGCCGTCGGGCATCGTGTGGAGGACCCGCTCGGCGGCGATCTCGGCGGTGATCTCGATCAGCCGATAGCGGATCGATCCGAACATCGTGGCGGCATGCATGACCGTCATGACCACGAATCCAATCGGGTAGACGGGCAGCCCGAAGGCGGCGAGGAAGTCGACGCCGGCCAGGGTCGCCAGCAGGTTGCCGTGGTAGAAGGCGCGTGCCTTTTCGTGGTAGGGCGTGCCGCGGGGCTGAAGCCGTAGCGCGCGTCGATAGAGGCCCAGCACCTCGACGAACACCAGGAACAGGAAGCCCACCGGGATCGCTCCCCAAGCGGTGTACTGGGGGTACGGACCCCACGCGAAGCGCCGAGGCTCCGCGAGCAGGTCCGGCCACGTCAGGCAGAAGACCGTCACGCCGACGGCGCATGCGTAGTGGATTCGGATCCCGCGTCGGTGATCGTGGGCCAGCCCTGCGGTGGTGACGTTGAGGTGGTAGATCACGGCGGGCAGCATCCCCAGACCGAGGTGCAGCAGACGCGCCCAGAGCTGGGCACGCTCCGTCGATTCAGCGCTGGCGATCATCGCCATCGAGAACAGCCACCAGGCGGCGGTGCCCCCGTAGATCGCGTGCATGCGCGCGGGCAGCGATCGCGGGTTGCGGGCGAGGATCACCCCGGAGAACACCAGGGCCGCGAGGGCCGCAGTGCCCACCAGGATTGCGTGGAGCCCGGGCGAAGGGCTCATGAGACGTTGGCACTCACGGAGGTCCTCGAATCCCCGGCCGCAGCGTAGGAGCGCAGTGCCACGCCGACGCAGGACCAGGCCGCCCCGCTGACCGTCCGTTCAAGGATACGCGGACCTTGCCAGTTCGCCGAGACTTTTCCGCGCCGCCGGCCGATAGTCTCCCCCGTACGGGTGGAACGAGGCTCCGTCGGCGCTGGGTGTCACCGGGAGCCACTCCTAGGATCGGGCCAGGCCCAGCGTGAGAGGGTGGCCCGGCCCTGCGCGCTCGCTGACCAGACGCTCGAAGGCCTTCTGCTCGACCAGGAAGCGCGGCAGCCAGAGCTCGCGGCCCGCGCCCGTGGGTCGGATGCGCAGGTACTCGAGACCGAGCAGGGAGACGGGGGCGACGTCCCGGATGAAGGGCCAGGCGACGAGCGCCGAGCGGCCGTAGGCGTCGGTTCCCTTCAGGCCAAGCTCGTGCACGTGAACGGCGAAGAAGGACAGCAACGGCAACAGCAGGAGGAACATCACCAGCACCACGACGGCGGCGACCAGGAGCGCCAGCCCCACGGCAGCAAGCGAAGCGTCGTCGACCAGGAGCTTGCGCAGCGCCATCGGGATGGCGAGCACGGCGGGCAGCAGGAACAAAGGGGCCAGGGCCCGGGAGGAGGGTCGAAACGAGTGGAGCTCGGCACCGAGCGACTGCATCCCGTCGCACCTCCGAGCTGCGGTCAGGGCTTGGATGCTAGGCGAGCGGGGAAGGGACTCCCAGGCTCCCTGCACGCCCTGGGGGCCTCCTGAGGCCCGGAGGCCCCATCCCGGAGGCCGGCCTCGAGCCTTCCGGGCTCCGGCGAAAGTCCGGCCCTCGTTCCTCCGATGGGTTCCCCGAGGAGAGCCCCATGGCTCTGCGTGTCCTCCACATCGATGACGATCCCACGATCCACGAGCAGGTGGCCGCGGCCCTCTGCCCCGAGATCGTCGAGGAGGTCATCTGGGCAAGGAGCCCCGGCGACGGCATCCGCTGCGCGCTCCACGAGCCGCCGGACCTGATCCTGCTCGACGTGAACATGCCCGTGATGGATGGCTTCAAGGTCTGCGGGCTGCTCAAGGAGGACGCGCGCACCCGGGACGTCCCCATCCTGTTCATCACGGTCGACCGTAACGTGGTGCACCTGGCGCGTGCGCTCGCCTGCGGCGCCGCTGATTGGATCCGCAAGCCGGTCAACCCGATCGAGCTGCAGGCGCGGGTCAAGGTGGCGCTCCGTCAGAAGGAGCTGGTGGATCTCCTGAAGGACCAGGCGCGGATCGACGCGCTGACGGGTCTGAACAATCGCGTGGTGCTCGACGAGGCCCTGGCCTCGGTGGCGTCGGCATGGGAGCGGAAGCAGACACCCTCCGCGCTCCTGCTCGTCGATCTCGATCACTTCAAGCTCGTGAACGACGAGCACGGGCACGG
>JAJDAR010000434.1 GCA_029261775.1 Deltaproteobacteria bacterium | reverse complement strand
CTCCCCCGACGACCCTTCCTACCCCCAACCGAGTGAGACTTAACAAAAGTGCCGGGCTATTTCGTTAAGTCTCGGCCGGGAGAAACAACTTAAGAAAATGGCCCGGCCCTTTGCTTAAGCGACCCGACCCCTTTGTCAACTAGGACGGGGCGGCGGGCCTTGGGGCCGGCCGCCCCGTCGGGGGCTCCAGGGATGGAGCTTGGGTTCTAGAAGGAACCCGCGCGGATGATGTCGCCGCGCTGGGGGGCGTACTCGCTGGTCGCCCGGGCGACTGCGAACTTCTCTTCGACCCGCTCGATGCGGACCTCGCCGACGGTCTGCTCGATGGCGCCGAGGCTCATGCCCGTCTCGGGATCGACCAGCTCGTCCATCGAGGCGACGACCACGAAGGTCTGACCGGGCTGGAGGCCCGCATTCGAGCCGGCGTTCACGAAGATCTGACCGTGGCGGTTCTGGACGACCATGCCCGACCAGGGGCTGGCCCGGCGCTGCGCGATGATGAAGTCCACCGCGTCGATGACCGCGTTGCGAGCCGCCTTGCCGAGCGGGGTCTTGCTGAAGGTGTCACCACCGATGCTGCCCCAGGCGCTGTCGAAGCCGATGGCGAGGCCCTTGGTCTTCGACTCGGCGCTCACGTAGTGGCTCTGCACCGTGTGGCCCGTGGTGGAGTCGACGATCCGCAGGTCGAGGCCCAGGTGGGCACCGGCCTTCTCGCCGCCGAGGCGCACACCCGCCGGCAGGCCAGGGATCGGCACGCCGAGGCTGAAGCCCTTGCCGCGAGCCTCGACCTCGAGCTCGGTGACCTCACCCTTGATGATCCACTCCGCGCCGATCACGCGACCGCTCTTCGCGGCAGTGTCGGGATTGACGATGCCGGCCATGCCCAGCTCCTGCTCGCGCAGGATGCTCTTCAGCTCGAGCCGCTCGGTCACGATGAAGCAGCCCGTCTGCTGCAGGGCCGTGGTCAGCTGGGCGGAGAGCGCCTCGCCGACGTCGTAGCCCTCGTACAGGCCGAGCTTCGCGGTGGATCCGAACTTCATGACCGCGATGCGCCGCTTGGGGCCTTCGCAGTCCTGGGTCTGGGCGCCGGCAGCGCTGGTCAGCAGGCTGAGGGAGAGAGCGATGATTCCGAGAGTCTTGAAGTGACGCATGATTGGGTTCCTCCGTGGTGTTCCCTGGATGCGACCCGTGGGTCACGAGCTCCGGGGAGGAGGTTCAACGCCGCTTCGACGGCTTCACCGCATCTGCAACTTCGCTCCTAACTCGCTGAAATCATTGAAGACCGATCGCCTCAGATCCCGAGCCGGCTGAGCTGGCGGGTCACTGCGTCCAGCAGGCTGGTGAGCCGCGGGTGCTCGACCTCGAGGGCCAGGAGCAGGTCCGAGAGCCGATCGCCCAGGTCCGGGGGCTCGTCGGCGTCGAGCGCCGCGTCGATCTCGTCCGCGACCCGGGCCAGGCGCGTGCGCAGCTCCTCGTCGAGGTCCTTCGTTTCCCCGAGCTCTGCCTCGAGCTTGCGGACGGCTTCGTCGAGTGCGTCGCGACTCATCGTGGTCTCCTCCCCTGGTTGGTAGCAGACCCCACGACGCAAACCGGGGAGCCCCCGAAGGGACTCCCCGGTGCGTGGGGAAGGGAAACGGAGCGGTCGGCTACTTGATGTCGGTCGCGATCGTCGCGCTGGTGCTGTCCGTGTCCTGGGTGGACGCGGTGGCACCCGCGTCGGCGTCCTGCCCCTGGCTGATGCCCTGGGCGTTGCGGCCGCCGGCCGTGCTGATCGCGAAGCCCGAGCTCAGGTCGACCAGGCCGTTGTTGCCGATCGTGCCGTTGTAGTACGTGTTGGCGTTGCCGAAGTCGCCGTACGTGTTCTTGGCACCACCCACGAAGCCGAACTTCGTCGAGTTGTCCGAGCGGTAGTCGCGGAACTGGTCGAACTGGCCGTAGTTCGTCGTCGGAGCGTTGCGGATGGCGCTGTCGCCGATCTTGGCGCCCAGGTTGACGTTGGACAGGTCGATGCGGTCCCGACCGGTGTTGCCGACCGAGTAGGCCGTCTCGTTGACGTTCGTCGTGGCCGACACGTACTTCTTCTTGCGGTCGAAGAAGCCGGCGGAGGCCGGGGTACCGATCGCGAGTGCCAGCACGGCGCCGGCGACGAGGGTGGCAGTGGACTTGACGGTGGACTTGCGAAACATGGGTTCTCCTTGGGTGCCCCGTGGCTCGCGGCCCGTGGGCGAAGTTGGGTTTCGCGGCGTGGGTCACGGGCCCGGTCGAAGCGGTTCAAAGCTGGTCTGATCGCCGTCGGGCAGCGTCCCCGGCCCCTCCGGTAGAATGGAACCCTTGCGAAAGCTGGCTCTCGCCGATCATCTCCTCCTGATCCTGCTGCTCGCGTGGATCGCGGTCTTCGCGCTCCACGTGCGCGGGGCACTCTGGGTCGGTCTCCACGAGAGCCCCGCGATCGTCGTCCCGGCAGCATCCGCCGAGGCGTACCCGGTCATCGGGGGCTTCCGGCTCGAGCTCGCGCGGCCCGACACGGACCTGCGGGTGGGCGATCGCGTGATCGAGGTCGGGCGCGGCGACGCACGGGGCCTGGGCTACCTGGCGTTCCTGGAGGCGGCCGCCGGACGAGCCGGCCCGGATCACCGGGTGAGGCTGCTGATCGAGCGCGACGGGCAACGACGGGAGGTGCAGCTTCAGCTGAAGCAGCCGACCCTCCCGTGGGCCCGGATCCCGGTGCTGCTCGCGACGGCCTTCGCGCTCACCCTGATCTTGCTGCGGTCTCCGGATCCGGCGACGGGCCGCCTGGCCTTCGGGGCTGCCATGACCCTGCTGATCTTCCAGACGCCCTTCCCCGGCCCGACCGAGCTGCAGATGCGCGTCCACCAGCTGGTCTTCCATCTGTCCGGGGGCTTCGCCCTCGGCCTCGTCGCGTTCTGGGCGTCACGCTTCCCTCCCGAGCTCGCCGTGAAGGACCGGGTTCCGGCCTGGTTGCCCTGGTGCGTCGGTCTCGGCTGGTACGTACCGCGCTCGCTCTACGTGCTCGGCGGACCGGCGTTCTTCTCCCTGCCCGTCGTGACCGCGGTCTTCGATGCGCTCTACATCAGCTTCCTGATCGGCCTCTGGATCCGGAGCTATCGGCGGGTCGACGCGATCGGCCAGCGCCGCTTCAAGTGGCTGGTCGCCGCGATGATGTTGGCGGCCCCTCCGTTGATCGGCATGGGCATCGCGAGCGTCGCCCCTGGACTCGAGCGCTTCGTCTCCATCCTCGTGGAGGTGTTCGCGGTGACGATGCTGATCGTCCCCGTCGCCCTCCTGATCGCCATCGTCCGCTTCAACCTGCTCGACATCGACCGCCTGCTCAGCACGACGGCGACCTGGGGCAGCCTGCTGATCGTCCTCGTGGCGGCCATCGTCGCCGTCGTGCCACCCGCGAGTGCCGCGGTGGCAGAGAGCTTCGAGCTCGACGGCTCGATCGCCGGCACGCTGGTCTCGGTCGCCCTGGCGTCCGTGCTGGTCCCCATCGGCCTCCGCTTCCGACCGGCGCTCGACCGCTTGATGCGTCGGGAGCAGGTCGCGCTCGAAGAAGCGATGGGTGCGCTGATGCGCGAGCTGTCTGCCGCGGAGACGCCCGGGGACGTAGCGACCCTGCTCGGCGAACGCCTCGAGGCGCTCGTCCGCCCGACGGCCTGCGCGGTCCATGCCGATGCGGGCGGACACTTCCCGGCCGTCTGGCAGAGGAACACCGAGGGAACCCGATTCGAAGGCGAGGGCGAGCTCGTCGCACGTCTGCGCCCGCGCTCGGAGCCGCTGCGACTCCAGGGCCACGGCTTTCGGCCCGGCCCCGACCCGGTGGAAGGCCGCGACGGCGCCGTCCTCGCCGCGGCCGGCATGACACTGGCCCTGCCCGTGCGAAGGGGATCCGGCCTGGCCGGCTTCGTCCTGCTCGGGCGCAAGCGGTCGGGCGACGTCTACACCTCGACCGACGAGGCGCTGCTCGCCGCGGTGGCGGCCCGTGCGGGCGACGCGCTGCTGCGCTTCGAGGATGCCCAGATCATCGAGCAGGCCGGCGAGCGCGAGGTGGCGCTGCGGGCGGAGACGCAGGCGGCCAAGGAGGAGAGCGAAGCGAAGACGCGCTTCCTGGCCAGCGCCAGTCACGATCTGCGCCAGCCCCTCAATGCGCTCGGACTGCTCGCCGACTCGCTGGCCGAGAAGGCGCGCGACCCGGAGCTGCAAGCGCTCGCGCGCAACGCCCAGCAGACCGCGCGCGGCATGAGCGAGATGTTCGACGCGATCCTCGACGTCTCGCGACTCGACGCCGGGGCCACGGTGGCGCAGCCCGAGGATCTGCAGCTCGGCAGCCTGCTGGTCCGGATCGTCACCGATCTGCAGCCCGAGGCCGAGGCGCGCGGTCTCGGCCTGCGCGTGGTTCCGAGCTCGGTCGTCGCGCGGAGCGACCCGGTCCTGCTGCGACGCATCGTGCAGAACCTGATCGCGAATGCGCTCCGCTACACGGAGCGCGGTAGCGTCCTCGTGGGGGTGCGGCGAGGGCCCGGCGAAGCCGTGCGCATCGAGGTCTGGGACACCGGCGTCGGCATCCCAGAGGATCGGCGGTCCGGGATCTTTCGCGAGTACGAGCGTCTCGCAGGCGGGCGCGAGGGCCTGGGCCTCGGGCTCGCAATCGTGCGTCGGTTCGCGGACCTGCTGGGCCATGGCCTGTCGCTCGACTCGACGCCCGGGCGCGGCTCCGTCTTCCGGGTGACGCTGCAAAGCACCGACCGCACCGCGGCACCCGAGGCCCAGACGGCGAAGCCCACGGTCCTGGTGCTGTCCGCAGACGAGGCCAACCGTTCCACGCTGTGCGAGCTGCTCGAAGGCTGGGGGTGCCGGGTGATCCGAGCCTCCTCCTCGGAGGAGGCTCGTTCGGCAATCGATGCAACGGACGCAGCGGTCGATGCCTGTTTCGCAGACGCGGCGTCCCCGCTCGAACAGCTGTTTCCCACCCTGCCGCCGTTTGCGGTCCTCGTCCCGGCAGGCGTCGAGTCGAGCCCTCTCGACGACGCAGCGACCTCGGGCGGACCGTTGCGTCTGACGTCCCCGGTCAGCGCGCCGCGCCTCCGAGCTGCCCTGCGGCACCTCCTCGACACGGCTCGGCTATGATCCCGGCCCCAGATCCGCCAGAGCAAGGAGACACCATGTCCGACTTCACCCTCACCATTGCCGGCGAAGCCGCGCCGACCCACGCCACGTTGGATGTGATCAACCCCGCCACGGGCAAGGCCTTCGCCGCCTGCCCGGACGCGACCCGCGACCAGTTGGAGACGACGATCGAGGCCGCGTGGGATGCCTATCAGACCTGGCGTCTTGATCTGCCCGCACGCCGCGCCGCCTTGACGGCCTGCGCCGGCGCATTGCAGGCCGCGGCCCCGGAGATCGGCAAGGTGCTCACCCAGGAGCAGGGCAAGCCCCTCGACGCCGCCGTGAACGAGGTGATGGGAGCAGCCGCGTGGTTCCAGATCAGCGCCGGTCTGCCGCTCGAGACGGAGATCCTGCAGGACGACGACGCGTTCCGCATCGAGCTGCACCGCAAGCCGCTCGGCATCGTCGGAGCGATCACGCCGTGGAACTTCCCCATCGTCCTGGCGAGCTGGAAGATCGCCCCCGCGCTGCTGGCCGGGAACAGCCTGGTACTGAAGCCCTCTCCGTACACGCCGCTCTCCAGCCTGAAGATGGGAGAGGTGCTGCGCGACACGCTGCCGCCCGGCGTCTTCAGCGTCCTGTCCGGCGGCGACGAGCTCGGCAAGTGGATCTGCGAGCACGAGGCCGTGCGCAAGATCTCCTTCACCGGCTCGGTGGCCACGGGCAAGAAGATCCAGGAGACCTCGGCACCGACCCTGAAGCGCGTCACCCTCGAGCTGGGCGGCAACGACCCGGCCATCGTGCTCGGCGACGTCGACCCCAAGGCCGTCGCCGAGAAGGTCTTCAAGGCCGCCTTCGCCAACTCGGGCCAGGTCTGCGTCGCCGTCAAACGGCTCTACGTCGACGAGTCGATCTACGGCAAGGTGCTCTCCGAGGTCGCCGAGCTGGCGCGCACGGCGCGGGTCGGCGACGGCTTCGAGGCGGGTGTCGAGTACGGGCCGATCAACAACGGGCCGCAGTTCGAGCGGGTGCGCGAGCTGGTGGACGACGCGGTGGATGCCGGTGGCAAGATCGAGGCCGGCGGCGGGCCGCTCGACCGCGACGGCTTCTTCTTCGCGCCGACCGTCGTGAGCGGTGTGGCCGAGGGGGTGCGCCTCGTCGACGAGGAGCAGTTCGGTCCGGCCCTGCCGGTCATGCCCTTCCGCGACGTCGAGGACGCGCTCGAGCGCGCGAACGCCACCCACTTCGGGCTCGGCGGATCGATCTGGACCTCGGACGTCGAGCGGGGCACCGAGCTCGCACGGCGGCTCGAGTGCGGAACGGGCTGGGTGAACCAGCACCTGAACCTCGTCCCGAACGCGCCCTTCGGTGGCTCCAAGTGGTCGGGGATCGGCTACGAGAACGGGCCCTGGGGCCTGGCGGCGTTCACCGAGTACCAGGTCGTCAACATCGCCAAGGGCTGAGAGCGGCAGCGGACGAGGTGCGGCCGCGACCGATCGGGGGCACGATCGACCGCGGCCGCGGTGGCCCGCAGCTTGGTGCGGACGACGGTGGCCCGCAGCTTGGTGCGGACGACGCTGGCCCGCACCCTGGTGCGGACGAGGGAGCGCTCAGGGGCGAAGGGGCCACGGCGAGCTGATCGCCGGGGCCGCGACCTTCTTCTTCTTCTTGCCCTTCTTCTTCTTGGGCTGGGGGATCGCCAGGGCCTGCTGCTCGGATCCCCTGTCGTCGCGGCGATACGGCGACACCCGGCAACGTGAGGGGTCGCCCGCGTAGAAGCCCGCGATCTCGAAGCCCGTGTTCCTGCCCGGCGACCAGACCTGGCAGCGAGCGTTGGAGTAGAGAGCCGACCGAGTGACCGTGGCGGTCGCCGTGCCGTACTCGAGGCCGTCGTCGCCGTTGCCGATGGCGCGCAGCCGATCGATGCGCGCTTCCTGACTCTGATTCCCCAGGACGAGACCGTCTCCCCGGTTCGCCGCAACGAATGAGCCCTGAAGAACAGCATCCGCCGCATTCACGGTGATTCCCCTGGCGCCGTTGGCGACGGCCTCGCTGTCCTTCAGCAGGGACCGGTCGGCGGAGATCGTGAAGCCGTCGCTGCGATTCGCCAGCGCGAGACCTCGCAGGACCACGACGTCCGTGCCGGTCAACATGAAGCCGAACGTGCCGTTGCGGATCGCCTGACAGTCGGTCGCGCGGGAGCCGGCACCATCGAGCCGGAAGCCGATGCGGGACGTTCCGACGACGATGCTCTCGGCTACGGCACCGCCTGTTACGAAGATTCCGGCGTTCCGGCTCTTCAGCACCAGGGCACCCACCAGGCTGCCGCCCGCCTCGACCCAGGCACCCACGTCGAGGCCGTGCAGCACGACGTTTCGTGCTGCACCCGCCCCGCGCACGCGTAGTCCGCGGTGGGCAAAGGTCCCAGCGATCGTCAGCCCCGCGAGGGCGCCACCGTCACCGACACTCAGGATGCCGTCGTCGGGCAGGAAGCGCGTGTCGACGACCTTGAAGATCGTCCGACTTGCACCACCGATCGAGCTCACCGAGATGCCGTCGATCTGGACGGGGTAGCGGTCTTCGCCGATGTCGAGCGTGTCGCCGTCCTGGTTGAGATCGCCGTAGATGCCCGGTCCCAGGACCACGCGGGCTCGCCGCAGCGCGTGGGCCCGGGCGATTCCTTGCGTGATCGAGCGACAGGGGTCGAAGCTGCTGCCGCAGTCCGCGTGGTCCATCCCATCGTTCGCGACGGAGATCGGCGGCGGGGACTTCCTCTTCTTCTTGGCGAGGGCGCCGTCGGCCACGAAGAGGGAGGCTGCGAGGGCCAGGCAGAGGGCGATCCAGCGCGTTCGGTGGCTTCGGATGTTGCAGGTCATGATGCGGGACTCCGGTCGAGAGAGGAGATGGGTTCGTTCGAGGGTCGAGCGGCTCATCGCACGGGCCAGGTCGGCGGCGCCGGCGGACGGCTCTTCTTCTTGGACTTCTTCTTCTTGCTCTTCTTCTGACCCCAGGTCAGCGCCTGCCCCGCGGAGGCCGCCACGGGATCGAGCTCCGGCACCTGGCAGGTGGGCACGTCCCCGACCGGACCGTCGGGTCCACCCCAGTAGCCGCGGGTGGCGGCACCGAGGGTGCGACCCGGGTTGTGGATCTGGCAGATGCGGTTGCCGTAGCTGGCGTTGCGATCCACGATGCCCGGCTTCCCGTTCAGCCAGCCGATTCCGTACGTGAAGTTCCCAATCAGCTGGTTCTGCACGATCTCGTGGTCGGCGGCTCCCGAGGCGCCGACGTCGATCCCGTAGTGGCCGTTCGCGACCGCCACGTTGCCGACGACCCGGCTGCCCTCGCCCTCGAGCGCGAAGCCCTCGCCGCTGCCCGAGGTCGATGTGGCAGACCCGTTGGCGCTCGCCGTGCTGGCCGAGAAGGTCACGCCGAGCGAGCCCGCGTCGCGAAGGGCGAAGCCGTCGCCAACGTTCAGCATCGAGAGGTTCCGATGGAGCAATGCACCATCGGCCGCGGCGGCTCGCCCGTCGAAGGTCCTCGCGGGCAACTCGAAGCCGCTCGTGCCGTTGGCGATCGCCTGGCTGCCGTGCAGCTGGGCGCCTGCGGCCTCGACCGAGAAGCCCGAGCCGCCGTTGGCCAGGGCGTAGCTTCCGCTCAGCGCGGGGGGCGTCTCGCCGGCAACGACAGCGGCGAGGACGATCCCGGCCTGCGTGTTGTCGATGGCGAGGTTCGCACTGCCCGCACAAGCTTCGAGGACCATTCCGATCCGGTTGCCGATGGCGAGGTTTCCACCCGCGTAACCCTTCTCACAGTGGATGCCCACGCCGAGGGCTCCTTGAGCGACTGCGGTCGTGCCGAGCACGGTGAAGCCGCGGCCAGGGGTCCCGAAGGTCCCGTCCGCGACCACCACGGCGGGCGCGCTCACCCGCACTCCGGTCAGATCGACGATGGTGCGGGACGGGCCCTCCGTGGAGAGCACCTTGACGCCGCGCTCGACCAGCACGGCGCCGCAACCGCGGTGGGAGCAGGCGTTGCGCTCCCCGCGACCGCCGAGGCCCGATACGAAGTCCGTGTTGGCGTAGACGCCGGGCCCCACGAGCACGGTGCCGCCGTCCGGCGCGGCCTCGATCCCGTCCTGGATCGTCCGACAGGGGAACGTGATGGCCCCGCATTGTCGGGGGGGACTGAAGTAGGTGAGGGTCGCGTCGTTGGAGACGTACACCGGCGGCGGAGCGCTGGGCCGGCGCTTCTTCTTGCCGGCCTCGGCCGTTTCGGGCGACAGCAGGCTCGCGCCGAGCAGCAGGAGCGACAGGGCACAAGCGGCTGCGGGAGAGGGCTGCTTCGGGGTGCGGCGGGTGAAAGGGAACGGCATGGTCGGTCTCCTCGTCTGACGAGACCCACCCTACGGCCAGCCCTCCGCGGGCAACATCAGCCGACCAGCCATCATCCGGCGGACTAGGCCCCCGGTCGAATGCCGTTCAGCACTCTCAACTGGCGGGAACTACTGAGGATTCAGACCGCGCCCACGCGGTCCCACCAGGGGCCGACGCAGTCGAGCAGGTCGAGATCGCGGTCGATCAGGCAGATGTGGCCGTAGCCCTCGAGGACGTGCATCTCCCCGCGCGGAACGCGCCGGCTCATGAGCTCCGCCAGCTTCACGGAGGGCAGCAGCTGGTCCCGGTCCCCGGCGAGGAACAGCGCGGGCGCCTGGATCTCGACCAGCTGCTCGCGCACGTCGTAGTGGCGCAGCATCTCGAGGCGCCGGATGTAGCCCTCCCGACCGATCTGCTTGGAACGCTCGCGGAACTCGTGAAGGTCCTCCGCACGTGCGTGTGGACCGTGCATCCTCCGCTCCGTGAAGCGACGCACCAATGGCATGGCCCCCCACGGCACTGCGCGGAGCAGGTGCGGTGCGATCCAAAGCTGGCGCTGCTGCGGAACCCGGGCGAACGAGTTGAGGATCACGAGACCGCTCACCCGCTCTGGATGAGCGAGCGCGAAGGAGAGCGAGAGGGCGCCGCCGAAGGACTCTCCGCACAGGATCGCCTTGCCTCCCGCGACCTCGTCGACCAGGACGCGGAGCTCCGCGACCAGCTGCTCCATCGTGCGGTCGGCCTCGTTCGGAAGCGGGAACGACACCACGTTGAAGCGGCGGGCCAGGCGTGGGACCTGGCGGAAGAAGAGCAGCGCCGTCCCGTCGAGTCCCGGTACGAGGATGATCGTCTCGCCGGGAGGAGCGTGACGAGCCGACCCGGAATCCCCCGGTGACGGACCGCTCACGGAACCGCGTCTCCGATCGGGGCCTTCGTGACGGGCGCCAGCTCGTGCACTGGCACGCCCACGTAGGTCGTGTGACCCTTGAGACGGCTGCCCTTGGGCACCATCGCCAGGGAACCGATCTGGCAGCCCGGCCCGGTCTCGACGTCGATCTCGACGTGGCAGCTCACGCCGACGACGGTGCCTGCTCCCAGTCTCACGAGGGCGGTGCGCACCCTGCCCCGCTCCACCGTGTGGCCGGACAGGTGCACTCCGGCGCCGATCACCACGTCGTCGCCCAGCTCCAAGAGGCAGTGATCGGTCACATCGAGGCTGTTGATCCAGACGCGACGGCCGATCCGCGCTCCGTTCGCCCGCATGTACCAAACCCAGACCGGGGTGTTTCGGAGCGCGGGCCCGACCAGGACGCGGACCACGTGGTTGAGGATTCCGTAGCGGGCCCAGTTGGCCAGTGCCGGCTCGAGATCGGCGATGCGCATGTCGGCGCCGGGCCGCGGACGCCAGCCGAAGAGCTTGCTTGCCCCGGCCGACAGCGCCATCAGGCACGCAGCAAAGATCAGGTACGCCGGCAGGAAGGCCATCGCCAGGAAGAGGAGACCCGGAGGAGCGAGGGCCAGATCGCCCATCCAGAGCACGTGCTGCTTGAAGAACAGCGCCGCCGGCAACACCGCCAGGCCGATCACCAGGCTCTCGACCACGAACGCACTGGCCAGGGTCCAGGCGAATCGCAGCGCCCGGGTCCCACGCCAGGACTCGTGCGCCGGCGCTTCGTGGGGCGGTTGCCCGGTGCTCACGCGTCCTCTGCGCAAAAGCCGCGAAGCACGTCCATGGTCGAGAGGAGCCCGACGAGGGCGCCGCCTTCCATCACGACGAGACGATGCACCTTGTGCTTCAGCAGCTCGCGAGCAGCCTCCTGGAGGGGTGCGTCCGGCGCGATCGAGCGCACCTCCTTGGTCATCAGATCGCGGACCCGCCACGTCTCCATCCTGGCCGCCACGGCCTCGCTCACCTCCGCGCGCCAGAGGCCCGCCGCCTCGTCGGTGTCGAAGGGTTCGAGGTACCACGAAGAGCCTTCGAAACGCGATCGCTCGACCTCGAGCTGGCGCACGACGTCGGTTCGAGAGACGACACCGATCACCCGCCCGTCCTCGAGCACCGGGGCCCCCGTGATCCTCTTGCGCGAGAGCACCTCGTCGAGATGTTGGACGGTGTCTTCGGCACGAACCGAGACCACGTCGGCCTGCATCACGTCTCGAACCAGCATGACCCCATCTCCTTTGGACGATTCAGGGCTGATGCCCCGGCCTCAGACGGCATGCTGCCGCGCCTGGGTCTCCCACCGCCATGGGGCGAAGTGTCTCACGCACCCTGATCCTGCGCGGCATACCACTCCTGGATCACGCCCCAGGTCTCGGCAGCGGTTTCCGCAAACGTGACGAGCGCCCGGTCGGCTGCGGTGATGAGCCCCTCTTCGACGAGGAAGTCGAGGTCGAGGAGCCGATCCCAGAAGGCGCGTCCGACCAGCACGATCGGCAGCGGCCGGTGCTTGCCGGTCTGGACGAGGGTCAGGACGTCGAAGAGCTCGTCCAAGGTGCCGAAGCCGCCCGGCAGGGCGACCAGCGCACGAGCGCGCTGCACGAAATGGAACTTGCGCAGCGCGAAGTAGCGGAACTCGAAGCTCAGGCCGGGGCTCAGGTAGGCATTCGGGGCCTGCTCGTGGGGCAAGGTGATGTTCAGGCCCACCGTGGGAGCGCCCGCGGCCGCCGCACCCCGGTTGGCCGCCTCCATCAGCCCGGGGCCCCCGCCCGTCATGACGACGAGACCGTCCTCGCGGGCGGCCAGCTCGCCGAGCTCTCGCGCCAGGTCGTAGTAGTGGGCGTTCGCGAGCCGACGCTCCCAGCAGCGGACCTGCTCGCGGCTCTCCTCGTCGTCGGTCTCGGCGAAGCGCTCCCGGGCCATGGCCAGCTCGTGGGTCGCGCGCCTCCGGTCCACGATCCGCGCGCTGCCGAAGATCACGAGGGTGGCGTCGATCCCGGCATCCCGTAGGGCGAGCTCCGGCTTCATGTACTCGAGCATCAGCCTCACCGGCCGGAGCTCGTCGCGAGCGAGAAGCTCCAGGTCCAGATCCGCGCGAGCGTCGTTCGGCAGCCCGAGCGGCCGCTTCTCGGTCATCGGGTTCTCCTGCTGCGGCCTGCCGGGGCCTGGTGGGCCGCGATCCTATCCCAGGTAGGGGCGGCGCTGGAGCGGTGGGCGAGCGGAAGAAACGAGTCCGCATCCGACCTACGCTCTGCGGGGCTCGTTCATCGCCGACCGAGGAGGTGCCCGTTGGCTCGCTGCTCCGCTCGCGCCGCGCTCGGCGTCCTGCTCCTCCTGGCGACGGCCCGACCCGATGCGGCCGCAGCCTCCATCGAGCAAGCCGATCTCGAGGCCTTCGTCGATGGCTGGATCCGGTCCCGCATGGCGTCGTTCGACGTCTCGGGAGCCGTGGTCTCGGTCGTGCACCACGACGAGGTGCTGCTCGCAAACGGCTATGGCCTCGCCGATCGCTCGACGGGTCGCCCCGTGGATGCAGGTTTGACCCTGTTCCGTCCGGGATCGATCTCCAAGACCTTCACCTGGACGGCCGTCATGCAGCTCGTCGAACAGGGCCGGCTCGATCTCGATGCGGACATCCGGACCTATCTCCCGGAGCTGGAGATTGCTTCGACCTTCGACGAGCCGATCACGATGCTTCATCTGATGTCCCACACCGCGGGCTTCGAGGACACCGCCCTCGGCCACCTCTTCGAAGGCGAGTCGCGGAACGTGCTCCCCCTGAACGACACCCTGCGCACGTACCGACCGGCCCGGGTGCGGCCACCGGGCCTGGTTCCGGCCTACTCGAACTACGGCAGCGGCCTGGCGGGGCAGATCGTGGCCAACCTCGCCGGCGTCCCCTTCGAGGACTACGTGGAGCGGCACCTGCTCGGCCCGCTCGGCATGGACCACTCGACGTTCCGAGAGCCCCTCGGCGAGCATCATGCGAAGCCGATGCCGCAGGCGCTCGAGAAGCTCGTCAGCGTCGGCTACCGGCGAGTGGGCGGCCGCTACGACCCGGGCGGGTTCGAGTTCGTGCCGCTCGTCCCCGCTGGAGCGATGAGCACGACCGCGCTCGACATGAC
>JAJDAR010000433.1 GCA_029261775.1 Deltaproteobacteria bacterium | reverse complement strand
GTGCTCGGCGATTCCTTCGGATTCGGCTACGGCGTCGAGCGCGGCGAAGGCATCGTCGATCGCCTCGAAGCGAGCTTCCCGGGCACCGAATTCGTCAATGCCTCGGTCGCGGGCTACGGCACCGATCAGCAGCTGCTCTTCTTCCGCGAGCGCGGCCGCGCTCTCTCTCCCGACGTCGTCCTCCTGCTCTTCCACCCGAACGACATCGAGGACAACAACGACGACCACCGATACCGCTATCACAAGCCGCAGTTCCTGCTCGACGACGCGGGCGAGCTGCGGCTGACCAACGTGCCCGTGCCCCCCCTCACGATGCGCCAGCGGATCAGCCGCACGCTCCAGCAGCGCACCTACGTGCTGTTCCGGGTCTGGGACTGGCGGGACCAGCTCGGTCTGCTGCTCGAGAGCTGGGAGCAGGACCGCGCGAAGGACACCTCGTTGGCGAAGCAGAAGGCACCGGCGACCCGACCGGTCCCCGCGGACGAAGAGGCCGCCGCCCCCGACGTCGCCGCGGACGGTCTGCGCGGGCGCGAAGCGACGGGCCCTTCCGTGCCCGCCAAGCCCGGTCGCAACCAGGACTTCCGGGTCAGCCGGGAGCTGATCCGGGTATTGGCCGCCGAGGTCGATGCGAGCGGCGCCCGCTTCGCGGTCGCGAGCATTCCGGGCGTGCCCGATCCCCGCGAGCTGCTGACCGGCACGCTCCACGACCTGGGGGTGCCCTACCTGCCGCTCGACTCCGCCTTCGACGGCCTGCGGCGGACCGAGTACAAGTTCGAGCACGACCCGCATTGGAACGTCCTCGGCCACCGGCTCGCCGCCGAGCGGGCCGCCGCCTGGCTGCGGCGCGAGGGCGTGCTCTGAGGCTCGCAGGCTCCGAGCCGGTTCCACGGCGCGCGGCGCCGCCGCCAGCCATCTCGTAGACTTCCGATGCAGTTCGAAGGCGGCCGGTGCAAATCCTCTTCAGTGGCGCAGTCCCGAGCCCCGACCACCAGCGGGGCGCCATCGGCCTGCTCGGGGTCTTCGACACCGTGCGCGGCGAGGTCGTCCACGAGACGCGTTGGGAGCCCCCGGCCGAGCTCCGCGCGCCTGGGCAGAAGGTGCAGCTGACCGGCTTCGCCTGGCGGGACGAGGAGCTCCTGGTCTGCACCCACAACGCCATCCTCGTCTTCCAGGACTGGCCGCCGACCCGCCCGGTGCGCCGCATCTCCCTGCCGGGCTTCAACGATCTGCACCATGTGCGCCCCTGGAAGGGTGGGCTCGCCGTCGCCAACACCGGGCTCGAGACCGTGGACTGGCTCGACGCCGAAGACGCCCTGGGCGAGCGCTTCGACGTGCTGGTCGACGTCGACGGAGCCCGGCGGATCGACCCCGAGGCGGATCTGCGACTCGTCCCGGACACGAAGCCGCACCACCGCCATCCGAATCACCTCTTCGAGCGCGGGGGCGAGCTGTTCGTCACGCTGCTGCGCAGCCGCGAAGCGGTCTGTGTCAGCCGGCCGGGCGAGCGCCTCGACGTTCCGGAGGGCATGCCCCACGACGGCACGGCGATCGGGCCCCACTCGGTCTTCACCACGATCAACGGCTTCGTCGTCCGGCTGCCCCTCCACCCGTCCGCGCCGCGCGAGGCCATCCCCCTGGCGCCGCTCGATCCCGACTACGAGGAGCTCGGCTGGTGTCGCGGCATCTGCCAGGATCCGGAGAACCCGGAGCACGGCGTCTTCGTCGCCTTCAGCATGGTCCGCCGACCGCGCTGGCGCGAGCTCGGCTACCTCGCGAAGCACATGCACCGCGCGCCGCCGAGTCGCCTCTGCCGCTACGACCTCGGGGCGCCGGCGCGCACGGGCGCCTGGACGGTGGGACCCGGTCGCGGATACGTGCTCTTCCAGCTCGAGGCCCTCTCGCGAGAGCGCGAGCTGTAGGCGCCATCGACGCGGGCAGGCCCCCTGCTACGGGGAGCCCTCCTCGGGCGGTTGCTGGGCGGACTCGTAGGCCTGCAGGTCGCCGCCGGCCCGGAAGAACTCGAAGATCCGGCGATCGACCTCCTCGAGGGTTCCGATCTGGCCGTAGCGCGCCTGATGGCGGCGCTCGATCGCCCACGCCAGGATGCGCCCGAGACCGATCTTCATCGGGAACTTGACCGCCTGGGGCATGTAGCCCTTCAGGTTGTAGAGCTGCTCGAGGGTGGTCTCGACGTCCGAGCCCTGGCGACCGACGGCCCGCCGGAGCATGGTCCGCAGCAGCGAGCCCAACGCCGAGAGCAGGCCCACCTGCCGGCCCGCCCTCTCCCGGCCGGCCAGCTGGGCCGCCTCGGGCAGGAACGTGGCCTGGCCGCCGGGTACGGCGGCGAACTCGGCGCCGGCGTTCAGCCGTCCCTCGAGGCGGCGCGCCCAGACCAACCGCTCGAGAAGCTCCGCGATCGAGAACTCGGTGGGATGCCGGATGTTCTGGGCGAGCAGTGTGCAGTCGACGAGTGCCGAGTAGTCGTCTGGTAGCCAGTTGCGGACCTTCCACTCCGGGTCGGAGCGCGTCTGCGTCACGACCTTCTCGTAGATCGCGACGTGCTGGTCGACCTGGCGCTGCAGATTGAAGTTCTCGTCGACGAAAGCCCGCGCCTCGCGACCGAGCCGCAGCCGGAGGTCGCGGTCCAGCAGCTGCTCGATCGCGGCCGTGAGCGGTGCCACCTCGCGCTCGGGCACGAGGATGCCCGTGATTCCGTCCCGGACCGCCTCGCCGATGCCCCCATGGACCGTGCCGATCACCGGCAGGCCCATCGCCTGGCCCTCCACGACCACGTTGGGGATCCCCTCGACGTCGCCACTGGTGGGCGTGACGGAGCAGTGCACCAGGAAGTCCGCGCGCGCCATGTGCTGGCGGACGCCGTCGTGATCCGTGGGCCCGACCAGCTCGACGTTGGCGTGCAGGCCGAGACGCCGGCGCAGCCGCCGGACCTCGTGATAGGCCTCGCCCTCCCCGACCACGGTCAGGTGGACGTTGCGTCCCGCCGTCACGAGCGGCTCCAGAGCCTCGAGCGCGTAGCGATGACCCTTCTTCTCGACGATGCGGCCCACCATCAGGGCGCGCACCGGAGCGTCGACCGGACGGTCCGAGCGATCGACGAAGGCGAACTGCTTCAGGTCGGCGCCCCGGTAGACCACGTGGATCTTGTCCGGATCGGCGCCGGCCTCGATCAGCTTCGTGCGCAGATCGTGGGAGACGCAGATGATGGCGTCGGTGGCGTCGAGCATCGCGGCGTACAGCCGGTCGAAGTCCGGGAGCCGCATCTGCAGGCCGACATCGCGCCCGCCGAAGGTCACGACCAGGGGGATCCGCAGCATCTGCTTCATCAGCAACAGCCGCAGCCCGCTCCAGCCGAAGTGCGCATGCATCACGTCGGGCTGCCAGGTGCGGCGCAGATAGCTCGCAGCCAGCACGCCGAGGCGCGGCTTGACCAGATAGCGCGTGGGAATCCGCTCGACGCTGCGCACCGGGAACCGGTTCAGGTTCTCGGTGCGATTGCACACGATCACGTTCGTGACGCGCTGGTCGAGGCCCGAGATCAGCGCGTGCAGGAAGGGCTGGCTCCAGGACAGGTAGGCCGCAAACTTGGCCTGGAGCACCGTCAGCTGGCGCTCGGCGGGGGGCGCGGTGGCCGTGAGCTTCGACTGGGCCGTCTGGGCCGGGTCCCCCCCTCCGTTCACGTCGCTTCCCCCCTCGGGATGGCCCGAAATCCGGCCGCAGCCTGCGAGCAGACGGAAGGTAACGGAGCCCTCGGAAGTGCGCCTCGCGCGGCCCTCGTAGCCGCCGACAACCCGTGCGTCTCTCAGCGGACCTCGGGAACCGGGCCCCGCGACACGACCGCGCCGATCCAATCCGCAAGCTCCTCGATGCGCTGCTCCCAGCCGTGCAGGCGGGCAGCCCGACTGCGCGCGATGCGGGCCTCGGCGGGCTCGGCCAGCGCCGCCCCGACGGCGCGCCCGAAGCCCTCGGCATCGTGCGCCGTCTGCACGCCGAGCGCTTCGAGCCCGACCAGGTTCGGAAGCGAACGAGCGACCACCGGAAGCCCGGCCGCGAGATATTCGAAGAGCTTGAGGGGAAGGCTCCCGCGCGTGTGCTCGTTGTCGAGAAAGGGCACGAGGGCGACGTCGCAGTGGCGCATCCAGGCGGGCAGCTCCGCGTGCGGGCGCGGGCCTGCAAGCGTCACGCGGTCGGCCGCGAGCAGACGGGCGAGCTCGGCCGGTGCGCCGGCGGTGTCGCCCAGCCCGGTCTCGCCAACCAGCACCAGGCTGCCCTCGCCCACTGCCCGCCGGGCGGCATCGAGCAGCGCCGCGTCGATCCGGTAGCCCGCGAGGTTGCCCACGTACAGGGCGCGCGGCCGGGGCAGCGTGGCGAGCACAGGCGGCTCCGTCAGCTCTTCGTCGACAGCCCGTGCGAACAGCGAGACGTCGGCCACGTTGGGTGCGACCTGCACGTCCTTCCGCTGCTCGCGCAGACGCGCGCCGAGCACCTCGCTGGAGGCGATGACCAGGTCCGCGCGCTCCACCATCCGCGCTTCCAGGCTCCGGATCCACGCACGATCCACCCCGGGGTTGCCCGCATAGTCGTCGACACAGTGATACACGAGCGCGCGGCTGCGCAGTCGCGAGGCCCAGGAGACGGCGGTCGGCAGGAAGGCCCAGACCACCGGCGCCTCGAACCCGAGCCGGCGAACGGCGCGCTCGACCTGCAGCGCGAGTGCGACCTCGGACGCCCGCCGGAGTGCCGCCGAGCCCGCGCCGGGCAGCGCCAGCGGGGCCAGCACCTGGACCCCGTCCCCTCCAGGGCGCACGCCGCTCGCGAAGTGGCGAACGCGCGCGGCCACGCGCTTCAGATCATGCGGCGCCGAGAGAGCCGGCGGACGCAGCCCCGTGGACTCGACGAAGAGCACCGGATGGCCGCGCGCCGCGAAGCGCCGGGCGATCTGGTGGACGTTGACCGGTGCCGCCGTCTCCCACACGGCGCTGGCGGCGAGGACCAGCGGCACGCGCGGATCGAGGCTCACCCTTCGTTCGCTCCGGTCGGTTCGGCGCCGGGCCCGCCGGTCGCGGCGATGTACTCGTCGAGCAC
>JAJDAR010000432.1 GCA_029261775.1 Deltaproteobacteria bacterium | reverse complement strand
GGAGACCGAGCGCAGCATCGCCGAGCTGGTCGGGAGCCTGGTGGTCGCCCTGATCGCGATCTACGCGATCCTGGCAGCGCAGTTCCGCTCGTATCTGCAGCCACTGGTCGTGATGAGCGTGATCAGCTTCGCATTCATCGGCGTCGTGCTCGGCATGTTCATCCTGGACTATCCGCTCACGATGTACGTCCTGTACGCCATGGTCGGCCTCGCGGGCATCGTCGTGAACGACTCGCTCGTGCTGATCGACTTCGTGAACCAGGCCCGGCTCGGTGGCGTGGAGAAGATGCAGGCCGTTCGCGACGCGTGTCGGCTCCGCTTCCGGCCGATCCTGCTGACGACCGTCACGACGATCGCAGGGCTGCTGCCGATGGCTCTCGGCATCGGCGGCACCCATCCGGTGTACGGGCCCTTCGCGGCCGGCATCGTCTTCGGCCTGCTGGTCGCCAGTGGACTGACCTTGTTCACCGTGCCGGCCCTCTACCTGATGGTCGAGAGTGGCAAGGAGAACGTCGCGCGGGTGCTGGGCCGGGGCACGCAGGCTCCCCTCGCGGCCGCCGCAGGCCGCTGACCGCGAGCTCCCCGATCCGGAAGCCAGGCCGCCTTCGCGAGTGCGGGGAGGCGAGGCGCCAACGGTGCTGCGCTCAGGGGCGGAGGGCGTCGCGCACGAAGCGGACTGCGGCGTCGATGATCTCGGGAGAATCCGGGAACTGGGGGTCGCGTCGGTAGGCGCGGCTCGAGTAGTCGGACTGCAGCTGGCAGATCAGGT
Organism: Deltaproteobacteria bacterium; assembly: GCA_029261775.1. Lineage (GTDB taxonomy): Bacteria > Myxococcota_A > UBA9160 > UBA9160 > UBA6930. The sequence goes on along the minus strand of JAJDAR010000432.1, from coordinate 2,729 downwards.
CCGCGACGCTGGGGACGTCGAGATCGGCCCGGAACTCGCCCGCTGCGATGCCCCGCCGCAGGATCGCAGCCACGAGATCCCGATGCGGCTGGACCCGATCCGCACCGGCCGACGAGACGCGCTCGAGCTTGAGCCCGCTCTCGCCGCGGAGCAGGGCCGGCAGCAGGGGATGGCTTCGACAGAACTCGACCGAGCGTCGGAACATGCCCTCCAGGGTCTCGGCTGCGGTCGCGCCCTCGACCTCGCGAGGGACGAGCGCCCGCACCCAGTCGCGGACCACGTCTTCGAGGACGACCTGGAGGAGTCGATCCTTGCTCTCGAAGAACTGGTAGAGCAGCCCGTTCGAGACCCCCGCCTCCTTCGCGATGGCGCCGACCGTGGCGCCGGCGAAGCCGTCTCGACCGAAGCAGAGCCGCGCTCCAGCCAGGATCCGCTGGCGGCGAGCCTCGCTGGCCTGCTGGCGGCGGGTCGGGAGGGGTCTGGATTTCTCTGCAATCTCAGGCATCTACAAGGAATCTCATTGAATGAACAGAATCTAACAGAAATTCATTGAAAACAGAAGCCAGATTCTTCAAACTAGCGGAGCCGGGACCCAGGATGGGCCCGGACCCATCCCGAGGAGATCCCATGGCCGAGCTCGCCTTTCGCGCCTTCGACGCCGACCACCACTACTACGAGGCCGAAGACGCCTTCACGCGTCACATCGATCCGCGCATGCGCAGACGCTGCATGGACTGGGCGCTCGTGAACGGCCGCAAGCGCCTGCTGGTCGGCGGCCGGGTCAACCGCTTCATCCCGAACCCGACCTTCGACCCGGTCGCGAAGCCCGGCATCCTCGACGAGTTCTTCCGCGGCAGGAACCCGGAGGGCAAGGGCATGGCCGCGCTGTTCGGGGAGCTGGACCCGATCCACCCGGCCTACCGCGACCGCGATGCCCGGGTTGCGCAGCTCGAGACGCAGGGCCTGGACGGCTGCTTCCTCTTTCCCACCTTGGCCGTCGGCATGGAGCAGTCGCTCGTCGAAGATCCCGAGGCGATCTGCGCGGCGTTCCGGGCCTTCAACCGCTGGCTCGAGGAGGACTGGGGCTTCGGCTATCAGGGCAAGCTCTACGCGGCGCCCTACATCCCGCTCGTCGATCCCGCCTGGGCGGTCGAGGAGCTCGAGTGGGCGCTCGCAGCCGGCGCGGGGATGATCTGCATGACACCCGGGCCGGTACAGGCCGGGAGCCTGAGCCGGTCACCGGCCGACGCTCTCTACGATCCGTTCTGGGCCCGCGTGAACGAGGCGGGCATCACCCTGTCCTTCCACTCCGGCGACGCCGGCTACAACAAGTTCGCGGATCAATGGGGCTCGGGCGGCGAGTTCAAGGCCTTCGAGTACGACGCCCTGCGCAGCTGCCTCTCGCCCTCGCCGATCGGCGACACGATCGCAGCCCTGGTCTGCCACGGTCTGTTCACGCGGCACCCGAACGTGCGGGTGGCCACCATCGAGTGCGGCAGCAGCTGGGTGCGGCCGCTCCTCGGCCGCTTGAAGAAGGCCTACGGGCAGATGCCCTTCGGCTTCGAGCACGACCCGGTGGAGCAGCTGCGACGCAACGTCTGGGTCTCGCCGTACTACGAGGACGACCTGGAGGGCCTGAAATCCGATCTCGGCGCGGATCACGTGCTCTTCGGCTCGGACTACCCCCACGCCGAGGGCCTCGCCGAGCCGACGGACTTCCTCTACGACTGCAAGGGCTACGACGAGGACGAGCTCCGGCAGGTCATGCGCGAGAACGCGCTGGGACTGATCCGTCCGCAGCCGCGAGCTGCCGCCTAGGGGCTGGCGGGCTCCCGAACCCGGGCTCAGCGGGTGTCGCCGTCGCCGCGCCCGCGGCGCGGCAGATCCCCGTGTGCCAAGCTCCCGCGCTCCGAAGGAGGCTCCATGTCCGACAAGAGCGCAGAGCTGGGCATCGCCCTGGCGGCCGTGCGCGCTGCCGCGCGCGTCTGCCGCGCCGTCCAGGCCCGGCTCGTCACCGCCGAGACCCTCGAGAAGAAGGACAAGAGCCCGGTCACGGTCGCCGACTTCGCGTCCCAGGCCATCGTCTGCCAACGCCTGGCGACCGTGCTGCCCGACGATCGCGTGGTCGGTGAGGAGGACTCCGCCGAGCTTCGCAGCGACGGGCAGGCGGAGCTGCGCGCTGCGGTCGTCCGCGAGGTTGCGGCCGAGACCGACGGCGCCGCCGACGAGGCGGAAGTGCTGGGCTGGATCGACCGCGGTGGCGCTGCGGCCGACACGTCCCGGTACTGGACCCTCGACCCGATCGACGGCACCAAGGGCTTCCTGCGTGGCGAGCAGTACGCCGTGGCGCTGGGGCTGATCGAAGACGGCGAGGTCGTCCTCGGGGTGCTCGGGTGTCCGAATCTCGGCGATCCGGGGGATCCGGGCCTGCTGTTCTCGGCCGTTCGCGGTCGGGGAGCAGAGGAGCACGCACTGGCCGGCGGGGAAGGGCGCCCGATCTCGGTCGCCGCAGTCGGCAAGGCCGCCGAGGCCCGATTCTGTGAGTCCGTCGAATCGGCCCACTCCGACCAGAGCGAGTCGGCGCGGATCGCGGCCGCCCTCGGGATCACCGCAGAGCCCTTCCGCATCGACAGCCAGTGCAAGTACGCGGCGGTGGCGCGTGGCGACGCGTCGATCTACCTGCGCATGCCGACCCGCGCGGACTATCGCGAGAAGATCTGGGACCACGC
>JAJDAR010000431.1 GCA_029261775.1 Deltaproteobacteria bacterium | reverse complement strand
AGCTGGTGGAGGAGCAGACCCATGGCTCACGTCCGCGCGCGCATGCGCTCCATCTGGGCGGCCACCTTGGCCGCATCGTTCACCATCTCGAAGACCCGATAGGCGGGCTCGCCGAAGAGCACGAAGCGGATCTCCTCGACCCCCGTCTCGCCGGCCAGGTGGGCTCGGGCCTCCTCGAGCAGGATCTCGGCACAGCGCTGCATCGGGAAGCCGGCGATGCCGGCGCCGATCGCGGGCACGGCCACGCGCGAGCAGCCTTGGGCGCGCGCCAGCTCGAGGCTCGCGCGCATCGAGGACCGCACGCTCTGCTCGTCCGCCTGCCCGTCGGGTGGCATGCTGGCCGCGTGGATCACGTAACGCGCGGTGAGGTCCCCCGCGCCGGTGATCGCCGCTTCGCCGACCGCGATCGGCCCATGGGCATCGCACTCCGCCTGGATCGAGGGCCCCCCCGCCGCCGCGATGGCACCCGCGACGCCTGAGCCGAGGCGCAGGCCACTGTTGGCTGCGTTGACGATCGCATCCACCTCGGCGCCGGTGATGTCGCCCTCCTCGAGCACGATGCGTCCGGTCACGCGGAAACCTCCGAACCGGGCCTTCCGCGGTGGGCGGAGGCCACAGATCGCTTCATCGACCCTTCTTGTCGGCCGCCGGGCCCACTTTCTCGAGCAGCCCGGCCGCCAGCAGCGGCACCAGGATCTCGTGCTGGCCGATCAACGAGATGCCCCGCCCGCCCTTCCGTGTGGGTCGCTCGACCACGTTCACGCTCGGGCGGTACTGGCGGATGAAATCGCAGTTGACCGCCGTGAACTTGTCGACCTTGTGGCCCAGGTTGCGCGCCAGGGCCAGGGCCTTCAAGAACACCTCGGGCAGGATCACCGCGGAGCCGATGTTGAACAGGACACCGCCCTCGAGGGCCGCAACCAGCCCGGCCAGCGTCTCGAAGTCCCGGTAGCTGGTCGCACCGAGCGCCGCGCCGTCCGCGCTCGGGTGCATGTGGTGGATGTCGGTGCCGATGGCCACGTGGACCGTGACCGGAATCTCGAGGCGCGCCGCCGTGGCCAGGATCGACCGGTCCCGGTGGCGGTAGCCGCTGCCGGACAGGATCGCGTGGCCGACCGCGGCCCCCATCCCGAGCCCCTGCGCGTGGCCCGCCGCGATGGCCCCGTTCAGCAGCTCGGAGGTCTCGCGGGCCATGCCGAAGCTGCCCTCGTCCAACGCCGGCGCCACGTCCTCGCTGGTCTGGCCCATCATCGCCAGCTCGAGGTCGTGCACGCAGCCGGCCCCGTTCATCAGCAGGCCCTGCACGAGGCCGCGCTCCATCAGGTCGACCACCGTCGGCGCGAGCCCGACCTTGATCAGATGCGCGCCGAAGCCCCAGAGCAGGAGCTTGCCACGCTGGTGCGCGCGGGCGGCAGCGTCGATCGCAGCCCGCAGGTCCGCCGCGCCGAGCAGGCCCGGCAGGCTGTCCAGGAATTCGGCGAAGCTGGCGCCCGGCCGGTGGGGCGTGCCTTCGAGGCTTCGCTTCACTTTGCTGAGTCGCTTGCGCGCCGGATAGGTGCGGACCCGGGAGCGATCGATCTTCGGAACCCGCCGGCTCACGCCGCGGGTCCGAACAGCAGGTCGTCCACGACCTCGGCGATCGCATGCGCGATGGCAATGTGGGTTTCCTGGATGCGCTGCGTGTCGTCGGAGGGCACTACCAGCGCGAGGTCCACCCGGTCGCGCAGCTTGCCGCCGCTCTTGCCGAGCAGACCGACGGTGCGCAGCCCGCGCCGGCTCGCCTCGTCGATGGCTGCCAGCACGTTCGGCGAGTTCCCCGACGTCGAGATGGCGAGTGCCACGTCGCCCTCGCGCCCATGCGCCTCGATCAGCCGAGCGAACACCCGGTCGAATCCATAGTCGTTGCCGATCGCCGTCAGGTCGGAGGTGTTCGCCGTGAGCGCCAGCGCCGGCAACGCGGCGCGCTCGCGCGACAGGCGGCCGGTCCACTCCGCCGCGATGTGCTGCGCGTCCGACGCCGAGCCTCCGTTGCCGAAGAGCAGCACCTTGCCGCCGGCCTCGTAGGCCGCGGCGATCCAGGCTGCGGCCTCAGCGACCGCCGGCGATAGCTCCTGGGCCGCTTTCGTCTTGACCCGCGCACTCTCTTCGAGGATCGCCTTCACCCGGACGGCCGGATCGGTCGAGCTCTGCGACGGCAATCCCGCCTCCTCCGCGCCCGGGCCGAGCCCCTCTGGCTCGCTGATGTCCGGCGCTGCGACCGCCGGAGCGAGCCCGGCAGATCGGATGGATCCCGAAAAACCTATCAAAATCAAGCAGATCGGGGAGATTCAACATACCGGGCGTGCCGCCGAGCGTCAAACCCCGGCGTGGCCCGCCGCGCGCTGGGGCCCGGGCCCGGAGATTCCGGGTCGGGCGCGAAACGCCGTCTCGGAGCCGCACACGGCCCGTCATTTGACCTTGGAGGCCGGGTGGTAACCTTCCGCCGAAGCGCTCGCAGTCCCAAGGAGAATCCGCACGCATGGCCGAGATCATCGACGTCACCGACGCCAACTTCGACGAAGAGGTCCTGCAGTCGGACACTCCCACGATCATCGACTTCTGGGCCGAGTGGTGTGCTCCGTGTCGGGCGATCGCACCGATCGTCAAGGAGCTGGCCGGCACCTACGAGGGCAAGGTCAAGATCGTCAAGATGAACATCGACGAGAACCCGGCCACCCCGGGCAAGTACGGCGTGCGGGCCATCCCCACGGTGCTGGCCTTCAAGGGCGGCACCGTCGTCGAGCAGATCACCGGAGCGCGCCCCAAGAGCGCGTTCGAGGAGATGGCCCAGAAGCTGATCTAGCGGGCCGCGTGGCGAGGCCGCGAGGAGCTTCTAGAACCGCTCGATGAAGTCCGCGTCGGAGTCTTCCGGCGGCGGCGCTTCGTCTTCCACCTTCGCCTCGTCGGCGCCTTCGTCCGACTCGAAGTCGTCCCAGGTGCCGTCGGAGGTGGAGGCGATGCCGCGGAAGCGCAGCGCGAAGTCGTCCGGGTTCGAGACGTGCTTCAAGGCCTCGTCGTAGGTGATCAGCTCCTGCTTGACCAGGTGCATGAGCGACTGGTCGAAGGTCTGCATGCCGTAGGTCGTGAAGCCCTTGGCGATCGCGTCGCTGAGCTCCTTGGTCCGGTCCTTGTCGGAGACGCACTCGCGGACGCGGGCCGTCGAGACCATCACCTCGAGGGCCGGC
>JAJDAR010000430.1 GCA_029261775.1 Deltaproteobacteria bacterium | reverse complement strand
CAGAATAGGGAACGCCCGAGCATCGGAGGGGCCACCTCTGCTCGGGCGTTCGGCGGGGGTGTCACCTGTCCCCCGGTCCTCATGGGATCGGATCAGATCAGCGCGGCCTCCCCGCGCTCCCCGGTCCGGATCCGGATCACGTCTTCGAGCGGCTCGATGAAGATCTTGCCGTCGCCGATGCGTCCCGTCTGGGCGGCCTCCTGCAGCGCCTTGGCGACCTTCTCGCACTGCTCGTCGGTCACGGCCACCTCGATCCGCACCTTGGGCAGGAAGTCGACCACGTACTCGGCTCCCCGATAGAGCTCGGTGTGGCCCTTCTGACGGCCGAAGCCCTTCACCTCGGTCACGGTCAATCCGGTCACGCCGAGTTCCTGGAGCGCCGCGGTGGCGTCCTCGAGCTTGAACGGCTTCAGGATCGCAATCACTTTCTTCATGACGTCCTCCTAGGACTCGGTGGCCAGCTTGGCGCTGGCGTGAAGGGCGGCGACGGAGCCAGGCGCCTCGTCGGCGACGCCCAGAGTGCTGCCGCCGAAGTCGTAGGCGTGGCCGCCGTGCTCGGCGAGGTCGAGGCCCTCGAGCTCCTCGGCTTCTTCGACGCGCAAGCCCATCAGGAGCTTGATGCTCCCGAACAGGGCCAATGAGACGCTGACCGTGAAGACACCGTACGCGACGACACCCAGCGCCTGGGCGCCGAGCGTGTGCTCGGGATTCGTCGAGAAGATTCCGACCGCCAGCGTGCCCCAGATGCCGCAGACGAGGTGGACCGAGATCGCGCCCACCGGATCGTCGATGCGGATCCGGTCGAAGAACAGCACCGAGCCGACGACGAGACAACCTGCGACGGCGCCGATCACCACGGAGCTCAGGATGCCCACGCTGTCCGCGCCCGCAGTGATGCCGACGAGACCGGCCAGCACGCCGTTCAGGGTCATCGAGAGATCCGGCTTCGAGGCCACGCTCCACGAGACGGACATGGCCGCGACCGCACCGGCCGCGGCGGCGAGACAGGTCGTGACCAGGGTGAAGGAGGTCGCCGCCGGGTCGGCCGAGAGCACCGAGCCGCCGTTGAAGCCGAACCAGCCGAGCCAGAGCAGGAACACGCCGACCGCTGCGAGGGGCATGTTGCTGCCCGGGATCGGGTTCAGACGCTTGCCCACGTACTTGCCGATGCGCGGTCCGAGCATCCAGGCGCCCACGAGAGCGCCCCAGCCGCCCACGGAGTGGACCAGGGTCGAGCCTGCGAAGTCGTAGAAGCCCGCAGCGTCGAGCCAGCCTCCACCCCACTTCCAGGAGCCCGCGATCGGGTAGGCCAGGCCGACGAAGAGCGTGGCGAAGACCATGAACGACGGGAGCTTGATGCGCTCGGCCACGGCGCCGGACACGATCGTGGCCGCGGTGGCCGCGAACATCGCCTGGAACAGGAAGTCGGTCCAGTACGTGTAGCCACCACTCGCGTACGCTGCGGTGAGGCCCGCCTCGTCGGTGGAGATGCCGAGTCCGGCCCAGCCGAGCACGCCGTTGAACTCGCCGGGGTACATCAAGCTGAACCCGCAGAGCGCGTAGGTCAGGATGCCGATCGAGACGATGAAGGTGTTCTTGAACAAGATGTTCGACGTGTTCTTCGAGCGCGTCAGCCCGGACTCGAGGGTCGCGAAGCCGAGGTGCATGATGAACACGAGTCCCGCGCACAACATCATCCAGACGTTGTTCGCCGTGAATACGCCGGCGGAGACGGTCTCCTCGGCGAGCGCGGCCGCAGGGAGCAGCGCCCCCACGACGGCGGCAAGAGCGATCGATCGTTTCACGGTGCCTTCCTCCGATGTGGGGCGTTTCCGTTGCTTCAGGCGACGGTCGGCGATGGGCCCCGTCCTGGCCGCCGTCGCAGCGTGCTAGAGCAAGCCGCGTGCCAAGCGCGGAAAGCCCGGTTTCGCTGTGCGCGCGAAGATCCTGCCGCGCGACGAGCCTGCTGCGGCACAGCCAACGGGATCGGCTGCTCGCGATGCGGTCGCCCCTGCATCGAATGCAGGCAGCAAGTCACGGGCAGGGCGGAGGACCGCGCTCGGGGTCAGCGGAGCCGGTGGACGGACGCGGAGGGAGCCTCTACTCGCCGGCGAACCAGCTCACGACCTTGCCGTCGAGCGTGGCAGGCCGGGTCCGGTGCCGGGCCCAGTTGCGCAGCTCCTTGATCCGCTCCTCGTAGGTCTCGTAGAGAGGGACGGTGTCCTGGATGGCTTCCGCGAGGTCGACCTCGTTCAGATCGCGGCTCTCGCTGAAGGCGCCGTAGAGGGCCGCCGCCACGACCTGCTCGAGCTCCGCCCCCGAGTGGTGCACCGCGCGGGCGGCCAGGTCGGCGAGCGGAAACTGCTTGGGATCCCGCCCCCGCTTGGCCAGATGGATGGCCAGGATCTCGGCGCGCTCCTGCTCGTTCGGGAGATCCACGAAGAACAGCTCGTCGAATCGGCCGCGCCGCAGCAGCTCGGGGGGCAGCGACGCCACGTCGTTGGCCGTCGCCACCACGAAGACCGGCGCCTTCTTCTCGGCCAGCCAGGTCAGGAAGGTGCCGAAGACGCGGGTCGCTCCGGCATCCTGGTCACTGGCGGCGAAGCCCTTCTCGATCTCGTCGATCCAGACGACGACAGGGGCCAGCGACTCGGCCACCGCGGTGGCCTCGCGGATCAGCAGCTCCGGCCCGCGGGCCGGATCGGAGAAGGCGGCGGCCAGATCGAGCCGGAGCAGGGGGAAACGCCACTCGGAGGCGACGGCCTTGGCGGAGAGCGACTTTCCGCAGCCCTGGACGCCCAGCAGGAGCAGGCCGCGGGGCGCGGGAAGTCCGAACTCCCGAGCCTCCTCCCCGAACGCCCGGCGGCGTTCGCGAAGCCAGCGCTTGAGCTCGCCGAGGCCGCCGACGCGACCCAGGTCGTCCTCTCCCTCATGGAAGGTCAGGGCGGGGCTCCGGCGCAGGGCCTTGCGTTTCTCGCTGGCGAGCAGCGCCACGGACTCGGGCGACAGGGAGCCGGCGGACATCCAGGCCTTCCGGAAGGCGCGCAGCGCTTCGCCCGCGGTCAGCCCGAGGGCCGCCCGCACGCACTCGTCGAGGCGCTCGGTGTCGACCTCTGCACCCTTCGTGTGGCTGACGACCCGCCCGAACATCGCGCGCAACTCGGCGGCGTCCGGCAGCGGCAGGACCAGGCGGGTCGCTTCACGCTCGAGCTCGAGGGGGAGATCGAGGAGCGGACCCAGCAGGACGATGACGTGCTTGCGCTCCGACAAGTTGGGCAAGGCATCGCGCAGCCGGCGGATGCCGACCGGATCGGACAGAACGGCATGCGCATCCAGGATGATCCACAGGGCGGGCTCGGCCTCGCCCTCGATCGCGGCGATCGCCTCGGCCAGGCTGCCGGCGGCGCGCCCCTCTCCGTCGATCCCGGTCGCGAGGGACCAGCTGTGCAGGTCGCGGTCCGCCCGGCGCGCGACCCGATCGAGGATGCGCAGTGCCCGCTCCTCCTCGGTGGTTTCCAGGGCCACGAGGCGGAAGCCCGCACGGATCTGGAGCGCCACCTCCTGCTCGAGTGACTGGGTCATCTTGCCGCCACCGCGCCCCGCCGACCGGTCGTCATTCTTCTGCCGTCAGGCGCACGACTTCCTCGAAGGTCGTGATGCCATCGGCCAGCTTGTGGATGGCGGACTCGCGGAGGGTCTCCATGCCCTCGACCCGGGCCGCTCGCGTGATCTCGGTCGCGTCGGCGCCCTCGTTGATCAGCGCCCGCACGCGGCGGCCGATGTCCAGCATCTCGAAGACGCCACTGCGGCCGTAGAGACCGGTGTGGCGGCAGTCGATGCAGCCCTCGCCCCAGCGCACGCGCAGCTGGTCCCGGCGCTCGAGGGGGATCTTGAGCTGCAGGGCGTCGACCTGTCCCGCGGAGAGGAAGCCCTCGACAGCGCAGTGCGGGCAGATGCAGCGCACGAGCCGCTGGGCCAGCACGCCGCGCAGGACGCTCGAGAGCAGGAAGCGCTCGACCCCGAGCTCCGTGAGCCGGGTGATGGCGCCGGCGGCGTCCCGGGTGTGGACCGTGGAGAACACGAGGTGGCCGGTGAGCGCCGCCTGCACCGCCATGTTGGCGGTCTCGGTGTCCCGGATCTCGCCGACCATGATGATGTCGGGGTCCTGCCGGAGGATCGAACGGAGGGCCGTGGCGAAGGTCACGTCGGCCTGCTTCTGCACCTGCACCTGGCAGAAGCGCGGGTCGACCATCTCGATCGGGTCTTCGACGGTCGTGATGTTGAGCTCGGGCCCCGAGAGGTAGCGGAGCGTCGAGTACAGGGTGGTGGTCTTGCCCGAGCCGGTGGGCCCGGTCACCAGGATCAGGCCGCTCGGCGCCGTCACCCAGCGCTCGAAGGCTTCGCGGTCGTCTCGCGAGAAGCCCAGATGGGTGAGGTCGGTCATCAGCACGTCGGGGTCGAAGACCCGGATCACGACCTTCTCGCCGAAGGCCGTGAGCAGGCTCGCGACCCGCAGCTCGACCTCGCGGTCGGCGCGGAAGGTCTTGATGCGCCCGTCCTGGGGTCGCCTGCGGTCGGCGATGTCCATCCGGGCGAGCACCTTGATGCGCGAGGTGACCGCGCCGTGGACGTTGAGCGGCAGGCGCTCGATGTCGTGGAGGATGCCGTCGATCCGGAAGCGGATCACCGAATCCTTTTCGCGCGGCTCGAGATGGATGTCCGACGCGCGCTGGTCGAAGGCGTAGTTCAGCAGGTAGTCGACGGCGGTGACGATGTGCTCGTCCCCCGCCGTCGCGAGCTCGTCGTTCGAGCGCAGCTCGACGAGGGGGGCCAGCGCGGCGCCTCCGTGGCCCTCTCCGAGCGACTCGTGGGCGCCGGAGACGCTGGCGCGGAAGCCGTAGACCCGGTCGATGATGCCGAGGATGTCCCGCTTCGAGCTGACGACGAGCTCGATCGGCACCTGCAGCTGCTGTGCCAGGCTGTCCCGGAGCGCACTGTCGAAGGGATCGGTGATGGCGAGCCGCAGACCGACGTCCGTCTGCGCGACGGGAATCACGGCGTGGCGCCGTGCGAAGGGACGCGAGAGGGTCTTCGTGACCAGCTTGCCGTCGATCTTGAGCGGGTCGACCTTCAGGTACGGCAGACCCGCCTTCCCTGCGAGGTGCTGGGCGAGGGAATCCTCGTTGAGTCGCTTGCCGGTCTGGGCCTTGTCCGGGAGGTTTGCGGCGGACAAGATCTCGACCGGCGAGACGTCGTAGCGCGCAGCGGCCTGGGAGCGCACGGAGCCGACGCGCTCCTTCAGCACCTGGCTGTGGAGGGTGCGCTCGCGAGCGGTCACGTCGCGGGCCTGCTCGACGCCGATCCGATCGCTCTGGACGAGCTGCTCGAGCAGCTCGTCCAGGGTCAGCGGGGCGCGAGGGCCGTCGTCGTCCTGTCGGCGGGGAGGCGCGGGGGCATCCGTCATGGGCCCCGTATCGGTCGGCGGCGAGTCGGGATTGAGCCGTCCCGGGCGAGCTGCCCGAGGGGCGGGAAGCGTTGCCCGGCCGGGGCTTGCGGCCCTACCTTGCGCCTCCATGGACCGACCCCTCCACTTCGGCGTCACCCTTCCCCAGATCAAGCGCAGCTGGCAGGAGGCGCGCGAGGCGGCCGTGACCTTCGACGGCCTCGGCTTCGATTCGGTCTGGGTCTGCGACCACCTCTACGGCGTGCCGATGCCCCAGCTCCCGATCCTGGAGGCGTGGAGCCAGCTGGCCGCGGTGGCGGCCATCACCGAGAAGGTCGAGCTCGGCAC